>NZ_BJZO01000092.1 GCF_007992075.1 Pararhodospirillum oryzae
CCGTTGGTATAAGAAGTATTTTTTCGACCTTGACGCCGTGCGGGAACCCTATGACGAGGAAACCAAAGCGGCTTACTTGAAGGATAAACGCCTTAATCCGGAATCTGTCGAAAAGGGGCGTAATCCTACGAATGTATGGCGCATTGGCCGACTCAATGGCAATTCTCTTGAGCGTGTCGGCCATCCAACGCAGAAACCCGCCGCCGTGATCGAGCGACTGGTGCGCTCACTGTCATATCCCGGCTCCACTGTTCTCGATTTCTTCTCGGGAAGCGGCGTGACCGCTCGCGTAGCGATCCAGGAGGGCCGGAACAGCATTTGCACCGATGCGGATCCTGTGTTCCGCGACTACATGGCGAAACAAGTTGAGTTCCTGCGAGCCGAAGGATTGCTGAACAACGTGCGTCAGTATGAAATCATCGAGGGAATCGACCACTTTATAAAGGCTTACGGCGGACTTGCGGATGCTACTCACGCTGCCGCAGAGTAGTGGCCTCGCAAGGACATGGATATGCATCAACACAATTTCACGTATGCGATTCGTGAAAGCTGCGGTAGCCCCTTGCGCTTCCGCAGTTTCTGGACGCCGCGACTGATACGCGTCGATGAGTGAAATCGTCGACGCTGCGTTCACACGCCATAAGGCGCGGCGGCCAGTCGGCATTGCCGGGCGACGAGTCGATGCTTTCGAGTGTCGTCCGGTATGAAATGCCGTTTTGCCTCAGCAACTTCCATTGCTCCGAGTTTCGCTCCGGACAAGCCGCGCCACCACCGACGCGTATTCCGTGTTTAAGGTCGCCTTCCGCCTCTGGTCGTAGTTCAGTTCCGACTGCTCCTCGGAGTTTTATTGGGGGAAGGGGTAGTGGGAAGTGCTCTGATACCCGGCGGCGAAAACGCTGTCGGTCGTCAACTCACTTGTGCTCGCGTCTCCATATCGCCGGAGACCAGATCATTGGCTGTCGCTGGAGAACAGATGAGCCCTGCATCCCCGCTGATGGATCGCGTGCCGATCCTTCCTGAAGCCGTCCTCCGCGAGCATCAGGTCTTCCAGCCATACGACACCCGGTTCCAGGCGGCCGCCCGCCTGCTTCAGGCGCTCTGGCGTGGGGAACAGGGTTTCGCCGTTGGAGAGCACGTTCGCCCTGGCGGCGAGGTGCAGGAACTCGGGAGTCGCCTCAGCCGCCAGGATGCGGAAGCGGGAGCGAACTTCATCAGCGAGGACATCTACCGGCTGGCACGGCGGGAAGCCGCCTACCGCGAGCATGGCGCCCTGTACGACACGGAGCGCCTGTGCCGAAACCTGCTGTCGTCGCAAGCCCTCTGCTTCAACCTCTTCGGCCTCCTTCGGCAAGACCTCGACTTGGCATCACGAGTGGTCGAGCGCCTTATGCCGGGCGTGTACCGCCGAGTGACCGGCGTGCTGTTCGAGCACTCACCGGGGCGGAACAATCCGTTGTTCACAGGCGACAACACCGCCTTCGACGCCTTCCTGCTTACCGAGACCGATGACCAGTTGCCGGGCTTCGTCGCCGTAGAGGTCAAATATACGGAAAGCTTCGAGGACACCGGCAGCGGCACTGGTCCCCGGCATGATGAGCTGTCCGAAGCATCTGGCCTCTACGGCGACCATCATGCCGACGCCCTTCGCAAGCCACCACTCCAGCAGCTATGGCGAGAACACCTGCTCGCCTATGCGACGCTGACCAAGCGGCCTTTCAGTAGCGGTGGGGTGCGGCACGGTTCGGTGCGACACCGGTCTGCACGGCCAGGCCGTTACCAGGCGGGCAACACCGGATCTCGACGCCATTCCCTCCTCGCATCGGGTGCCTTGAAAACGCGCGGTGATAGGATACAGCTCCCCACACCCCCTGAATCTGGAAAAGCTCTTGACAGGGCGGGGCCGTGGCATAAATACGGGAGTGATGTGAAGAAAGATCCCAAACTCCACAAACTTACTGGACAATCGCCATGACCCACCCGTCCGAGCCGGTTTTTTCCCGTGGTCGCGTGTACGACAGCATCGTGGACACCATCGGGGCCACGCCGCTGGTGCGGCTGTCGCGCCTGGCCGCCCAGCACGGGGTGGGGGCCACGCTGTTGGGCAAGTGCGAGTTCTTCAATCCCCTGTCCAGCGTCAAGGATCGCGTCGGCCTTGCCATGATCGAGGCCGCCGAGGCCGAGGGGCGGTTGAAGCCGGGCGCGGTGCTGGTGGAGCCGACCTCGGGCAACACCGGGATCGCGCTCGCCTTCGTGTGCGCGGCCAAGGGCTATCGCCTCATCCTCACCATGCCCGAAAGCATGTCGGTGGAACGACGCAAGATGCTGACCCACCTGGGGGCGGAAATCGACCTGACCCCGGCGGCCAAGGGCATGAATGGGGCCGTGGCCCGGGCCCGCGAGCTGGTGGACAGCCTGCCCGGGGCGCTGATGTTGCAGCAGTTTGAAAACCCGGCCAATCCCGAGGCCCATCGCAAGACCACGGCGCGCGAAATCTGGCAAGATACCGACGGCGCGGTGGACGTGGTGGTGGCGGGCGCCGGCACCGGGGGCACGGCCACCGGCATTGGCGAGGTGTTGAAGGGGCTGAAGCCGTCGGTGCGCCTCGTGGTGGTGGAGCCCGAGGATAGCCCGGTGATCAGCGGCGGCGCCCCGGGCCCGCACAAGATCCAGGGCATCGGCGCCGGTTTCATTCCCGGCAATCTCAACACCGCGATCATCGACGAGGTGATCAAGGTGGCCAACGAAAGCGCCTTCGCCACGGCCCGGGAGATCGCCCGCCTGGAAGGGGTGCCGGTGGGTATTTCCTCGGGCGCGGCCCTGGCCGCCGCCATCGAGGTCGGCCAGCGCCCCGAAATGGCCGGCAAAAACATCGTCGTTATTCTGCCCTCGTTCGCCGAACGCTACTTGTCCACGCCGCTGTTTGAACAACCCTGATCACGGCGCGGCCCCAAGCCCCTGCCCCGTTGCGCCCCCGCCTTGATCCGGCGGGGGCGTTTTCGTGTGCGGATCCCTTCGCGTTCCCCTACCCTTTCCCAGGCTGGGATGGGATCTCGTCCCGGCGGACGGGGAAGTTTTTCGAATGTCTCCGGCGCTTCGGTCTCCGAGGCCATCGCGATTGGCGACCAAGGAAACGGCGGCCGCAGTCTGTCAGGATAACTTTTTTGTTGCATGATGCCGTTGAAAGTAGATCGAGACCAATAACAGGGATGCCTACGCACAACTGGCTGGACCGCTTCCCGGGATGTGAGTAACATTAAATTCCGTAAAAAACCCCGAAGGGGATAAGGATGCCAGCTTCGGCGGAATGTGTGTCGGAGGGGACGCTGGCGTTTTTTGCAGGCTTGGCAGATCAAAGCCCCGTCCTGCCTTCTCTGACAGCCGGCCATGGGTGACGTACGACCACGCCTTTCCCCACTTTTGCGAATGGCCGTGAAACAGGGCGCGGCCAAATCGGTGGAGCTCCAGCTTCGAACCGGCGCACATCCTGATGACTGTGATCCACGGGGGCGTACTGCCTTGATGCTCGCCGCCGAGGCAGGTCACACAGCCATTTGCCGTTTGCTCATGATCGCCGGGGCCGACCCGTTGCTCAGGGATCACCAGGGCCTGGATGCCCTTGCTCTTGCGAAGGCAGGCGGCTTTCAGGATGTCGTCGTGCTGCTTTCTCCGACCATCCCCGAACCGACAGCATCACCGGTTCCGGAGCAGAATCTTTCGGTCGTCGATGCCGTGCCGTCACGGATTGGTGGGGCCCTGGAACTCGACCGGTTGTTCAAGGATGACGAGCCGCTCGACGGCTCCGCCTGGGAAGCCGAACCGGAAGACGGCCCGCCACCGGAGGGCGATGAACTCGTCCTTCAGGCTGCCGTGACGGTACAGGCAAGGCTTTCGGCGCATGTTCCGGAAGACCTGGATGAGGATTGGTCCGATGTCGGGATCGACCTTCCGGAGATTGCAGAACTTCGGGCACTCGCCCGACGCCGCCGCCAGCATGACGACGAAGCCATCCTGGAGCTTCTTCGGGCAGGTCTCCGGCTGGGATGGGTCCACCCTGATTGGATCACTGCGGTGGCCCCTCGTGTCCATGGTCGGCCGGACGAACCCGATCTTCAATACGTCGCCAACCTTGGCCGGACCCTGGGGGACCTGGGGGTCCTGGTGGACGAAGAGGTCTGCGAGCCGCCAGACTTGGTGGAGACGGTGGAGGGCGCACCCGATCTTACCGGCGACCAGGATTCCCTGGCCCGTGAGGGCCTGAGCTTCCTGCTCCTGCTCAATTCGTGGCGAGCCGAGCCACTGAATTATTGGTGGCAGATGACCAGGCATCCCGTGGTGACACGGGAGCAGGAGGTTTCTCTTGCGTATACAATGCGGGAGGGGAGGCGGGAGGCTCTCTCGGCCATCCTTCTCAGCCCTGCGGCCGTGCAGGAGCTGCTTGGCGTCCCTGCCCGGCTGGCCTCCGGTGACTTGGCCCTGGAGGATGTTCTGGTTCCTGCCACCGAGGAGGACGCCGACCCGGATGAGGAGGCATTCGACGAAGCCGGGGATGATGATTCCATCCCGACGGAGGACCCTGCGACCCTGCGCCGTCATCAACAGCAGCAGGATCTTCTGGATGCCCTGGCCCGTCTGGGAGAGATGCACGGCCACCGCATGGCCAGGTCCGGGGACTGCCAACCGATCTTGCAACGTATGCGAGGCATCCTGGAAGGCCTTGTCCTGGCCGCGCCTTTCATTGCCCGACTGCATCGCATCGTGCAAAGCGACACACTGGCCCCCGAGGCCGGGCGAAGGCTGGCCGGTGCCCTGAACCGGACGGACGAAGCCAAGCAATTCATGATTGCTGCAAACCTGCGTCTGGTGTCCTGGGTGGCAAAAAGGTATGCAGGTTGGTCCTTTACCGATGCCATACAGGAAGGCTGCATCGGCCTGATGAAGGCGGTTGAACGGTTCGATCCGCACATGGGTTGCAAGTTCTCGACTTATGGCTCCTGGTGGATTCGCCAATCCATCGGCCGTGCCCGGGGTGATACTGAGCGCTTCATTCGGTTACCTATTCATGTTTTGATGAACTACAAAAAGCTTGAAAGGGCCCGGGATAAATTTTTTTCCCAAACTGGTGCGATTCCGGAAATCCCCAATCTGGCGGCGTCGCTGGAAATCTCGCCGGATGCCCTGCTGAAGCTCTTGCGAATACCGGATGAGCCGCTGTCCCTGTCCGATCCCGAGGTGGCGGCCGTTGAAATTGCCGACACCGCCAATCCGGATCCGGAAGAAGTGGCGATTTACAGCAACCTCAGGCGGCATGTCCGGTCCGCTCTGGACATGCTTGAGCCGCGCCAGAAGCAGATCATCTGCATGCGGTTCGGCCTGGGTGGCTACGAAGAACAAACCCTGGAAGAGATCGGCATCAGGTTCGGGCTTACCAGGGAGCGCATCCGGCAGATCGAAGCGAAAGCGCTCATGAGATTGAAGCACCCGGGTCGATCCAAACACCTGCGGAGCTTTCTCGAATGACCAGCCTTCGATCCCGATCGGTGCCGCCCCGTGCTCCGGCCATGCTGGAAGCCTTGCGGGGCCTTGGCTATTCACCCGCGACGGCATTGGCGGACATCATTGACAACAGCATCGCCGCCGGCGCTCGCACCGTCGATGTCACCTTTCATTGGAACGGGCCGGACAGTCATGTCTCGATCCTGGACGACGGTTGCGGCATGACAGATGCCGGCCTTGAGAGGGCCATGCGGCTTGGTGAGCGCAACCCTCTGGATGAACGGGCCGGGTCGGATCTGGGCCGCTTCGGCCTTGGCCTGAAAACGGCATCGTTCTCCCAGGCCCGGCGCCTGACGGTCGCTTCCCGCAGCGACGACACGCTGTCGTGCTTGCGCTGGGACCTGGATGTCCTTGCGGCCAGTCCGGATGGTGACTGGCGCCTTCTGGAAGGGCCGGCGGAGGGTTCCGCACACCTTCTGGAGTGTCTGACGGGACGTGGAACCCTGGTCCTTTGGGAGCACATGGACCGGGTGGTCACGCCGGGTTTCAGCGAGCAGGACTTTCTGGACCTGATTGATGCCGTGGAACTTCACCTCGCGATGGTGTTCCACAGGTTCCTGGAAGGTTCGGTTCCCCGATTGCGCCTGGCTCTGAACGGACGGGCTGTCCGACCCTGGGACCCGTTTTTGCGCAATCATCCGGCCACCTGGACTTCGCCGGAAGTGCGTTTCATGGCCGAAGGCGGAGCGATCACCATCCAGGGCCACGTCCTTCCTCACAAGGACCGCCTGGATCCTCGCGACCATGAGCTGGCAGGCGGCCCGGACGGCTGGATTGCGCAACAGGGCTTCTATGTCTATCGCAATCAGCGTCTGTTGGTCGCGGGAAGCTGGCTCGGCCTGGGCCATGGCCGGGCGTGGACCAAGGAAGAAGCTCACCGTCTGGCCCGCGTTCGTCTCGATATCCCCAATTCCGCCGATGCCGACTGGAAGATCGACATCCGTAAATCCCGTGCCCGTCCGCCGGTTTCCGCTCGAACCCATCTCATGCATCTGGCCGAAGACGTTCGTGCCCGTGCCCGAAGGGTTTTTGCTCACCGGGGGCAGGTGGTGCGGACCGGTGGCGCCCACCCGATCGCCGAGGCGTGGCGGGCCGAGCATTCCAGCGGCGGCATGCGCTATCGCCTTGATGAATCCCATCCCGCCATTCGGGCCGTCCTGGACGAGGCCGGAGTCTTGCTTCCCCAGGTTCGGGCCATGCTGCGGGTGATCGAGGAAACGGTTCCGGTCCGGCGCATCTGGCTGGATACCACCGAAGGCCGGGAAACGCCCCGGACAAGCTTCGAAGGCGAGGCCCCCGCAGAGGTGGAGACGGTGCTGCGGGTCATGTTCCGCAATATGGTGCAGCGCAAGGGCATGAGCCCTGCCCTCGCGCGCGAGCATCTGCTGCACACCGAGCCATTCCACAAATACCCCGGCTTGGTGGCTGCGCTTGTCAAAGGAGATGATTGACGTGAGCGCTTCGCCCGAGGACATCCGCAACAAGGTCATCAAGTTCGTTCAGGAACTTCTGGTCGACGAGGGTGACAGAACAGCCATCACGGTCGATCTCATCGGGGAAATGATCGACAAGGTTCTGGGGATGCAGCCCCGGTGGGGCATCGGCCTGGATCGGGATGCCGTGACCACCGAAGTCATTCGTCGGTTCAGCCTGTGGATCGGTCGGGATGGAACGCTTTCCAGCGAGGAGGGGCATATTCGCTGGCTCACGTCGGCCCGCAAACGGGACTGGCGTTATTGGCAGCGATATCGCCAATGGATGGAGGGGCGTCTGGCGCCGGCGGCCGTTGAAAGGCTTGATGAGTCCACCGACACCGTCCTGGGACTGCTGGAGGACCCCTTGCGGGAAGGGCGTTGGGACCGTCGCGGCCTGGTGGTCGGGCATGTGCAGTCGGGCAAGACAGGGCATTACACCGGCCTGATCTGCAAGGCCGCCGATGCCGGATACAAGATCATCATCGTCCTGGCCGGGCTGCATAACAACCTGCGTTCCCAGACCCAAATGCGCCTGGACGAGGGGTTCCTGGGCTATGAGACGAAGCCGGGAGACGAGGATCTGCGTATCATTGGCGTCGGGCACATCGACAGCGACCCGTCCATCCGGCCCAATTTTGCCACCAACCGCAGCAACAACGGCGACTTCAATCTCAAGACGGCCCAGAACATGGGTATTTCGCCGGAGCAGCGGCCCTGGTTGTTCGTCGTCAAGAAAAACAAGACGGTCCTTGAACGGCTCCTGCGCTGGATCCGCAGCCATGTCGCCAATACCCACGATGCTGAAACCGGCCGCAAGATCGTCACCAATCTACCCTTGCTGTTGATCGACGACGAAGCAGACCATGCCAGTGTCGACACCGGGGAGCAGGTCTTCGGCGACGACGGCCAGCCCGATCCGGACTACCAGCCGACCGCCATCAACCGCCTGATTCGTCGCATCCTGGTCGCCTTCACGCGATCGGCCTATGTCGGCTACACCGCCACACCGTTCGCCAACATTTTCATCCACGAGCGCAAGGCGACGAAGGAAGAAGGCCCCGACCTGTTCCCCTCTGCCTTCATCCTGAACCTGGCCGTACCGTCCAACTATGTCGGGGCGGGCCGGGTTTTCGGCCTGGCGGGTGAGAACGGTCGCAACGGCGGCCTGCCGCTTGTCCGGGACGTGACGGATGCCTCTTCTCCTGATGGCACGACGGCCTGGATGCCGGCCGGACACCGGAACCACCACCAGCCCCTCCACATGGGGGAGGCCGTCATTCCGCCGTCCCTGGCCCAGGCTGTCGATGCCTTTTTGCTAGCCTGCGCCGTAAGAACGGTGCGGGGTCAGGATGGAGAGCACTCCTCCATGCTGATCCATGTCACCCGGTTCACCTCGGTCCAGAAGGAGGTTCACAGGCAGGTGGAGGACTACGTTCGCCAACGGCGTCAGCGCCTGCGCCGGGGCATCGGTCGGAAGGAGGTGCTGGCCGCCTTGCGTGGCCTGTGGGAAAGCGACTTCCTGCCGGTCACGGCAGCGGTGCGGGCCAGCGGCCTGGACGGGCTGAAGACCGATCCCTTCGGCTGGCAAGAGATCGTGGACGTGCTCCCCGATGTGGTCAGCGACATCCAGGTGCGCATGATCAACGGAACGGCCAAGGATGCCCTGGATTACGCGGATCAGGACGGAGCGGGCCTGAAGGTCATCGCCGTGGGTGGCGACAAGCTGGCCCGGGGCCTGACCCTGGAGGGGCTGTCGGTCAGCTACTTCCTGCGGGCTTCGCGCATGTACGATACCCTGATGCAGATGGGGCGCTGGTTCGGCTATCGCCCTGGCTACCTGGATCTGTGCCGCCTGTACACGACGGCGGATCTGACGGAGTGGTTCGGTCACGTCGCCGATGCCTCGGAGGAGTTGCGCGAGGAGTTCGACCTCATGGAGGTCGCCGGAGCAACCCCTCGGGAATACGGCCTCAAGGTGCAATCCCACCCGGTGCTGATGGTTACGTCGCCGCTGAAAATGCGATCGGCAAAGACCTTGATGTTGTCCTTCAGCGGTCAATTGGTTGAAACCGTTGCCCTATTTCGAGACTCGACCGAGCTGCTGGAGAACCTGATCGCGACGCGGCGGCTCCTGGATGGCTTGCCGGCTCCCGAGGTGAATCCGGAGCGGCGGCGGGGTGACGGCAAACAGGCATGGCAGGGCTATCTGTGGGACAATATCCCGGCAGCGGACATTATCGATTTCCTGACCGATTTCCAGACCCACCCTGATGCCCACAAGGTCGACAGCCTCCTCCTGGCCCGGTTCATTCAGCAGATGGTGGCCGAAGGCGAACTGACGCACTGGACCATCGCCCTGATCGGTGGTGGTCAGGGGGGGCGGCTGACCTTGTCTGACGGCCTGAGCGTCGACATGATCCGGCGAACGCCGAAAGCCACCGATGGCAATCGTTTGTCCATCGGCCGTCTTATGTCGCCCCGTGACGAAGCCATCGATCTCGACAATGCGGCTTGGCAAGCGGCGTTGGACCTGACGCGCGAGGCATGGCACGCCGACCCTGGCCGCAAGGAAGGCAGCAGCGAACCGGACAGTCCCAATGGCCCGGCCGTGCGGCGCATTCGGGGGATGGGGGCTCCCGGAGTGCCGGCCCATCCGGAGCGGGGGGTTCTCTATCTTTACGCCATTGAGCCGCCGGAAGAGGACTTGCCGGAGATTATCGCGTTTGCCGCCAGTTTTCCGGCCAGTTCGTCCGGCACCAAGGTGGAGTACAAGGTCAACAATGTCATGTGGGAGCAGGAATCCAGTGCATCGGAGTGAGGCCGAACGGCTTGAGGCCGCGTGGAAGGCTTTTTCCGGACGTGACGGCGGGGAGGGCTGGCGGGTTATCCCGCTGGCCGTTCGGGGGAGCCCCGTTCTCCTGGCCGGGCGCTACTTTCCCTCGGGAGAAGAGGCCGTCCTGATCGGTTTCCGCACCACACCTCTGCCGTCGCCGACGACCCTGCCGCAGGGCATCGGATTCACGGGAATGCTTGCCCGGAATGCCTGCCTGCCTGCCCCGTGCGTCGTCCTGGCCCGGCGTCCGCATGCAAGCCTGGAGATGTTCACCATGATGGCGGCCGACATCGTGACCATGCTCGACCGTCATGCCGATGCCACCGAAAAGGATCTGCTGCACCTGTTCCTGGGGCGTATTCGGGGCTGGCAGGAATTCATGGAACGGGGAGGGATGCCCGTCCTCGGGCCGGACGCCGAAGCAGGCCTTGCCGGCGAACTCGTCGTTCTGCGACACCTGATCGAAGCCGGGCTTTCGGTCCGAAGGGTTCTGGAGGCTTGGCAGGGGCCACAGCGGGGGCTGCATGATTTCGCCCTGGGAAGCGGGGCCATTGAGGTGAAGGCAACGATGGCGGCGCATGGTTTTCCCGCCCGTGTCCAGTCTCTGGATCAGTTCGATGAAACCTTGCGTTCCCCGCTTTTCTGCTGCGCCGTGCGCTTTGCCGAATCAGCAGAAGGCGCCACCCTGCCTGATCATATCCGGAGGGTTGATGATCTTCTGGGGCCTGACTCCGTCGCCCGGGGCCTGTTCGAAACACGACTCATTCAGGCCGGCTATTTGGCTGCGACAGCCGAACGCTACACCCGCCGTTTCCGCTTGGTGGATATGAGAGTGCTTCAGGTGGCAGGCGATTTTCCAAGACTGACAGCCTCCATGGTCCCGGCAGGGGTGGCCCGGGCCCGCTATGATGTGGATCTTGACCTGATTACTCTTGATGATGTGGGCCTCTGCGAGGCTCTTGGCCTGCTTGAAGGTGAACAACCATGGAACTGCTGGAATTCCTGATGCAAACGCAGGCCGAAGTTCGGGAGGCCGTGAGCCAGCGCATGGGGATGCCGGGCGAAGCCTACCCCTACCCCGAAATCGTCTTTGCCGAAGTGGTCATGCAGCACATGTCCGAAATCGGGATGACCTTCGAACCAATAATCTGCCATTTCTCCGGCAGGATCGGCAACGCCCAGCTTCGCCTTAGCGGCTACTCCGTATCGGAGGAAGCCGATCAGCTTGATCTGTTCGTCAGCCTGTACGACGGCGTGGACGAGTTGACTTCCATTCCCGACGGCCAGGCAAAAAAGGCAGCCGACCAATGTCTGCGGTTCCTGGCTCGTTGCGCCGATGGGAAGATGCAGGAAAATATTGATGAATCTCACGAAGCATACAGCTTGGCCGTCACGATCCGGGAAACCTATCCCCGGCTTGATCAAGTCCGTATCTATGTTTTGACCGACCGTATCGCCAGAACCAGGAATTTCCGCCCCCGGGAGGAGCAGGGAAAAACCATCAAGCTGGAAGTAATGGATATCGAACGGCTGTTCCGGCATTTGTCGGCCGGAAAGCCTCGTGACGAATTGACGGTTGACTTCACCGAGGTGGCCGGAGCCGCCCTGCCGTGCGTCTATGTGCCGGGTGAACAGGGGGACTATGACTACGCCCTGACCACCATTCCGGGGGAAGTCCTGCGCTTCCTTTATGAGAAGTACGGCGCCCGTCTTCTGGAGGCCAATGTACGCTCCTTTCTTAGTGCCACCGGCAAGGTGAACAGGGGCATCCGTGACACGCTGAAGATGGCGCCGAACCGGTTCATGGCATACAACAACGGCATCGTGGTGATCGCCGATGATATACGGGTGGCTCGTAGCGAAGACGGTGGTACGGGCATCGCCTGGCTGAAGGGCATGCAGATCGTCAACGGTGGCCAGACCACGGCCTCGCTCTACTTCACGAAGAAGCGGGATCCGTCCATCGACCTTGGGCCCGTTCGGGTGCCAGCCAAGATGATCATCCTTCACTCGGTTGCCGACGTCGATGAGGAGGCACTGATCTCCGACATTTCCCGCTATGCCAACAGCCAGAACGCTGTGCGGGTGTCCGACCTGTCGGCCAACAGGCCCTATCACGTGGAATTGGAAAAGCTGGCCGCGACCACCTATCTCCCTGACGGGGAAGGACGCTGGTTCTACGAACGGGCAGCCGGCAGCTACAAGACCATGCTGGCTCACGAAGGCACCTCACCGGCCAGACTGCGCAAGCTGAAGGAAGAGGTACCGGCCGCTCGCAAGATCACCAAGACAGATCTGGCCAAATTCCTGAACGCCTGGGACCGCAAGCCGCATATGGTCAGTCGGGGCGCCCAGAAAAATTTTGAGGCGTTCATGGAAGAATTGGCGCAAATTCCTGACTTACCCCTGCCGGATGTCCGCTACTTCAAGCAGGCAGTCGCCAGGGCCATTCTCTTCAAATCGGCGACACGGCGGATCAGGAAGGCCTTCCCGGCGTTCCAGGCCAACGTCACCGCCTACACGATTGCCATCCTTTCCCTTCACCTTGGGGATCGCGTGGATTTTGATCGTATCTGGCTTGACCAGGAGATTTCGCCGGAGCTGGGGGAGCAGATCGATGCATGGGCGATGGAAGTGAACAACGTGCTGCGCCGAACGTCAAACGGCCGCATGATCTCCGAGTGGGCGAAGCGGCCGGAATGCTGGGAAGAGGTGAAGGATGCCGAATATTCTGCGCCGAAGGATGATATCCCCGATGTGCGGAAACGGCAGGCGACATGGACGTAGTCAATCAAGCCACCCGCAGTCGCATGATGGCCGGCATCCGGGGCCGTGACACGAAGCCGGAGCGGCTGGTGCGGTCCTGCCTGACCCAACGGGGATACCGGTATCGCTTGTATCGCAAGGATCTGCCGGGTGCTCCGGATGTTGTCATGCCGGGCCGTCGGGTTGCCATTTTCGTCCATGGGTGCTTCTGGCACCAGCACGCCGGCTGTCGCCATGCAAAGTTGCCCGCCAGCAATTCTGAGTTCTGGAAGCCCAAGCTGGCACGCAACGTGGAACGCGACAGGGAGGTCGTGGAACAACTTTTAGGGATGGGATGGCGTGTCCTGACCGTGTGGGAATGCGCCACCCGACGCAGGTCCGAAGCCGCCGCCTTGGCCGACCGACTGGCGGTTTGGCTTGACGGTTTGGAGTCACGCGGTGAAATTGCCGCCCTTGACAGGGAGGGGCAGGGCCGTGACCAAGCGGGGCCGTGATGTGCGCTTGAGAACCATCGATCTGTTCTGCGGCGGCGGAGGCAGCAGCTGGGGCGCCAAGGCCGCCGGAGCGGAAATTGTTCGCGGGATCGATGCCTGGGACTTGGCGGCCCGGACGTATGAGTCCAACTTCGGCGAAGGACGCGGTGTTACCCTTCGGATGGAAGAAAACACCCGCCCAGCGGTCCTGGGTGACATCGGCCCGATCGATCTCATCCTGGCCTCTCCGGAATGCACCCACCACACCTGCGCCCGGGGCAACCGACCTCGTGACGAGGGCAGCCGGCTGACCGCCAACTACATCATCAATTTTGCCGAGGACTTGAAGCCTCGCTGGATGGTGCTGGAAAACGTCATCCATATGCGCGGCTGGCAAGGCTACGAGGCACTGCTCGGGAAATTGCGGGGGCTCGGCTACCATGTTCGGGATCAGATTCTGGACGCTGCCGACTTTGGCGTTCCCCAGGGGCGCCGGCGGTTATTCCTGCTATGCGATAACGTGCATCTGCCCCTCCCGGTCAGGCCGATAGCCGGCGGGCCGAGGACCGTGAAGGAGCACATCCTCCTGGATCCGACCGGAACGTGGCGTAGCCGCCCTCTGGTTACGGACAAGCGGGCCAGTGGTACCCTGGAGCGTGCTGGTCGTGCGATTCAAGCCCTGGGCCGGGGGGTGCCTTTTCTGATTGTCTACTACGGCTCGGACGGCAGCGGAGGCTGGCAGCCTCTCGACCGGCCGATCAGGACTCTGACGACCCTGGACCGGTTCGGCCTCGTCACCTGGCAAGGCGATACCCCGATGCTGCGTATGTTGCAGGTTCCGGAACTCAGGCGAGCCATGGGGTTCGACGATGGCTATGTCCTTCCCCACGGATCCCGCCGGGACCGTATCCGGCTTCTGGGCAACGGCGTCTGTCCTCCGGTCATGGAGGCGATCATCCGCTCCATGACCACGACAAATTGCGCGTTCATGGCGGCGGAGTAAACGGGACAGGTTTCCAGTTCATGATCTGGCTCTGCCACGTCCACCTGCCCGCTCCAACCAGGAGACTCCGCCCGGCTCTGACACACCCCTGCGGGTAATACCAA
>NZ_BJZO01000093.1 GCF_007992075.1 Pararhodospirillum oryzae
CTCGGATTACTCTAGAGACTGCCCCGTTCATGTTCACACTGAAGCGGACAGCCCCCCGAATCCCTTTGCTTGATTTTGTCTTTTCGGGAAAAGCGGCGCCCTTTTTTCGGGTCTCGCCCTACGAGACTTCCTGGCGCAGCCAGTCCCGGAACGACCGCACGGGCGCGCGCGTCAAGGCCTGGGGCAAGGCGACAATCCAATAGGCGAACCGGGGCACGTGGTTTTCCGTGAACGGGCGGATCAGGCGCCCTCCTTCCAGATCATCCCGCGCCAGGAAGCCCTTGGCCAGGGCCACGCCAAGGCCCTGGACCGCGGCATCCAGCACCATCGAGGACTGGTTGAAATGAACCCCATTGTAGGTGACAAGATCGGAGCGGCCCGCGGCGGTCAGCCACAACGCCCAGTCGGGGCACGCCCCGCGTTCGACCGGATTGTCGTCGTGGATCAGGGTATGATTGCGCAGATCCGACAGGTCGCGAAGCGGCGTGGATCCCGCGAGCAGGCCAGGGGCGCACACCGGAAAGACTTCTTCCTCGCGCAGCAGTTCCACGGCCAGCCCGGGATACTGGCCGGCTCCAAAGCGGACCGCCAGATCCACCGGCTCGCGATGGAGATCCAGAAGGTCCATGCCCGCGATGACATGCACGTCAAGGTCGGGATGGGACTCGATGAACCCGCCAAGACGCGGCAACAGCCACTTGTCGGCAAACGACGGCGGAACGGCCACCCGGACCATGGTTCTTGGCGAACGGGCCTCGCGCATGGTGTTGACCGCCAGGACCAGGCGGTCGAATCCCTCGCTCAGCCCGGGGAGCAGAACTTCCCCGGCCGGAGTCAGGGCCACGCCACGCCCCTGGCGGCGCACCAGGGCACATCCCAGGGTTTCCTCTAGCTGGCGGATCTGCTGACTGACCGCCGCCGGGGTCACGAACAGTTCCTCGGCGGCCTGGGTCACGCTCAGGTACCGCGCGACCGCCTCGAAGGCCCGCAAGGCATTCAGGGGAGGCAGCCGCCGGCGCGATGATGGAGAAGAAAGGCCCATGGTGTCCTCGACTGAAATTGCAGGAAAATCAGGCGACGGTGTCGGGAGAACACGGGAAGACACCCTCCCGCGCCCTCCCCACGACACAAACCAGACGGGCCTGTGCGCAAAATGTCGGGACGCGAGGAGAGGGCAACGGGCATTTCACAAATCTCCATATAATCTATAGGGAAGATTTCAATCGACCCGCCTGCCCCCGTCAACAAAAAAACGGCCCCCCTCCCTCCAGAACCGGAAGGAAGGGGGGCCGGGACACGCCGGGGGGCGCCGGAATGAAACGTCGCGCCAGGACGAGAAGGAATCAGGCCGGATCCCACGATGCGAAGGGCGATCAGATGCAATAGGTGAACGACTCCATGAGCAGATCGTTGAGAATTTCCCCGTCGGGCGAGGAAGAGCGGGGGGCTTGGCCGATGACTTTGGCGGGAACGCCGGCAACGGTGGTCGCGGGGGCAACCGGACGCAGCACCACCGACCCGGCGGCGATGCGCGCTCCGGCGCCGACCTCGATGTTGCCCAGGATCTTGGCCCCGGCTCCGATCAGGACACCCTTGCGGATCTTGGGATGGCGGTCGCCGCTTTCCTTTCCGGTGCCCCCCAGCGTCACGTCTTGCAACAAGCACACGTCGTCCTCGACCACCGCCGTCTCGCCAACAACCAGTCCGGTGGCGTGGTCCAGGAAGACACCCCGGCCAAAACGGGCGGCGGGATGAATATCGGTCTGGAACACGTCGGACGACCGGCTTTGCAGGTAAAGCGCAAAGTCGCGTTCATCGTTGTGCCAGAGCCAATGGGCCAGGCGATGGGTCTGGATCGCGTGGAACCCCTTGAAATACAAGAAGGGCTCGATGAAGCGGACGCAGGCCGGATCACGTTCGACCACGGCGCTCATATCCGTGCGCAGGTCCTCGACAAGCGCGGGATTGTCCGCCATCGCCCGGTTGAAGGCGTCCACGATGATTCCCAACCCGACCACGTCGTTCTTCAGGCGCGCCGCGATGCGGTGGAAAGCCGCCGCCTCCAGGGACGGCTGGTTCATGATGGAGTCAACAAACAAGGGCGCGAGCATGGGGGCATGGGCATAGGCTTCCCGAGCCTCCTGACGCAAGCGCAGCCACAGGGCGTCGAGCGTCCCTTCGCTGGGCACGCCGTTGTCGGCCTGGGTTATGACGGTCAACCGGTCAAGGGCGCTGTTCAACATCGCTTTCCTCCCCAAGGGTCTGGTCGCGAACGCAAGGGAGAAGCCCGTGGGCAGCCCCCTGGCCTGAAGCGGTCAAGGCGCCGGCGCGGGCTGTCCCACCCGAAGGCGGCGCAAGGCCGCGGCCAGGGCATCCAGGTCGGACGGCGAGTTGTACAAGGCGAGCGAGGGCCGGACCGTCGCCTCCAGCCCGAAGCGGCGCAAGATGGGCTGGGCGCAATGGTGCCCGGCGCGCACCGCGATGCCCTCGCGATCCAAGGCACGTCCCACCTCCAGGGGGGGGATGTCGTCGAACACAAAGGACAGAACACCGGCCTTGTCGGATGCCGTGCCAATCAGCCTCAGGCCGGGAATGGCCCGCAGCAACGCGGTCCCGTAGTCAAGCAGGCCGTGTTCGTGGCGGGCGATGGCATCCATGCCGAGGGCCTCGACGTAATCGAGCGCCGCGCCCAGGCCGACCGCATCGGCAATGTTGCCCGTTCCCGCCTCGAAGCGGGCCGGCGGTGCCTGGTAAACGATCCGCTCGAAGGTGACGTCGGCGATCATGTTGCCGCCGGACTGCCAAGGCGCCATGGCCTCCAACACATCGCCGGTGCCGTACAACACCCCGATGCCGGTGGGACCGAACACCTTGTGCCCCGAGAACACATACCAGTCACATTTGATTTCCCGCACATCCACCGCCATGTGCGAAACGGCCTGGGCGCCGTCCACCAGCACCCGCGCCCCGACCCGGTGGGCCAGTGCCGTCATTTCCGCCACGGGAACCACGGTGCCCAGGGCGTTCGAGACCTGGGTCATGGCCACCAGCCGGGTGCGCGGCCCCAGCAGGGCACGGTAGATGTCAAGGCGCACCTGTCCGCTGTCGTCCACGGGCACCACCCGCAGCACCGCCCCGACGGCGTCGGCGAGACGTTTCCAGGGAACGATGTTGGCGTGATGCTCCAATTCCGTCACCACGATCTCGTCGCCGGCCCTGAGGGTGGCGCTGCCCCAGGTCTGGGCAACCAGATTGATGGCCTCGGTCGCGCCACGCACGAACACGATCTCGTCGACCGACGAGGCCCCCAGGAAGCGCCGGACCTTCTCGCGGGCGGCTTCATAGGCGTCGGTCGCCCGGGCCGCCAGGGTGTGGGCCGCCCGGTGAATATTCGAATTCTCGTGCGTGTAGAACGTGGAGAGGCGATCAATGACGCTTTGCGGCTTTTGCGTGGTCGCGGCGTTGTCCAGCCAGATCAACGGCCGGCCATGGATGGTCTCGGCCAGAATGGGAAAGTCCCGGCGCACGGTGGCCGCGTCCAGGACACTCCCGGGACGTCCCGTCGCCAGGTCGAACAAGGGAGAGCCAGGCGGCGGCACCGGACCGGCCGCCGGGAGCGGTTCCCTGGACCGTGCCGGATCGAACACTCCGGGACCCGGCATGCCCGATCCCGCATGGGGAAAACTCCCCTCCGGCAGGTCTGCCGGTGTTGCGGAAACGAGGGGGGCAAGCAAGGCCCGTAGGGCGGCCTCCTCGGGGTGTTCCTCGCCCGGGGAGGCATGGGGCGCGAGGGGAACGCGGCCCGGCATCCCATCGGCCGGGAAAAGGGGCGGCCCCGCCCCTTCCAGGAACCCGTAGGCGGGGGTTGTGCCGGGGTCGATGCTCACGCCCGGAGGAACCCCTGGAAGCGGGGCCGGCCGGGGAACCGTGGTCGGAGGAAGGGCCAGCCGGGCCAGGGCCGCCATGATCTCCGACGCGCCGGGGATCGGCTCAGTCGTAGACATGGTAGGTGTCCAGCTCCACGTTCTCCAGCACCCCGAGGGCGTCCTCGGTCAGAACGGCGAGCGAGCAGTAAAGAGAGATCAGGTAAGAGGCGATCGCCTTCCGGTTAATGCCCATGAAGCGCACGGACAGACCCATGCTCTGTTCCCCCGGCAGGTTCGGCTGGAACAGGCCGACCACTCCCTGGCGAGCCTGACCGGTGCGCAGCAGCAAGATCTTGCTGCGCTCGTTCTCGATGGGAACCTTGTTCGACGGAACAAGGGGCAGGCCCCGCCAGGTCAGGAACGGGGTGCCGAACAAGGTCACGATGACAGGCGGCACCCCCCGGCGGGTGCACTCGCGCCCAAACGCGGCGATGGTGCGCGGATGAGCCAGGAAGAACGCCGGCTGCTTCCAGACCCGCGCGATCAATTCGTCGAGATCATCGGGGGTCGGCGGACCCACGCGGGTTGAAAGGGTGTAGGCCGGATCCACGTTGGACAGCAGACCGTATTCGGGGTTGTTAATCAGCTCGTTTTCCTGACGCTCCTTGATCGCTTCGATCGAAAGGCGGAGCTGTTCAGCAATCTGATTGTGGGGGACCGAATAAAGATCCGAAACACGGGTATGAATATCCACGACGGTATTGACGGCGCTCAGCAGAATTTCGCGAGGATTTTCCTCGTAATCAACAAAGATCTCTGGCAGATCCCGTTCGTCCCTGCACGAACACTCCACCGTGACGGACCCCGGGTTCTTGACTTTATTGAGACGAAAAATGCCCGCCTCGACGGGAACCCACTCCAGGCACCGCACCAGCCAGCGCGGCGTGATGCTGCTCATTTGCGGCACCGTCTTGGTGGCATTGGCCAACTGACGCGCGGCACCGTCGCCAAGGGCGGAGGGATGGTCTAGAAGCTCGGTCATGATGAGGAAACCTCTTCACGGATCCCCCGTCGGGCGGAAGGCACCACGCGTTCCGCACGGGGGTGGCATGGGAGGAACCAAAGCCGTCCGACCCGGAATATCCCGGTCAAGTTGTCCTCTCCCGCCCCGACTATCCCGCGCCCCCCTGGTGATATCAATTTGGATTATCTACACAATCAGAGAGATTTGCTTACAAGTTTCGACTGATAACAAAAAGCCGTTCCCGTGAATGAAGAACATCGCGGGCAAGCACGAAAGCAGGCGGCGGGAACAGGGCCGCCCGCCGCCTGCCTTGCCCTTGTTGACGCCACCTCGTGTTGATCAAAGGCGATCAACGGCTCTCTTCGGCGGCGGATGCCCCCTTGACGGACACTGTTCGTCAGGCGCTGGCGCTGACCGTGGTGGTGTAGATTTTTTCCAGCAAGGTCAGGGCGCCCCGGAACCCGACGTAAGTGCGCGACAGCACCACTTCATAGGAGGCGGGGAAGCCGACCTCGACCAAGGCGGCCTTCAGGTCCTTGGCCACGTCGCGCTCCCAGGTGGTGCCAAACAAGATCGGGGCCTTGTGGCCAAACGAGGTTGCGCGCACATGCTGGTGGATCGTGTAACTGTCCTCCTCGAACAGCACCGGCGCGCCAACGTCGTCGGCCAGGGTGGCGAACTGGGCCTCGATCCCCGATCGGGTCTCTTCGGGCGGATTTTCGGTGACCACCTGCAAGGCCGGGATCAGGCCCAACTGGTTGACCAGAAACTTGGACAGGGCCAGGGCATAGGTGCTGTCGCCGATGACGGCGAATTTCGCCGGCAGGCCCCACCAGTATTCCGAATAAAAATCCGTGAAATACTCCATGTAGCTATAATAGATGCGCTCCTCCGCGGCGATGAAGGCATCGACCACGACCGGATCGAGACCGGCGAAGGCCGCGACCTCGCGCAGGAAGGAGGCGGTCTCGGCCGCGCCGATGGGCAGAACCGGGCGGTGCAAGAACGGCTGGTTGTAGACCTTTTCCAGGTGGCGCGCCGTCTCCAGGCCCAGCCATGGCGACAAAACCAGGTTGAACCCGGCTTTCGGGATGGCCTTCCATTCCGCTACCCCGGCACTTTCAGGGCCGAACAAGATGTTGACCTTCAACCCGATGCCTTCAAGCAGGCGCTTGATCTCGCTTAAATCCCCGCGCCAAAAGGTGTTGTGATATGGCAAAACGGACCAGACGTTGACCGTGCGCGGCTCCCGCGCCCCATCCCGGGCCGGGTCATACGAGGCCACGTACTGATCGATGATGGCCCGTGTCACCCGTTCGTGGCCAAGGAAGTTGTTGCCCCGAAACCCGCCGGTCTCGGCGAACACGATCGGCACCCCGCGCTTTTGGAAGGGCCCGACAACGGCACCGATGTCGTCCCCGACGAGGTCGGGAATGCAGCCCGTGAGCACGACGAAAAGATCGGCGTCCAGCACCTCCAGCGAGGCGTCGATCAGTTCTTCAAGACGCTCGGCGCCCCCGAACACCACCTCGCGCTCGGTCGCGTTGGTGCTGGGGGCCACCGCGCCGCCGCCATAGCCGCCCCCCTGGAACCCATTATAAAAGGCCACGTTCATGAACTGCTTGTCGGCGCACCCGGGGCCGCAGTGGGTGATGGGGATCGCGCGGGGAATGGCGGCGGCGGTATGCATCGCCCCGATGGAGCAAACCGACCGGACCTGTTCAATGGAGTTGGTCCGCTGGGGAACGGCCGGCTTGTGCGGGCGCGAGGCCAGCAAAACATCGGTTTCGGGCATCGGTCAGACTCCTTGCGCCGCGCGGGGGCGCGCCAGATCAAAAGGATCCCGGGCCAGCCAGCTGTCCTTGTAGGGAAGGCGGACGTGGCGGGCGATATCTTGGTGGAACTTGCGGTGGGCGAGGGAATCGAGAATGCTTTCCCCCAGATTGATCATTCCCTGATATCCGACCGCGATGTGTTCATCCCCCAGGGGAATGGCGGGAATGCCAAGCCGGGACGCCAGGGGGGCAAGCCCGTTATGCCGGATGATGATGAAGTCGGGAGACACCCGCTTCAGCAAACCGTAAAACTGATACTGCTGCCGGTTGCCGACGCTAAAGTGGGGCACGTCTCCGTAATGATCGATCAGGTGAGCCAGGGAATCCTGGCGGGGGTCCTGGCTGTCGTACACCGGGTCGTGATGGAAGACCAGCGAGCCATCGACTTCGACTCCCAGTTCGCGCAGAACCTGGATCAGGCCATGGGCATAGGCTGATCCGGTCGAAACGAACCCTTTGATCCCTTTTAATTTTTCACGCAAACGCTCCAGCTCGGGCTTTACCCGGGCATGCTCGCGGGCGATGTAGGCCTCGGCTTGTTCTTCGCGTCCCGTCACGCGGGCGATTTCGCGCAACCAGGCGTCCGTGCCGGCGAAGCCATAGGGCATGGGCGCCTTGACCTCGGGCACCCCGAATTCCTGTTCCAGGGCCGCCGCCATGTAGGTTGACAGCGTATAGCAAAACCCCACGGTTGCCGCCGCTTCCGACATCTGGGCCAGATCCTCGACGGTCGCGAGGTCCACCACGTAATTCACGCGCAAGCCCAGCTCGGCCAGCATGGGGGAAAAGATATCCGATCCCCACAGGTTGATGACGTTGACCAGGTCTTCTTGCTTGCGGGTCGGATTCCTGCGCACGATCTGGCGCAAGATGCCGTGCTGGGTCGCATCGAATCCGGTGCTCCAATGCTTGGACTTGAAGCCCTCGCAGTGCAGCGGGATCACGGGGATGGCGAACTCTTCCTCCAGCGCGCTGGCCACGCTTTCGATATCATCGCCGATGATGGCCGTGGCGCACGACGTGGCGATGAAAATCGCCTTGGGGGCGTGGCGCTCGAAGGCGTCGCGGATCGTGCGTTCCAACTTCTCCGCCCCGCCATACACCATGTCCCGCTCTTGCAGATTGGTGGTGATGAGGTGCAGATTTTCCACCGGCAGACCCCGAAGGGCGAGGCCGTTGCGGAAAATCGAGTTGTAGATCACCTGCCCGGCCCCGCAGCCGAGGGGCGAATGCTGAACCAGCACCGCGCCCCGGACATTGCCCGCCTGGCATTCCACCATCTGCTCGGAGCACACCGACCCTTGGCTAAAGGGGCTGCGCTGTTCGCACACGCGCCGGGCCTTGCCCTTGCCGCCGCCGCAACCGCCGCAGCCATCACCCCGGGCGTAGGCCGACTCCCTGGACAAGTCCGAAGCCTTGCCGTCCCAGGCAATGATGGTGCCCAGCCGCTGCTCGCGGCTTTCGACCACCGGGGTTTTCAGATTGATGCTCATCGTGTCCTCAGGAGACCAGGGCATGGGGATGGTAGGCGGCGTTCTCCTGGGCGATCAGGGTATCGGCCCACGAAGCCGACCAGTCGCGCAGGTCCTGGGCGTCGAGCGGGGTTGGCACCTTGGAATCGGTGTGCAGGGCGATGCGTTGCGCCAGGGCGCGGTAGATGTCGGCCTGCTCCGAGGTTGGCGCCGCTTCGATGGTTGTCTTGCCCTGCAACTCGGACTGGGTCACCGTCAGCGAGCGCGGCACGTACTGGACGATCTGGGTCTCGGTCCGGGCGACGAAGTCATCGATGATCCGACGCTGGAATTCGGTGTTGATCGAATTGGCGATCACCCCGCCCAGCAACGCACCGCCAGCGTTCGAGTACTTCTGAATCCCCTTGAACAGGTTGTTGGCGGCGTAAATCGCCATGAAATCAGAAGACGAGACGGTAAAGACATGCTGGGCAATGCCTTCGCGAATGGGAACCGCGAAACCACCGCACACCACATCGCCCAGCACGTCGAAAACCACGTAGTCCAGATCCAGCTCTTCAAAGATGTTCTGCTGGTTCATGAGCTCGACGGCGGTAATAATGCCCCGACCGGCGCACCCCACGCCGGGAGCCGGTCCCCCGGCTTCAACGCAGAAGATGCCGCCAAACCCCTCGAAAATCGCGTCGTGCGCATCGACCCGGGCATTGGCGCGCAACAGATCGAGAACCGACGGAATATACGTGCCGCCCCGCAAGGTGTTGGTGGAGTCGCTTTTGGGATCGCAGCCAAACTGCATCACGCGATACCCCGCCTCCGCCAGGGCCGCACTGATATTGGACGTGGTGGTGGATTTGCCGATACCACCCTTGCCATAGATGGCAATCTGCTTCAGTTCCTTGGTCATGATTCTGTAATCCTGGACTCATCCGTGAGAGAAGGTCTCGGCCTCGAAACGCCGGCCATACAGGCGATCGGCGATGTCGGAGATCCCGGGAATCCCGGCGGCATCGGCGCGGCACCGCTGGCAGTGTGAAAACACGCGGATAAACGCACCCGCCTGGAACCGGGCCTTGGCGATCTGGGCCGCCGAGGGGGGCAAGGTGCCGGCCAGGGCGTGCTGGGGGATCAGAGGAATAATGTTGAACAGTGAGGCGCCGGCGCTGGCCACGGCCTCGGCGATCGTTCCCATGTGAGCGTCGTTCAAGCCGGGGATAAGGACCGCGTTCACCTTGAGCGCGATGCCCCGGTCGGCGGCCCGCCGGATCCCTTCCATCTGGCTTGCGATGAGAATCTCGGCGGCGGTCCGGCCTTCCACCCGGCGTCCCCGCCAGACGATCCGCGGCGAAATCCGGGCCTGAATGTCGGGATCCACGGCGTTCACCGTCACCGTGATGGTTTGCACCCCCACCTCGATCAGCGACTCCAGGCGCTCGGGCAAGCGCAGTCCGTTGGTTGACAGGCAGTTGGTCAGGTGAGGAAACGCCGCGTGGATCAAGGCAAAGGTTTCCAGCGCATGGTCGGTTGCCAGCGGGTCGCCGGGGCCGGCGATTCCGGCCACCCCGATGTCCGGGCAGATCCGCAAGGCCCGCTCGGTCACCGCGAGCGCCTCGCTGGGGGTGAGAAGGCGACGGCTGACTCCGGGGCGATGATCGCGTCGATTGAAATCCCGGGCGCAGAATTCGCAGGCGATGTTGCACGACGGGCTGACCGGCAGGTGCAAACGTCCCGCTCGCGCGGTCCCGGCTCCGGCCGACCCAAAGCACGGATGCGCGCCGGAAGGTCGAGCGGCGGACGAGGACGAGGACGAAGCAAGAACAGCCAGGGAGGGCATACGCCGATTCCTTATGGTCCGGGGGCATGTGTCCGCCCCTGATGGAACGCGACAAATCCCTTTTGTCTATGGAGTGATGGTTCCACGCCCCGGCCACAGCGGTCAAATCAGGATTTCTTGGGGTAGAGTTTAGGTTTTCTTCAACCTGGCCACGCCTCGTCCTTTTTGGATCCGGCTTATTCTCCTCCAATGAAGAACCAGGTCATAACCATCTGATTAATAATAACATTATTGATCATCCCCTCCTCTCCATCCCGGGATCCCCGATCACGGAGGGTTCGAGCCGCCGGAATCGCGCCTCTAGATGGGGAAAAATGGCCGGCGAAAAAATATGAGTGGACAGATATAGTCTATCGAGTTACTAGAGTGAGTGGCCGGGGTTGATCCCGGCTCCAAGAGAGGGATGGACCATTATGGTTTCTCAAATCTCGATCATCGCCGGCCGCGGGCGCGACGGGCGATGCGACCGGATCGAACGCCTGGACCTGAACATGGGCGATGTTGTCAGCGTGGTCGGGCGTACCGGTTCGGGCAAAACGACCTTGATCAACGATATCGAGCTGTTCGCCGATGGGGACACGCCAACGGGCCGGCGTATTTTATTCGATGGTGTTCCCGCCGCCCCCGAGGATCGCGACGACCCGTCCCGCAATCCCATTGCGCTGATCACCCAACACACGACCTTTCTTTCCGATCTGCCCGTGACCGAGTTCCTGGTTACGCATGCTCGCATCCGGGCCCGTTCGCAGGCGGCGGCCCAGGCTTTGGTTGCTGAAACCCTGATGTTTGCCAATCAACTGACGGGCGAGCCGATCAATCCGGGCAGTCGCATGACCGAATTGTCGGGGGGACAGACGCGCGCTCTTCTGATCGCGGACGCCACCGTTATTTGCGATACCCCGATCGTCTTGCTTGACGAGGTTGAAAACGCCGGCATCAACCGCACCCGCGCCTTGGAGTTGCTGCGCCGTCACAAGCGGATTTTTATTTTTGTGACCCACGACCCTCGGATCGCCCTGTTGTCGGACCGGCGCATCGTCATGAGCGAAGGGCGGATCACCGACGTGCTTGAAACCGACGAGGAGGAGCAAGCCGTTGCCCCCGCCGTCACCCGTCTTGACGACATGCTGTCACACCTGCGCGAACGCTTGCGCGGTGGCTTGCGCGTCTCTCGCGCGGATCTGGAGGTGGCATGATGAAACTGGGAATTTTCGCGGGGCCCGCGACCACGGGCAAGACCGCCGTGATCCGCCACATCCTGACCCGCTTGCACAACCGGGGCCTGGCGGCGGCCTTCTTGAAGATCGATGTCCAGTTTGCCGAGGAAGACGAACAGCTGGCGGCCGAGTTCGGAATTCCCACCCGCAAGGTTTATTCAGGCGAGCTGTGCCCCGACCACTGTAACGTCATGGTGCTGGGGGATGCCCTGGCATGGGCCGAACGATCAAAGGCAGAGGTCTTACTGGTCGAAACCGCCGGCTTGTGCCTGCGCTGCTCCCCTTATGTGGACGGCGGACTGGGGGTGGTGGTGCTGGAAGCGACCTCGGGCATGAACCTTCCCCTTAAAGTCGGCCCCATGCTGTCGCTGGCGGACGTGGCCGTGGTGACCAAGATCGACCGCGTTTCCCAAGCCGAGCGCGAAGTGTTCCGCGCCCGCATCCAGGACGCGGCGCCCGAGGTTGCCGTGCGCGAGGTCAACGCCTTGCATGGGATCGGCATCGACCCCCTTGTCACCCGGCTTCTTAACTACCCCGACGTGTCAAAAAACATGCTTCTGCGCGGCAATCCGCCGGTTGGCACCTGCACCATCTGCGTGGGCAAGAAGGAAATCGGCTGGCAGGCCCACTTTGGCGTGGTGCGCTCGCTGGAAAACCAGAGTTTCTACCGCGGGGAGTAATTTCCCATGGCTGATCGTCCTCTTCTGCCCGATCTCGACCGGGCGGTCTATCTTGATCACGCGGCCACCACCCCCCTTGATCCCCGGGTGGCGCAGGTCCTGGCCGACAGTGCCCGCGACCTTTTCGGCAACCCGTCCAGCCTGCATGGCCCCGGCCGCCGGGCCCGGGAGGCCATCGACGGAGCCCGCGCCCAGGTGGCCCGGCTGGTGGGGAGCGAGCCCGACGAGGTGGTGTTCACCGCGAGCGGCACCGAGGCCGACAATCTTGCTCTTCTGGGGGTGATGGCCGCTCTCGGCCCCGGCTCCCACCACGTGATTACCAGCGTGATCGAGCATCCGGCGGTGCTTGCTCCCCTCGCCTTCTTGGAGCGTCAGGGGGTGCGCGTCACCCGCCTGTCCCCCGGTGCCGACGGGGTGATCGATCCCGACGCCCTGGCCCGCGCTTTCACGCCCCAGACCCGCTTGGTATCGGTGATGTCCGCCAACAACGTGACCGGGGTCATCCAGCCCCTGGCCGATCTGGCGGCGCTGACCCGCGACCACGGTGCCTTGTTCCATACCGATGCGGTGCAAGCGGTGGGCAAGATCCCCCTCGATCTCGGAACCGTCAAGGTTGATCTGCTGTCTCTGTCCGGCCACAAGCTGCACGGCCCCAAGGGGGTGGGCGCGCTGATCATACGCCGGGGGGTGAAGGTGCACCCCTTGGTTCTGGGCGGCGGGCAAGAACGGGGTTTGCGCTCGGCAACCGAGAACACCCCTGGTCTGGTCGCGTTGGGGGCCGCCGCCGAGATTGCCCGCGAGGAGGGAGCCGGGGAGGCGGTGCGCCTCGTTGCCCTGCGCGAGCGCTTGCTGGATGGCCTCAGCGCGGCGGTTCCCACCGTTTATGTGATCGGCGATCGCTGGCGGCGGTTGCCCGGGCACCTGTGCGTGGGGTTCGCCGGCCAGGAGGGCGAGGCCATTCGCGTGTTGCTGGCCCTTGATGAGGCAGGGATTGCCGCCTCGTCGGGCAGTGCGTGTTCGGCTCACCGCGCCGCCGAACCCTCGGCGGTCCTCACCGCCATGGGCTTTGACCCGATCCGCGCTCGCGGTGCCCTGCGTCTGACCTTGGGGCGTTTCACCACCGATGCCGACATCGACCGTCTGCTGGCCGTGCTGCCCGGGATTGTACGCGCCTTGCGTCCCCTGACCTCCCACGCCTGAGCGGTCCCTTCATTCATCAGGAGTTCCGTTATGACCAAGACCTTGGAAGCGCCGGCTTTGCCCGGCCTGGATTGTGGCGTGTGCGGCTATCGCACCTGTTCCGACCTGTCGGCGCGTCTGGACGAACGTCCTGACCTGCTGCGCCGGTGCATCCACCTGTCGCCCGAGCGTGCCCGCCCGACCACGGAGGCCCCCGCCTGCGCGGGGTGCGGCCCGGAAGGCGCGGCACGGGTGGCCGCATCCCTGGGCAGCGAGGAGGCCACCGCCAACGACAAGGACATCGATGAGCGGTGGCGTGATTCCCTGGGGCGCCCGTTTGATTTTTTCCTGGAGCACTTCCCCGAGGATCCGGGTCCGCGCGAGATCATCTTGCCGCATAACCCCCTCCTGACCCGGGAGCTGGATGTCCAGGTGGGCGATATCCTGATCGGTCGGCCGCTTGGCATGTCGTGCGGCTGCCCGATCACCCATTGCGGCGTGGCGGTCGAGGTTGATGCCCGCACCGGGGTGATCGTCTGGTGCGTGACGGGTCCCCTTGGCCCGCGGGCAAAGGGTTTCAAGGATCTCGGGTACTACATCGCGGAAGGGTACGAAGGGCTGATCACTGAATCCCGCCTGTCCTTGCACATCGGGATGCGCTACTACTTCCAGCCGCGCCTGTGCATGTTGCAGTGGCGGCATAGCGGCTTGATCAACTTCATCAACAACACACCGGAAGGGGCCCGGGTTCGCCTGGAAGGGCTCTGGATCGGGTAACGCCCTGAAGTCTGTCCGTTTCACGTTGAGGCGGACAGACTTTTAATCCTTTTGTTTGGCTTGGTCTTTTCGGAAAAAGCGATGCCCCCTTTTCCCTGACAAACTTTAAAGCGGTTCCCACCTTTCGGGGCCACTGTGGGGAGGTGGTCGGTTTGGAATACGGGGGAAGGTCAAGGCCCCCTCCCCCGCACCGTGCGTTTTGGGCACA
>NZ_BJZO01000094.1 GCF_007992075.1 Pararhodospirillum oryzae
TCATCAGTTCCGACCGTTGGTATTATCCGCGAGACAGGGCTGACGTTCGGACGCTGGCGGCAACAACTCCACCTTGTCGTCGCGCTGCGCGAATTGGCCAGTGGAGAGACGGTGCAGAACGTCGCCGCCGAACTGGGTTACGAGTCGGTCAACGCGTTCATCACGATGTTCAAAAAGGCTCTGGGCAGCACGCCGGCGCAATATTTTTCGCAACGCAATGCACTGGCTCAGCCAGCTCAGAAGCCAAGCAACGATTGATCTTTCCGCGCTCATCAAACTTGTTTGACTGTGTCGGCAAGAGGTGGCCCCGAAAATTCGGACAGGGTGTCAAGCTCATTTGCCCCTGCGGCCCCGGGGGAGCGGAGCGCCTTTTCATTCGCCAAACTCCTTGTCGTGCACGGGCGCGTTCGCAAGCTCCCGGTCGAGCGATGCCCGATAGGCAATGCAACCGCGCATGAACCGGGGCCACGGAGGAACGGCCACTTCAGGCGCCATCGGCTCGGGAAGCAATCCCCAAAGCTGCGGGTGAAACCAGCACAGGTCATGGCCGGAACTGTCACGATGCGCGCGGATGCCGGCTCGAAGCCGTTTGACTTCCTCGACCAGGCGTTCGCGGTCCATTTCGTCCAGATCACTGTCCATGCGATGCTCCACAAGGAACGCCGGCGGAGGCCCCCCCTCCGCCCACGGGTCCGTCCTCTTGGATTCTTCGAACGAGGCCCTGGCGCATGCCCTCGCGCATGCCGTCGGCCCCGGCTCGGCGCTCCAAATCAGGCAGGGAGCCAGGATACGCCACCACCACGAAGGCGGTCCACGCCCTCACCCCGCCGGCAGCGACAGGCGCACGCGCAGGCCGCCCGAGGGGCCCGGTTCGGCGTGGATGCGACCGCCATGCGACTCGATGGCGCGCCGGGCGATGGCGAGGCCCAGGCCGCCGCCGGGATGGGGGCGATCGCCCTCCAGGCGCACGAACGGCTCGAAGATGCGGTCCATCTGGTCGGGGGGCACGCCGGGGCCCTCGTCCTCCACGTCCACGTGCAGCCAGCCGCCGCCGGCCGGGCACCACGCCCGCACCCGCACCGTGGTTCCCAGGGGCGTGAAGCGGACCGCGTTGCGAATCACGTTTTCGAACGCCCGGCAGATCATGGTGCCGTTGACCGTGCTCACGAACCGCCCCGGGGCTTCCAGCACCACCGCGCGGCCCATCGCCTCGGCCTCGAAGGCGGCGTCGTCGACGATCGCGGCCAGCAGGTCGATCAGGTCCACGCGTTCACGCCCCGGGCCCGAGTCGCCTTCCTCCAGGCGGGCCAGGGTCAGCAGGTCCTCGACCAGGGTATCCATGCGCTCGGCCTCGCGTTCCAGGCGGGCGCTCATGGCCTCCAGCCGGCCCGGATCCTGGCGCAGCAGCCCCAGCGCCGCTTGCAGGCGGGTGAGCGGCGAGCGCAGTTCGTGCGAGATGTCGTGCAAGAAGCGCTGGCGGCCCTCGATGATGCCTTGCAACTGCCCGGCCATGCGGTCGAAGTCGTGGGCGAGATCGACGATTTCGTCGCGTCGCCCGCCCATGCGCGGCCCGATGCGCGTCGCGAAGCGGCCGCGCGCGACCTCGTGCAGGGCCCAGCGCACGGTTTGCAAGGGGTGCGACAGGTACCAGGCCAGAACGTAGCTGAGCAAAAACGCCACCGCCGCGCCCGAGGTGACGGGAATCCCCACCGACGGCGGGCGTTCGTCGCCCTCCACGGCCGCCACGTCGGTGGCCAGGACATAGCGCGTCCCCCGGGCGCCCGGGACCGCGCGGCGCGTGCCCTGCCCCTCGGGCGTCGCCACCCCCGCCACCAGCCGCGAGTCGTCACCGGCCAGCACGCCCAGGCGCGGCCCGTGCGGGCGGGCGTTCCAGGCGGCGAGTGCCGGCACCAGGGCCGGCAGGTCGCCGTGCTCCAGCAAGGTTTCGGCGGTCGCCAGCATCAAGGCGGCCTCGCGTCCCGCCTCGCGCCGGCCGGCATCGGCGTCGGCCGCCAGCCGCACCCACGCCGCGCCCACCACGAACGACAGCACCATCCCCAGCCAGAAGCACAAGAACAGCTTCCAGAACAGGCGCCCCATGCTATTCGCTCGACAGCTGGTAGCCGGCCCCGCGCACGGTCTGGATCAGGGCGTGCCCGTCGTCGGCGCCCCCCAGTTTCTGGCGAATCGCGCTGATGTGCACGTCGATGCGCCGGTCATAGGGGCTCAAGGGTCGGCCCAGCGCCCGCTTCGACAAGTCCGCCTTGGACACCACCCGGCCCGCGTGGCGCGCCAGCACTTCCAGGATGTTGAACTCGGCCCCGGTCAGGTCCAGGGCCCGGCCCCGCCATTCGGCGCGCCGGCTGCCCGGCCACAGATGCAGCGCGCCCACCCGCAAGGCTCCGCCCCCCGCGCCCTCGGCCGCGCCGGCGCCGTCGGTGCGGCGCAAGATGGCGCGCAGCCGCGCGACCAGCTCGCCCGGGGTGCAGGGCTTGGGCACGTAGTCGTCGGCCCCCAGGTCCAGGCCGACAATGCGGTCGATGGGATCGCCGCGCGCGGTCAGCATCAAAATGGGGATGCGGCTTTCCTTGCGAATCCGGCGCAAGGTTTCGATGCCATTGAGGCGGGGCAGCATGACATCGAGCACGACAATGGCGTGGGTTCCGCTCAGGGCCTCGGCCACGCCATCCTCGCCGGTATGAACCGCTTGAACGACAAATCCTTCCTGCCCCAGATACTCCGAGAGCATCGTGGTCAGTTCAACATCATCGTCGACAAGCAGAACATTGAGCATGACCGAATTGTGTGGGACGGCCTGTTCCTGTCAACGCCCGAATGGGAACCCAGAGGATCCCATCGGTTGTTTTTACGTAACTTTACATTCTTTTACCCAACCTGACATTCAATCCCCTATGATCAAGCGCCGACAGCCACGCGGGAGCATGACGGGTGAGCCGGACCAGCCAGAAGACCCCTTTCAACCACCTTGGGCCCATGGCGGCCGTGGCGGGCCCCTTGTTCCCCTTGCGTGCCCTCCTCGCGCCCGTGGTCTTGCTGGCCGGGCTGGGCGCGTGCGCCCTGGGGCCCGACTACGAGCCCCCCAAGGCGGCCCTGCCCACGCAGTGGTCGGCCCCCTTGCCCCAAAGCGGGCGCACCGGGGCCCTGATCAACTGGTGGACACGGTTCAACGATCCGGTGCTCACGCGTCTTCTGGAAAAAGCCGAGGCCGACAGTCCCTCGCTGGCCGAGGCCTGGGCCAACATCGCGAGCGCCCGGGCCACGCTGGGCAGCGACGAATCCGCCTTCTTCCCCCAGATCACCACCGATGCCTCCTTCAAGCGCACGCGCCAGGAAAGCATGGGGATGGCGACGATTGGCAATACCCTGTCGGGCAGCCTGGATGCGTCGTGGGAGATTGACCTGTTCGGCAAGGTGCGGCGCACCACCGAGGCCGCCGGCGCGCGGCTGCAAGCACGCATCGACGACTGGCACGACGCCCGGGTCTCGCTCGCGGCCGAGGTCGCCGACACCTACATCCAATACCGCGCCTGCCGCCTGCTGGCCCAGGCCTACGCCGACGAGGCCGGCTCGCAGCGCCAGACGGCGCAGGCCCTGGCCACCTCGGTGGCGGCCGGGTTCACCACGCCGGCCGATGGCGCCCTCGCCCAGGCCAGCGCGGCCAGCGCCACCGCCACCTTGACCCAGCAAAACGCCGAGTGCGACGTGCTGGTCAAGGCCCTGAGCGCGCTCACCGGCCTGGACGATCCCGCCTTGCGCACCCAACTGGCCCAAGGCCCCGACCGCCTGCCCGATCCGGCCGGGTTCCAGGTGGCGGCCGTGCCCGCCCAGGCCCTGACCCAGCGCCCCGACCTGGCCTCGCTGGAGCGGGAGCTGGCGGCCGCCAGCGCCGAAATCGGCGCCGCCCAGGCCGATCGCCTGCCCAGCCTGTCCCTGACCGGCACCGTCGCCAAGACGGGCAGCTCGTTGCAGAGCATGGCCTTGTCGTGGGGCTTCGGGCCGGCGCTCACGCTCCCCTTGTTCGACGCGGGCAAGCGCGCGGCCGCCGTGGACAGCGCGCGCGCCACCTTCGACGCCAAGCAGGCCCGCTACGAAAATGGCCTGCGCACCGCCGTGAAGGAGGTGGAACAGGCCCTGGTGCGCCTGGATGGCGCCGCGCGGCGCACCGACGACGCCCGCGCCGCCGCCGATGGCTACCGCCGTTATTTCGAGGCCACCAACCGCAACTGGCAGGCGGGCGGGGCCAGCCTGCTGGACCGCGAGGAGGCCCGGCGCAACGCCCTGGGCGCCGAGATTACCCTGATCACCGTGGAGCGCGACCAGATCCAATACGGAATCGCGCTCTACAAGGCCCTGGGCGGCGGCTGGACCCCCGACGCCCCGGCCCGCGCCCCGGCCACCACCACCCCGGGAGGGACCCGTTGAGCCGATCCTTGCGTCTTGCCGTGATCGCCGCCGCCGTGTTGATCGTGGCCGGTCTGGCTTTTGTTTTCCTGCGCCCCTCGAACGCCCCTTCCGCGCCCGGGCCCGGCCCGCGCGGCGCGAACCAAAGCGTGCTCAGCGTGTCCGTGATCTCTCCCGAATGGCGGGAGTGGCCCCGGCAGGTGGAGGCCACCGGCGCGCTGGCCCCCTGGCAGGAGGCGGTGATCAGCGCCGAGGCGGGCGGGCTGCGCATCACCGACGTGCTGGTGGACGTGGGCGCCGTGGTGAGCAAGGGCCAGGAACTGGCCCGCCTGTCGCGCGACACCCCGCTCGCCGAGGTGCACAAGCAGGAAGCCGAGGTGGCGCGCGCCCGGGCCTCGCTGGCCCAGGCCCAGGCCAACGCGCGGCGCGCCCGCGCCGTGCGCGGCTCCGGCGCCTTGTCGCAGCAGCAGGTCACGGACTACCTGATCGCCGAGCAAACCGCCCAGGCCGACCTGGACTCGGCCGAGGCCAGCTTGGAAAACGCCCGCCTCACGCTGGCGCGAACCAGCATCAAGGCGGTGGACGAGGGGATCATCACCGACCGCTCGGCCAACCTGGGCGCCGTGGTGTCGGCCGGCACCGAACTGTTCCGGCTGCTGCGCCAGGGCCGGGTGGAATGGCAAGCCGAGATCGACGCCGCCGCCCTGCCCGAGGTGGCCCCGGGTCAGCGCGTGACCCTGACCCTGCCCAGCGGGCGGGTGGTGAACGCCCGGGTGCGCCTGATCGCGCCCACCTTGAACCGCGACACCAGCCGCGCCCTGGTCTACGTGCCCCTGCCCGCCGACAGTGGCGCCCATGCCGGCGGCTATGCCAGCGGCACCATCGACCTGGGCTCGACCCCGGCCCGCACCGTGCCGCAATCGGCCGTGGTTCTGCGCGATGGCCGCGCCTATGCCTTCACCGTGGGCCCCGACAACCGGGTGAGCCGCCATCCCGTGACCACCGGGCGGCGCCAGGAAAACCGGGTGGAAATCCTCGATGGCGTGAGCATGGACGACCGGATCGTGGCCGCTGGCGGCGCCTTCCTGTCGGATAACGCGCACGTCACCGTGGTGCCGGCCCCCACGCCCACGCCGGAGGCCGGCTCATGACCGCGCCTTCCCCCCTGACGCCCTCCCGCGCCAACCTCGCCACGTGGTCGATCCGCACCCCGGTGCCGTCGATCCTGCTGTTCGCCCTGCTGTCGATGGCCGGGGTGTTTGGCTTCAATGCCCTGGGCATCCAGCGCTTTCCCGACCTCGACTTGCCCACCATCACCATTGCCGCCTCGCTGGAAGGCGCGGCACCGCAGCAGCTGGAAACCGAGGTCGCGCGCAAGATCGAGGATCAGCTGGTCTCGCTCGACCGCCTGGACCACATCGCCACCACCATCACCGACGGCGCCGTGAACATGACCGTGTCCTTCGACATCGAGAAGGACACCCAGGTGGCGCTCGACGAGGTGCGCTCGGCCGTGGACGACGCCCGCGCCGACCTGCCCCAGGAAATGAACCCGCCCACGGTCGCGCGCGTGACCAAGGAATCGATGCCGATCCTGACCTACGCGGTGCGCTCCAGCCACATGGACGAGCAAGACCTGTCGTGGTTCATCGACAACGATTTTTCCCGCGCCGTGCTGGCGGTCAAGGGCGTGGCCGAGACCACGCGCTCGGGCGGCATCGACCGCGAGGTGCACATTGACCTGGATCCCGCGAAGATGGCGGGCCTGGGGGTGACGCCGGCGGCCGTTTCAACGGCGCTCAAGGCGGTGCAAGACGACAACTCGGGCGGCCTGGGCGAGGTGGGGGGCATGCGCCAGTCCCTGCGCACCCTGGGCGCCGTGGGCTCGGTGTCGGAAATCGCCGCGCTCAGCATCCCGCTGGAGGGCGGCCGGCGGCTGCGCTTGGATCAGGTGGCGCGGGTCAGCGACACCTTCGCCGATCGCTCCTCGGCCGCGTTCCTGGATGGCCAGCCCGCGATCATCGCCCAGGTGACCCGCGCCAAGGGCTTTTCCGATGTCAGCGTGGCCCGCGACGTGGAAACGGCCGTGGCCGCCTTCGCCGCCGCCCACCCCGAGGTCGAGATTACCCTGGCCCACACCACGGTCGAGCCGATCTTGGAGAATTACCGGGGATCGTTGCACCTGCTGCTGGAAGGCGCCGTTCTCACGGTTCTGGTCGTGTGGTGGTTCCTGCGCGATGCCCGTGCCACCCTTTTATCGGCCGTCGCCTTGCCGCTGTCGATCCTGCCGGCCTTCGCGGTCATGGCCATGGCCGGGTTTTCGCTCAACACCATTTCGCTGCTGGCCCTGGCCCTGGTGGTTGGCGTGCTGGTGGACGACGCGATCGTGGAAATCGAGAACATCGCGCGCCACATGGAGCGCGGCCGCACGCCTCGCGAAAGCGCCATGGAGGCCGCCACCGAAATCGGCCTCGCGGTGGTCGCCACCACCTTGACCCTGGTTGCCGTGTTCCTGCCCACCGCCTTCATGGGCGGCATTCCGGGCAAGGTGTTTTTCCAGTTCGGAGTCACCGCCTCGGTGGCCATCCTGGCCTCGCTGCTGGTCGCGCGCCTGCTCACCCCCATGCTGGCCGCGACCTTCATGCGCCCCAGCCCCCAGCCCCACGCCGACGGCTGGCTGATGCAGCGCTACATGGTGCTGGCGCGGGCCTGCCTGACCCACCCCCGGCGCACCCTGGCCGCCGCGCTCGCCTTTTTCGTGGCCTCGCTCGCCCTGATTCCGGCGGTGCCCACCGGGTTCTTCCCGGCCCGCGACGATGGCCAAAGCCAGGTTTCGATCACCCTGGCCCCCGGCAGCACCCTGGACGACACCCTGGCCCTGACCCGCCAGGCGCAAAGCCTGATTTTGGCCATGCCGGAAATCGAGCATGTGATCGCCAAGGTCGGCACCGCGACCAGCGGCGGCAACATGTCGCCCATTTCCACCTCGGCGGATCCGCGCAGCGCCACCTTGCTGGTCCAGCTGGTGCCCCGCGACCAGCGCGACCGGCCCCAGTCCGAGGTCGAGGCCACCATGCGCCGGGCCCTGAAGGCCCTGCCCGGGGCCCGGATCCAGGTGGGGCGGGGCGGCGACGGCGAAAAGCTGCCCATCACCCTGACCAGCGACGACCCCGTGGCCCTGGATCAGGCGGCCGCCGCGGTCGAGGCCGACTTGCGCACCTTGCCCGGCATTGGCGCCGTGACCTCGGGCGCGGCCTTGCAGCGCCCCGAAATCCAGATCCGCCCCGATGTCGCCCGCGCCGCCGCCCTGGGGGTAACCGCCACCGACCTGGCCACGGCGGTGCGCATGGCCACCTATGGCGATTATTCCTCGTCGCTGCCCAAGCTCAACTTGCCCCAGCGCCAGATCGCCATTCGCGTGCGCCTGGACCCCAAGGTGCGCACCGACCTGGACGCCCTGGGCCAGATCCGGGTGACCGGGGCCCAGGGCACCGTGGCCCTGGCCTCGGTGGCCGACATCGGCTTTGGCTCGGGCCCCTCGCAGATCGACCGCCTGGACCGGGCGCGCAATGTCACCTTGTCGGTGGAACTGAACGGCCGCGCCCTGGGCGACGTGATGCGCGAGGCCCGCGCCCTGCCTTCGCTGGCCTCGCTGCCGCCCTCGGTCCATCTGGTCGAGCAAGGCGAGTTGCAGCGCATGGGCGAGCTGTTCTCCAGCTTCGGCATGGCCATCGGGGTGGGCATTTTCTGCATTTACGCCGTGCTGGTCTTGTTGTTCCACGACTTCTTGCAGCCGTTCACCATCCTGGCCGCGCTGCCCCTGGCCGTGGGCGGTGCCATCCTCGCCTTGCTGCTCACCGGCGAAATGTTTTCCATGCCCTCGGTCATCGGCTTGCTGATGCTGATGGGCATCGTGACCAAGAACTCCATCTTGCTGGTGGAATACGCGATCATGGCCCGGCGCGAACGCGGCCTTGCGCGCCTCGACGCCCTGATGGACGCCTGCCACAAGCGCGCGCGGCCCATTGTCATGACCACGCTGGCCATGGGGGCCGGCATGATGCCCATCGCGCTCGGCCTCGGCGCCGACCCCAGCTTCCGCCAGCCCATGGCCATTGTCGTCATCGGGGGCGTTGTCACCTCGACGTTCCTCAGCTTGCTGGTGGTGCCGGTGATCTTCCTGTTCGTCGATAACCTGCACAACGGCCTGCGCCGCCTGTTCGGCCACGGCGCCGGCACCGTGACCACGCAGAACTAAGAAAGCGGCTCCCGGCTCCGCTCCCCTTTTTTGGAAGGCAAGGCGGCACCGGGAGCCTGTCAGGCGGCCTTCCGGACATCGGTGGTGACGACAAGTCCCAGGGCCCCAAAGGCGGCTTCGATCTGGTCCATCCTGCTTGCGTGGGTCAGATCAAGAAGCCGCCAGACATCCTTGGGCGTTTTGCCCAGGCGCCGGGCCAGGTCGCTTTGGGAAACGTCCTGAGCCCGCATTTCCAGGTACAAGCGCAGCTTGAGGGTGTCCAGCGCCGGCAGGCGGGCCACCGGCCGCCCGTTGGCAGGCGAGGGCAAGGGAATATCCTCCCGGTCCCGGACCAGGGCGGCCAACAAGGCCCGGGCCGCGCCGACGGCGTTGTGCACGGCTTCCTCGTGGGAATCACCCTCGGTAATGCAGCCGGGCAAATCCGGCAGCGTGACAACGAACCCGCCTTCCTCGGCTGGCTCCAGGTGGATGGGATAGGTGTACATTTAGAGTTTTCCTTAATTTTCGATATCCAAGGGCACATCGGAGAAATCCATTACATGTAAAATATTCATTATACTATAATAATACGATATCATGAGCGTGACTGATTAAAGAGCTATACGAAATAACCTCAGGTGACATCCCTTTCCATTTTCCCATATAGTTACATTTCTGAACAGCCATACGTTGGTGGAATTCTGGGATAGAATTCCGAGGCTCATTGGAGCCTCAGGGCCTTCTTGATGGCTTCCATTGTTCCCGTCTTGAGCTGCTTGGCGCCGCCATGAGTCGGAAGGGTGGAGCGGGTGTTGTTCGCGGGGTTGTAGAGATCCTTGTGCCCGGTCTTGTTTTGCGGGCTGACCTGGATCCCTTGTTTTTTTAACCACCGCTCGAACTGGCTTGAGTTCATCTCCTCCGCCCTTCCCTGACCTTGAAGGAAGGATACGGCACTTTTGCCCAAAGCGCACTCAAAATACGCGGCACTTCTGCCAAAAAAAAAGCCCCCCCTCCGCCTGAGGCACATCCAAATCGGTTTCCGGCTCCCGCGCGGTGGCTTCTTGCACCGCGACACTCCCCCGGACTGACCTTCCCCCCCGCGGTTGCGCCCTTGGCCCGAAAGGGTATAAACGAACCCGTCCCTTGGGCGGGTGCCGCCCGTCTTCCTTTTTTTCCCGCCGCCAGGAGCTGGCCCCATGTCCTTGCTCAGCATGACCGGATTCGCCCGCGCCCAGGGCCGCTTCGACCGATGGGCGTGGACGTGGGAAATCCGCGCGGTCAATGGCAAGGGCCTGGACGTGCGCTTGCGCCTGCCTCCGGGCACGGATTCGCTGGATCAGCCGGCCCGCCGCCTGATCGGGGAACGGGCCACGCGGGGCTCGGTGTCGGCCACCTTGAACGTGGAAACCGACGGCCAGGCCCCCGCCTGGCGCCTGAACGAACCCTTGCTGCGCCAGCTCCTCGACCTCGCCGCTTCGCTCGACGCCCCGGGCGTGGAGCCGCCGCGCCTCGATGGCCTGCTGGCCCTGCGCGGCGTGCTGGAACCCGTGGCCGAAGCCGAGGAAGACCCCGCCCGGCGCGCGGCCCGCGAGGCGGCGCACCTGACCACCCTGGCCGAAGCCCTGGATGCCTTCACCGCCGCCCGCGCCGAGGAAGGCACCCGCCTGGCCCACGCCTTGCGCGCCCACCTGGACCAGATTGAAACCCTGATCAGGGCCGCCCGCGAAACCGAGGCCCTGCGCCCCGAGTCCCAGCGCGAGCGCCTGCGCCGCCAGGTGAGCGACCTGCTCGACGCTCTGTCGGAGCGGGCCGGCCCCGACCGCGCGTTCGACGACCGGCTGGCCCAGGAACTGGCCCTGCTCGCCATCAAGACCGACGTGCGCGAGGAACTGGACCGCCTCGACGCCCATCTGGCCAGCGCCCGCGCCTTGCTGGACAAGGGGGGGCCGGTGGGCCGGCGGCTGGAATTCCTGTCGCAGGAGTTCAACCGCGAGGCCAACACCTTGTGCTCCAAGGCCCAGGACCCGGCCCTGACCCGGATCGGCCTGGACCTGAAGGTGGTCATCGACCAGTTCCGCGAACAGATTCTCAACATTGAATGACGGAAAACCCGATGAGCCGCCCCGCCGCCTCCGCCCTTCCCCCTGGCGCCGCCATTCCGCGCCGGGGCCTGATGCTGGTGTTGTCCTCGCCCTCGGGGGCGGGGAAATCCACCATCGCGCGCGCCTTGCTGGAGGCCGAGGACGGCCTTGAGATGTCGGTGAGCGTCACCACCCGCCCGCCGCGACCGGGCGAGCGCGACGGGGAGCATTACCACTTCATCACCCCCGAGGCGTACCACGAGCTGGTGCGCACCAACGGCCTGCTTGAGCACGCCCGTGTGTTCGACAATTTCTATGGCACGCCCCGCGCCCCGGTGGAGCAGGCCCTGGCCGGCGGGCGCGACGTGCTGTTCGACATCGATTGGCAGGGCACCCAGCAGGTGGCCGAAAACGCGCGCGCCGATCTGGTGAGCGTGTTCATCCTGCCGCCCAGCGTGGGCGAACTGGAACGGCGCTTGAAAACCCGCGCCCAGGACAGCGACGAAGTGGTGGCCAAGCGCATGGCCAAGGCGCTGGACGAAATCAGCCATTATCCCGAATACGACTACATCCTGGTCAACGACGACCTGGAACGCTCGATTGCCGACGTGCGCGCCATCTTGCGCGCCGAACGCCTGCGCCGGCAGCGCCGGGTGGGCCTCGCGGATTTCGTCAACGCCATGCGCCACGCCGAGGACTGAACCAGGATCCCCGGGCGCGCCCGTCCTTCCCGCGTACTCCGCCGCCCCTGTTTCTCCAAGAGCGCCCGGGGCTCCCCCTCCCGCGCCCTTGCCCTTTTGGGGGAGTCGTCTTTATGGTCCGCGCACCCGCTGTTCGCGAGGACCGTTCCAGGAGATCCCGTGTCATGATCAACCCCCGGCTTGGCGCGCTGCCCCCCTATCCCTTCCGTCGCCTGGCCGCCCTGCTGGACGGCGTGAACCCGGGGGCCCCGCCCATCGACCTGTCGATCGGGGAGCCCCGCCACGCCCCCCCGCCCCAGATCGCCCGCTTCCTGAGCGATCCCAGCGCGCGCTGGAACGCCTATCCGCCCGTGGCCGGCACCCCGGCCTGGAAGGAAGCCGTCGCTGACTGGCTGGCGCGCCGCTACGCCCTGCCCCACCGCATGATTCCCCCCCAGGCGGTGATTCCGGCCAGTGGCACCCGCGAGGCCCTGTTCATGCTGGGCCAGGTGCTGATCGACGCCACGGCCACCGGGGCGCCCCCGCTGGTGTTGATGCCCGACCCCTCGTACCTGCCCTACCTGGGCGCCACCTTGATGAACGGCGCCGTGCCGGTGGCGGTGCCGGCCCGGGCCGAGACGAACTTTCAACCCGACTTCGGCTCCCTGCCCGAGGCGGTGCTGGCCCGGGCCTCGGTGCTGATTGCCTGCTCGCCCGCGAATCCGCAAGGCACGCTGATCGACGCCGACGGCTGGCGCCGGCTGGTGCGGCTGGCCCGGGCCCACGACATCGTGCTCGTGGCCGACGAATGCTATTCCGAGATCTACGACCGCGCGCCGCCGCCGGGCGTGCTGGAGGCCTGCCGCGATCTAGGCGGCAGCCTGGACGGCGTGTTGGTGTGCAACAGCCTGTCCAAACGCTCCAGCGCCGCCGGCCTGCGCTCGGGGTTCGTGGCGGGGGATCCGGCCTTGGTCGAGGCCTTCTCGCGCCTGCGCGCCTACGGGGCGGCCGGCATGCCCGTGCCCATCCAGGAAGCCAGCGCCGCCTTGTGGGCCGACGACAGCCACGTCGCCGAGAACCGCGCCTTGTACCAGGCCAAGATCGACGCCGCGCAGGCCCGCCTGGGCACCCGCATGGGCTTTTACCGGCCGCCTGGGGGATTCTTCTTGTGGCTGGACACCACCGGGTGGGAAGAGGATGGCGAAACGGCCGCCGTGCGCCTGTGGCGCGATCATGGGCTCAAGGTATTGCCCGGCGCGACCATGAGCGCCGACCCCGCCCAGGCCGATCCGCCCGGACGCCACCGCCTGCGCCTCGCCCTGGTGCATAACCAGGCGACCATCGAACAGGCCCTTGATCGCCTGATCGCCGCCGCTCCCGGCTGACCTTCGCTGCTCGGAACCCCCATGGCCAAGTCTCCCGCCCGAGTCACCTTGCTGCCGCCAGCCGCCGTTGTCGCGCTGAAGGCGGCCTCGGTGCGCACGCTGGGTGCCTTGATCGTGCTGGCCTGCACCGCCGTGGCGGCCGCGCTGATCACCTATTCGCCGTCGGACCCCTCGCTCAATACCGCGAGCCCGGGCCCCATCGCCAACGCCTTGAACCTCCCCGGGGCTGTCCTGGCCGATGTCTTGCTGCAAGGGGGCGGGCTGGCCGTGGCCGCGCCGTTGCTGGTTGTCACCTTGTGGGGGATGCGTCTGCTCACCGGGCGCGCCGTGCCCTCGCTATGGTCGCGCACCCTGGTCCTGCTGGCGGGCACCCTGGCCCTGGCCCTGGCTCTCGGGGGGCTGCCCGCCCCCGCCGACTGGTCGATCGGGGGCGGACTGGGCGGGTTCGCCGGCTTGTTGCTGCGCGAACGCCTGGCCATTGGCCTCGCCCTGGCCGGCCTGGAGGAAGGCCAGGCGGTGCTGCTGGACACCACCACCATGGGCCTGGGCGCGCTGGCGCTCCTGGGCTTGCAGTGGGCCGCCGTCATTGCGTGGCACGACTACGCCGCCACCTTGCGCTCGATCGCCCGGGTGGGCACCACGCTGGCCGGCGCGGTGGCGGGACTGCGCCGCCGCCTGCTTAAAACGCCGTCCTCTCCTGAGCAGGCGCCCCAGCCGGCCGCCCGGGCCGCCGTCCCCGCGAGCACCCCGGCCCGGACGCGCGGCGTGGTGCGGCGCGAACCGCAATTGCTGCCGCTCGACACCTTGCCCCCGACCGACCGCGAGGGGCCGGCGATCATCGCGCCGCGCCCGCCCCCGGGACGCACCCCTCCGCCCCGCCCG
>NZ_BJZO01000095.1 GCF_007992075.1 Pararhodospirillum oryzae
GACGATCGCCGAGGTCAACGAGATTTCGGCCACCATCGCGGCGGCGATCGAGGAGCAGGGCGCGGCAACGCACGAGATCTCGCGGGCCATCCAGCAGGCCTCGCTGGGGGCGTCGCAGGTTGCCAGCGGCGCCGACGGCGTGCATCGGGCCGCCGATGAAACCGGTGCCTCGGCCACCGCCGTCGGGACCGCCGCCGGTCAGATGGTGGAAAACGTCGCCGACCTGCGTGACCGGGTGTCTCGTTTCCTGGACGGGTTGCGCCAGGGATAGGGCCGGCCCCTTCCGTGATTTTTCCCCCGCCGTTCAAGGCGCATCCCAAGGGCTCCCGAGGATGCGCCTTTCCTTCCAGGGGGAAAGCCCGGGGTGGGAAGGGAAAAAAGGGAAGGGAAGGGAAGAAAGGGAAGGATCAGGCCTGGCGCAGGATGATCAAGGTCACGTCGTCCAGAACGGCGCCGCTCCCCCGAAACCGCAACAGATCCTCGATCACCCGGGTTTTGATGGTTTCGGCCGGTTCTTGATGATGGGCCGCCAGAACCTCCTTCAGGCGCCCGATGCCATAGAAGGCTCCGGTTTCGTTCTCGGCCTCGGTGATGCCATCGGTGTACAAGGCGACCACCGCGCCCGGTTCCAGCAAGATGGTGGTCTGATCCAGGTATTCACGCACGTCGTCGACCAGCCCCAGCGGCATGCCCAGCATCAAGGTGTCCACTTCCTCGATGCGTCCATCGGTCCGGCACACGATCACCGATTCGTGCTGGCCGGCGATCACCAGTTCGCCCCCGGGGGTGCCGTCGGGGCGGGCGCGATAATCGATCAGGGCCAGGGTCAGGGTCTTGCCGCTGCCCAGGCGGCGCACGTTGGCCAGCAGCGAGCGGTTCAGAACCTCGACCAGCTCGGGCAGGGGGGCGTCGCCCCGGGCGGTCAGGGTGCGCACCGCCGATTGGGTCAACAGCATGATGACGCCACTTTCCAGCCCGTGGCCGGTGACATCGCCAATGCCGATGCGCACCCGTCCGTCCCCCTGGTCGAGCACGTCGTAGTAATCGCCGCCCACCTCTTCGGCCGGCTCCATGAACGCCGCGACTTCCAGGCCCCGCACTTGAAGCAGTTCCTCGTCGCGCGGCAGAAGCATCTGCTGCAGCCGGCGCGAGATGGCCAGCTCCGCCCCCAGGCGGACGTTCTCGGCCGAAAGCTGCTGGTTCAGGCGATGGATTTCCGTGTGCGCGGCGTCCAGGCTGGCCAGGGCACGTTCGGTTTCTTCCTTTTCCCGCGCCAGGCTTTCGCGCTTTTCGATTTCCAGGGCGCGCAGGCGGTGGTTGCTGATCTGGAAGGCTTCCAGGGCGCGGGCCATCGCGCCCAGCTCGTCGGGGGCGGTGGTTCCTCGCACCGGACGCTGGTCCGTGTCGGTGCCCAGGGCCTTGATATCGGCGTCCAGATCCGTGAGCGGTCGGCGGATGCTGGCCGCGATGAGCAAGACGGCGGCCAGCCCGGTCAGCAGCACGGCGGCACTGGCCCAGGCGAGGGTCGCGACCTCGGCGCGGGTCCGGGCTTCCAGGGAGGCCCGCAAGGTTCGTTCCTGGTCCGCCGCCAGAGCCTCCAGCGCTGCCGTGGCCCGGTACAGGCGCGGCAGGCTGATGTAGCTCACGAACAAGGATTGCCGCGTCCACTCGGCGGTCGTGGAGAGGGTTTTTTCCAAGGTGTCGCTGGTACGGTCCACGGTGAGGCGGGCGTTGTCGAGCAAGGGCGTGAGGGTGGAATCCGCGTTGGACGCCTGCACCTGATCCAGGAGCGTGCGCAACCGCTCCAAGGTGTCGTGGGCCTGGTAGCCCGAGGCCATGCGCTGGGTGGCGACGAAGTCCCGGCTGAGGGTCAGGAAGGTGTTGCCCGGCGGACGCAGATCGGGCCCGTTGGGGGTGCGGGCCGCCAGCAGCAGCATCAAGGCCCGGATTTCGCCCCCCTGGCGCAACAAGGTGCGCATCAGGTTCTGGGTTCGTCCGCCCAGGACGTTGAGGGTGTGGTGGCGGTCCTGGGCGTTTTCGGCCGCGTCCAGCAAGGCCCCTCGCGCGACGAGGGCTTCCGGCCCGGGCAGGGTCATGCGCTTCAAGGCATTGACCAGTTGCCCTTGTTCAAACGTGGCGTCGGAGTCGGCGGTGGGCGCGTGTCGGGTGGCGTCCGATTCCAAGACGGCCTGATAGCGGGCCGAGCTGTCCACCACGGCCGCGATGGTGGCAAGGTCCAGGCGCAGCATGGCGCTGGTCTTGCCGTGGCTGTCGATCAGGGCCTGGATGCGCATGCCCGAGACCACGGGAACGGCGGCGGCCACGACGTAGAGCACCAGCAGCAAACGAATCCGGCGCCCGACCGGCAGGCGCCGCAACAGGGAGATCAAGCCTTTGGGAGGACCGCTCGCCACGGTCGGGCTCACTGGAAATCCAGCACCAGGGTGGGCATGAGGCGTTGCAGGTTGACCAGCGACCGGCCTTGCCAGGTAATGGCGCGCGACGCGAGGACGGTCACGCATCCGCCCTGGCGCTGGCGGGCTTCGATGACAAACTTGGACAGCATGGCGATGCCCGAGCTGTTCAGGAAATCAAGCGTGCGCAGGTCCAAGGTCAGGATTTCGTTGTCGCTCAGGGCCTGGCGCAGAAGCTGGGCCACCGGTTCATATTCCCCAAGGCCATTGAGGCGCAAGGTGCCCGACAAGGACACCAGGCTCTGGGCCGGGTCGTAGGTGACCCCAAAGGATTCGCCTGTGATCTGATGCATGGAAGACTCGTTTAACAACAAGGGCTTGCCCAGGGGTCTTAAACAGACAAGCGCACCAAGAGGGTGATCTGCGACAACTCGTCGTCCAGCGGCGTGAAGCGCCACCCGATCCGGGCGCCATAGTCGTTCAAGATGGTGACCAAGCCAAGTCCGGAGGTGTCTTCGTCCAGGACGCTTTGTTCAAGGGCGGCCAGGTAGGCTTCCTGCGGGTCGGTGGTGTCAAGGTGCCGGGCCAGGGTCTCGACCCTTTCGGCCTCGGCGTGGGTCACCGGGTTGGACGCGCTGATGGTGATGGTCTGCGCTTCCAAGATCAGATGAATGGTGATCGGATAGGCGCTGGTCGTCACGCTGTACTTCATCGCGTTTTCCAGCAGCTCGTTCGCGATGTAGCTGACCGCGGTACGGGCCTCGCGGGCGCGTTCTCCCGACGTGGGGTCGTCATCGCTGGCGGGAAAAAACGTGGTCACGTAATCGCCCAGGAAATCCGCCGACAAGCCGTTGTTGCGCCAGCGCTGACGGAGCGGAACCAGCGAAGGCGAGAAACTGAGGACCAGGCTTTCCAGAACCGTTCCCTGTGCCGGTTCCTCCACATCGCCGATGCGCTCGCTCATGAGACTCATCTACCTTCCTGCGGCTGGAGCACCGTGCGTTAGACAGGGTCCAGGTCCGATGGCTCCACGTCTTTGTTTTTGGGTTCGACGTATCAGAAAAGCGGTTCCCGCTTCTCGGGTCTCACTCTGGAGTCTGTCTGTTTCACGTTGAAGCGGACAGACTCCAGATCCCTTCGTTTGAGTTTGTCCTTTCGGGAAAAGCGGTGCCCACTTTTCCCTGACAGACTCTAGCAACACACCTGATTGCGCCCGGCGGTCTTGGCTTTGTACAGCAACTCGTCGGCACGCACGTAGAGCGCCGTGGAATCCTCGTGTTCCGAGGGAATCAGGCTGGTGGCGCCCATGCTGACGCTTACCCGGCCGTGGGGCGATCCCTCATGGGGAATTGCCCGTTTCCAAAGGGTTTCCTGGATCAGACGCGCGACCCGGACCACGCCTTCGACCGAGGTTTCAGGCATCAGGATGACGAACTCCTCTCCGCCCAGGCGAGCGGGCAGGTCGGTCGGGCGGCGGCTGCATTCGGTCAGAACCCCGGCGAAAGCCACCAACGCCAGGTCGCCCTGCTGGTGCCCGTAATGGTCATTGTACGCCTTGAACAGATCAAGGTCGCACAAAATCAGCCCCAGCGGGAGGCCGCTACGCGTTCCCCGGGCCCATTCGGTTTCCAGGGCGCGGTCGAACAGGCGCCGGTTGGCGATGTTGGTGAGGGGATCCAGGCGGGCCAGCGCTTCCACCTCGGCATAGCGGCGCAGCCATTGGGTATCGATGTCGTCGCTGTGCTGGGTGATGGTTTGCAACAGGACTTCAAGGTCTTGTTTTTGCTGGCTGATGGCTTCCACCACCTGGGCCAGGCGACGCTCGGCGATCAGGCGTTCGTGTACTTCGGCGCGCAGGCGGTCGTTGGTCGTCAGGATTTCGCTTTCGATCGCGTCCCCGTGCTCGATCGCGGTGGTCAGCGCGATTTCCAGGTCCGCGTTGCGCTGCTCCAGGTCTTGAAGCTGGGTGCGCAGGCGCTTGATCTCCGACGACAGAGCCCGGATATTCCGACCTTCGATGTCTCCTGCCGAGGCAATCATCGTTGGTGCGTTCCCTGTCACTGCCGGGATTCCAATCGGTTCAAGGCGGAGAAAAAACGGGGATTGTTTTTCCCAGGGCGCCTCGTGTCCTTCTTGATGTGTCATCCCGCATCCTTGGCCGGCCGTCCCCGAGACCCGCTCCCCGAGGATGACTGTGCTATAATCTCGCCGCACCCGTGGGATTCAAGGGGTAAACAGTTAATTTTCCGTCCAGGTCCGGGGAATTTCCGCCTTTGCAAGCGGTTTATGCCAGGAAGGCCTAGGATGTCGGGTCAAGTTCCCGAACAAGGCCCTTGTAGTTGTCGCGGCGCAAGGTGCGCAGCAGTTCGGCCAGGGCCTCGGGATCGGCCTCCCCGGCCTTGGCGGCTTCCGCGCCCAGGCGCAGGCTCGATTCCAGGGTTTCCGGAACCGCGAGCGCGGCCCCCAGCCCCACCAGGCGCGCCGAGGTGGACGCATCGCGGGCGCGCACATGGACCGGCAGGGCCGGGAAGTGACGCCGGGCGGTTTCCAAGGTTCGCTCCACGGCCGTGGCGTTGTCCAGCGTGACCACCAGCAGCCGGGCCTGCCGCGCGCCGACCGCGCGCAGAATCTCGGGACGGCTGGCATCGCCGTAATACACCCGGAATCCGTCGCGCCGGCCACGATAGACGTTTTCCGGGTTGAGATCGATGGCCAGGCACGGAACCCCCAGGTGAATCAGGATGCGGGCCACGGTTTCCCCCACCCGCCCGAAGCCGGCGATGACCACGGGCGCCTTGTCCCCTTCGTCGGACGGCGTGAACGGAGGGTCCACCGGAACCGACCATCCCCGCAGGCGGGGCGCGACAAGGTCGCCGAGGGCGACCATGAACGGGGTCAGGGCCATGCCCAGGGCGACCGCCGACACCAAAGGCGCCCCCAGGGCTGGCGGCAACACACCGTTCCGGCTGGCATAGGCAAACAGAACGAACGCGAATTCGCCGGCCTGGGCCAACAGCAGGGCCGTGCGCAGCGCCTCGCCCGGGGCCAGTCCCCAAAAACGGGCAAGGATCGCCAGCACCAGGGTTTTCAAGGGCAAGACCACCGCCAGGATGCCGGCGATCAGCAACTCGTGGCGCCACAGCCCGTCCAGGTCGATCTCCATGCCGACGCCCATGAAGAACAGGCCCAGCAGCAGGCCGCGAAACGGCTGGATGTCGATCTCGACCTGATGGCGGTATTCGGAATCGGCCAGCAGCAACCCGGCCAGGAACGCGCCCATCGCCATGGACAACCCCGCCGTTTCCATCAGCCAGCCCACGCCCAGCACCAGAAGCAGGGCAAAGCCCGTGAAGATTTCGGTGGACCGGCTGCCGGCGATCAGACGAAGGGCGTGGCGCAAGATCAGCCGTCCACCCAGGATGACCCCGCCCACGATCAGGGCGGTGCGGCCCAGCCCCAGGCCCAGGTCGGTCCAGGTCAGATGCGGGCCGCCCCCCAGCAGGGGGACGACCGCCAGCAGGGGCACGACCGCCAGATCTTGCATCAGCAAGACCGAAAAGCTGGCCCGGCCCCAGTGACTGGATAACTGGTTGCGAAGGGCCAGAACCTGCAGGCCAAAAGCGGTGGAGGACAGCGCCAGGCCACAGCCGATGACCACGGCGGCCGAGGGCGTGACATCGAGCAGGAACCAGGCGAGCAAGGCCAGCGCGGCCCCGGTGAACAGCAGCTGGGCCGTTCCCAGCCCGAACACCAGACGGCGCATGACCCACAAGCGCGCGGGTTTAAGCTCGATTCCGATCAGGAACAGCAAGAACACCACGCCGAATTCGCCGACCTGGGCGATCCGGCCCGGATCGGAGACAATGCCCAGCCCCCAGGGCCCAACCACCGCGCCGGCAACCAGGTATCCCAGGATCGGCCCCAACCCCAGACGGCTGAACACGGTGGCGGCGACGATGGCCGCCCCAAGCAGGGCCAGGAGTTCGGTGATCGCGCTGTCGTGGCCCATGGAGACTCCCGGAGGTCAGGAAGGGGAACAAGGGGCGAGGCAAGGACAGGACCAGGGGGAGACACGCGAAAGGAGAGGGGCCCCGCCGCTTTTCGCATACCCGAGTGTCCCGCCCGGAGCAAGACCAAGGGCGCGGCAACCGGGCCGTCCACCGGTCCTTTCGCGCGTCGGGCGCGAAGGGGGGCGTCCCGGGCTGGAAATGCGAGGCCGCCCGGCGCATAACTGCGCCCGATCCTTTCTCCGCCTTGTCGTCCTTCCCCCGACCGCGAGGACCGCCATGCATCGCCTTCCGACTGCGCTGTTTCGATCGTTCGCCTTATCGCGTCTGACCGCCGTGTTCCTGATGGCCCTGGGGCTGTTCGGGGGGGCCGGCGGGCCGGCGGCCCGGGCCGCCGACGTGACCTTGCGTTTCGCCCATTTCTGGCCGTCGGTCTCGGGGCCGCACCGCCTGGTGTACCAGGAATGGGCCAAGGCGGTGGAAGCCGCCTCGGGCGGGCGTCTGAAGGTGGACCTTTACCCGGGCGCGACCCTGGTCAAGGCCCCGGCCCAATACGACGCGGTGCGTTCGCGCATTGCCGACGTCACCGCGACCATCCAGGGGTATACCGCCAACCGTTTCCCCCTGAGCCAGATCGTCGAGCTTCCGGGCCTGGTGACCAATGGCGTCCAGGGGTCTTGCATTTTGCAGAACCTGTACGACGAAGGCCTGATCGCCGACGAGTACAAGGACACCCGCCCGCTGTTTTTCTTTACCCACGGCCCCGGTCAGCTGCATCTGCGCGACAGGGCCGTGACCAGGCCCGAGGATCTGGCGGGCCTGCGCATCCGGCGGCCAACGGTGGTGGTGGGAGCCCTGCTCGAAAGCCTGGGCGCCCAGCCCGTCGCCCTGCCGGCCCCCGATACCTACCCCGCCATGGAACGGGGCGTGATCGACGGCGCCGCCTTGCCGTGGGAGGCGATGGAGTCCTTTCGTCTGAACGAACTGACCCGGTTTCACGCCGAGGTCGGAGGACTTTACACCCTGGCCTTCGTCGTGACCATGAACAAGGATGTGTACAACGGCCTGCCCGATGACCTGAAGGCCGTGATCGACGCCCAGTCGGGAGCGGCCTGGGCCAGACGAGCCGGTGGTGTGTTCGATGACCTGGACACGGTGGGCCGCAAGGCGGCCGAGGCCGCCGGCCATGCGATCGTCACCATTGAAGGCGGTGCCGACAACCCGGCCTGGAAACCCGCCCTCGACGCGGTGACCGAGGCCCATCTGGCCGAGCTGGAGAGCCGGGGTCTGCCGGCCCGTGCCGTGTATGCCCGCGCCCGCGCCCTGGCCGACACCTGCAACGCGCGGCCGTGACGGGTTGCGCCGTTTCCCGCCTTTCGTCCCTCATTGATGATCCGACAAGGAACCATGCCCCATGTCCGCCCTAGGAGCCTTCGTTGACCGCCTTGCCCTGTGGATGTTCCGCCTGGCCGGGGTGATGCTGCTGATCATGGGAGGCGCCGTGCTGGTCGACGTGACCGGGCGCGCCTTGTTTCGTCTGACCTCGGGCAAGGTCGATATCCTGTTCGCCGGCGGCCCCGAACTGGTCGCCTATTCCTTGCTCTTCACCATCGTGCTGGGCCTGCCCCATGCCCTGGACCGGGGGCAGGTCGCCGTTGATCTGATCACCGGGCGCCTGGGCGCCGTCACCCGCACCCGGTTGATGGCATTTTATTACGCCGGCTTCGCCGTGTTGGGCGCGGGGCTGGCGGTGCGTCTGGGATCGGGCGCCTGGGCCGCCCAGGCCACCGGTGAAACCACCCAGACCTTCCAGGTGCCGATGGCCCTGGTTCTGGGCCCCACGGCGTTTGCCTGCGCCGTGCTGGCCTTGCGGGGGCTGGTCGTGGCCGGACGCACCTGGGCCGAGGCGCGGGCCCTGGCCCGATGAGCGCCCCCGAAATCGGTCTGGTGGGGGTGGGCGCCTTGCTGGCGCTCATCGCCTTGGGCTGTCCGCTGGCGCTGGCCATGGCGGCGGTGGGCGTGGGCGGGTTCGCCGCCATCGTTGCCGTGGAACCCGCCCTGGCCCTGCTGCAAAGCGCCCCGGTCGACACCTTGTCGAATTACGCCTTCAGCCCGATTCCGTTGTTCTTGTTCATGGGGGTGCTGGCCAGCCGGTCGCGCCTGTCCGCCGACCTGTTCGCCGGAGCCCGTGTCTTGTTTGGTGGCTGGCGTGGCGGCATGGCCATGGCCGCCTTGTGTTCGTGCACGGTTTTTTCGGCCATTTCCGGCTCGTCCCTGGCCACCGCCGCCAGCATGGCCCGCGTGGCCCTGCCCGAAATGCGCGCGAACGGCTACGCGGCGTCGCTGGCCACCGGAACCCTGGCCGCCGGGGGCACGCTGGGGATCATGATCCCGCCCTCCATCGCGCTGTTGCTCTATGCCCTGATCACCGAGCAGTCGGTGAGCGCCCTGTTCATGGCCGGCATCGTGCCCGGCCTTCTGGGCCTTGTTCTGTATGGCGGCGCGGTCACGGTCATGGTCGCCCTGAAGCCCAGCCTCGCCCAGCCCGGCACGCCGCGTACCCTTGGGGAAAAGCTGGCGGGGCTGAAGGGGGTGGCGCCCTTCTTCGGCATTTTCGCCGCGATCCTGGGCGGGCTCTATGGCGGCCTGTTCACCCCCACCGAGGCGGCGGGGGTGGGGGCCGGGTGCACCCTTGTCGTTGCCCTGGCGCGCGGGTTGTCGTGGGCTGATTTCCTGAGCTCGGTCGAGGAAACGGTCCTGCTCTCGGCGATGATCTTTTTCGTGATCGTGGGCGCCGATCTGTTCGGAACCTTCCTGTCGGTTTCGCGCCTGGCGGACACCCTGGCCACCTGGGTCGCGGCCCAGTCGCTGGCGCCCCTGAGCATCTTGCTGGTGGTGCTGGCCTTGTTCCTGGCCCTGGGCTGCGTCATGGACGGGCTTGCCATGATGCTGCTCACCGTGCCCGTGGTCTATCCGGTCATCGTGGGCGCGGGGTTCGATCCGGTTTGGTTCGGGGTCATGACCGTGGTCACGGTTGAACTGGGCCTGATCACGCCCCCCGTGGGCATGAACGTGTTCGTGCTGCGCTCGGTGGTGCCCGATGTCGCCATCCACCGGATTTTCAAGGGCGTGATGCCCTTCGTCGTGGCCGACGTGGTGCGCCTCGCGATATTGATCGCGTGCCCGTGGCTGGTGCTGTCCGCGTAACGGAGATCCCGTTCAATCGACAAAGGCCCGGGAATCGTCCCGGGCCTTTTCAAGAAACCAAGAATGCCAGGCAGGCCCCCCCGGCGCAGGACCCCCCCGGCCTGATTCAGGGCCGGTCGGTCAGGCGGATGTAGATGTCTGCCATGTGGGCGACGAACGACAGGGCCAGGATCAGGGCGACCAGGAACCAGGGCGCGCCGATCAGGGCGGCCCGAACCGCGAGCATCAGGAAGGCACCGGGCAGCAGCAAGGCGACGACCGCGCGCGGCGACAACGCCCCCCCTGAGCGCGGCGTAAGCCGGATCAGCACCCAGCCCTCGACAATCATCAACAGCAAGATGATGTCGATCACGATACCCGAGGTGAAGAGTGTGCTCATACGCGCGCCAATCCCAGCAGGTGAGCCACGTTCTTGAAGAAGATCTTGATATGGGCGACGGGATCGCGGTGCACAAGGCGCTTGTACATGTACGATTCCCAGGTCAGGCGCTGCACGTCCGGATCGGCGCAGATGGCCACGAAGCGCTCGCGCCGCTCGTCGCTGCAATACCAGAAGCGTTGCATGATCTCCAGAATGCGGAAAATCATGCCGTGGTCCTTCATGAACGTCCGGCGGGCCTCGCCCAGGTGAACCGGGTTGCCGTCAGCCAGGAAACGTTCCACGGCCCGGGCCGCGAGGCGACCGCCTTCCAGGGCATAGTAAATGCCCTCGCCCGACGACGGCGCGACCACGCCGGCGGCATCGCCGGCCAGCAGCACGTCGCGCCCGTTATCCCAGCGGCGCAAGGGGCGCAAGGGAATGGGCGCGCCTTCGCAGCGCAGGGTTTCGGCCTGGGTCAGACCAGCGGCCTCGCGCAGCAAGGTGGTGGCGCCGCGCAGGGAAAAGCCCTTCTGTTCGGTGCCCACGCCAATGCTGATGGTGTCGCCGTGGGGAAACACCCAGCCATAGAAGTCGGGCGAGATGCGGCCTTGGTAGTAAACATCGCAGCGGGTGTTGTCGAAGCCGGGCGGCGTGCGCACGATTTCGTGGTAGGCGGCAACGGTGGGCACGGACTCACCGGGCAGGGCCTGACGCGCCACCTGCGACAACGCGCCATCGGCGCCGATCACCGCGCGCGTGCGCAGCCGGTGATCCGACGTTTCCCCGGTGTCACCGGCCCCCACGCGGAAGACAACCACGGCGGTGCCGTCGGGATCGCGTTCCAGGGTGCGAAAGGTGCCGGACACGCGCAGGGCGCCGGCCTGGGCGGCCCGTTCGCGCAGCCACGGGTCGAAAATCGACCGGTCAACCATGCCCACGAAGCCGTCGCCCACCGGCATGTCCACGGCATGGCCCGAGGGTGCGATCATGCGCGCGCTGGTGATGCGCGCGCACAGCAAGGCGTCGGGGATTTCAAAGTCCTGGATGGCGCGCGGTGGAATGGCGCCGCCGCAGGGTTTGATGCGTCCTTCCCGGTCCAGCAGCACGACCGCGTGCCCGGCCTGGGCCAGGGCGCGGGCAGCGGTGGCACCGGCCGGTCCCCCCCCCACCACGACCACATCGACTTTTTCGGGAAGCGAATCAGGAGCGCAAAACGATGGCGAGGAAGGGGGGAGGTCGGTCATGCCTGTTTTCCGGTTTCGGTCGCGGCGGCGTCAAGGGCCGGCCCGCTTTGGGCAAGGGGCCGGGACCCGGCGAGGGAGGGGCTTCCAATCCGCGCGGCAAGCACGGCCGAAAGCACGAACACAACGGCTTCGGCGGCGAACACCGCCTGATAGGCGGGCGTGGGCGCGCCAACCAGCAGGCGGGTGGCGTCCACGGCCACGGTGCCCAGGAAGGCCCCCAGGCCCATGGCGATGGCCTGGGCCGCGCCCCACACGCCCATGCGCATGCCCTCGCGGCCGGGCTGACCCTGGCCGGCCAGGGTCATCATCGAGCCGATGGCGGCCACGGCGTAAATGCCGGTGGCGAATCCCAGGTAGAAGACCCACGCGCGCAGCGGCCAGTTCGGGGCCATGAACCCGGCGACAACCAGGCCGCCCAGCGCGATGGCCGAGGCAAGGCAGCCGATCAGGGTCCACAGCCGCAACGACCCCAGCCGGGTTCCCCGCAGCACCGAGCCCGCGATGCCCACCAGCAGCATGCCAACGAAAACACCACTGTGCTGCAGGCCCGACAGCTTGGTGGTTTCGCCGATTTCCATGTTGAAGACCAGGCCGCCAAAAGGCTCCAAGATCAGATCCTGGGCGCTGTAGGCCAGCATGGACAAGAAGACAAAGACGGCGAACCCGCGCGTGCTTTTCTCGCCCCAGACCTGGGGAAGAGCCTCGCGGAAGGGAATCTTGGGGGCCGGTTCGGAGGCCTCCAGGGCCGACGTGCTGTCAACCGCCGGGGTTTTGCGCTCGACCCCCAGAAGAGCCAGCACGGTCACGACCAGGGCGACGGCGGCGACCACGCCACACACGGCAACCAGGCGTTCCGGAGAATACGGGGAGAGGAAATGACCCGAGGCGCCGGCGGTTATGGCGAAACCGGCGATCATCATCATCCACACGATGGTGGCGGCGGCGGCCCGGCGTTCGGGGACCACGCGGGTGGCGAGCAGGGCCAGAAGGCAGGTGCCGGCGGCGCCAACCCCGATCCCGATCAGGATGAAGGCCACGATGGCAAGCGCCAGGGCGGGAGGGAAGTCCCAGCCCATCCACGCGGTGGCGACGGCGGCCAGGGTGCCGCCCACGCCCAGGATGGCCACGCCGCCGATGATCCAGGGCGTGCGCCGGCCGCCCATGTCGGAGCCGTAGCCCCAGCGCGGACGCAGGAACTGGAGAGCATGGTGGAGGGTGACCAGGGCCCCCGGGAGCACGGCCGGCAAGGCGTGCTCCACCACCATGACGCGGTTAAGGGCGGACGTGGACAGCACGACAATCGCCCCGAGGGCCGACTGGACGAGTCCCAGACGGACAATGCCCAGCCAGCCCAAGCCGCCCGACCGGCTCATGGGGCGGCCGCGACCAGCGACGGCAGGGCGGTCGCGCTAATCATCATGCCCAGCACGTACAAGGTAATGCCGGTCTGGTTGTACCACGGCGCCAGTTCCTTGGGGCGGCGCATCAGGCGGACCATCAGCACGCCCTGGATGGCGAGCGACAGGGTAATGAGAAGGGCGTGAATGGGGCAGTCCCAGGCAGCCAGCAGGGCGATGACGATCACCTGCGGGGCGGCCATCACGGCGCAGGCCAGCCAGCCGGCCTTTTCAACCCCAAGCTGGGCGGGCAGCGAACGCACCCCCATGGCCAGGTCGCCCTCGACCGACTTGAAGTCGTTGAGGGTCATGATGCCATGCGCGCCGGCGCTATAGAGCGCGGCGACCAGGACAATCCGCCAGTCGGGGAAGCTGCCGGTCATCACGGCGGCGCCGGTGAACCACGCGAGGCCCTCGTAGCACACCGCGCACGCGGTATTGCCCCACCAGCCGTTGCCCTTGAGACGGACCGGCGGCGCGCTGTACGCCCAGGCGAGCGCAAGGCCGACCACGGCGGCCAGGAACACCCACAGCCCGAGGCTGGCGGCGACCAGGGCCGACAGCGCCGTCCAGGCGATGCCGTAGTACAAGGCACGCTGGCCCGGAACCCGTCCCGAGGGGATCGGGCGCTGGGGCTCGTTGATGGCGTCCACATGCCGATCGAACCAGTCGTTGACGATCTGGCTCGTGCCGCAGACCAGGGGACCGGCAAGAAGAATGCCCGCCGGGATGAGAATCCAGCGCTCCGGGTGTGGCAAGCCGGACGAGACGACGCCGCACGCGTAGGCCCACATGGGAGGGAACCATGTGATCGGCTTGAGCAGTTCGACGTATGGGGCGAGTTTAGCGCGTATCATGGCGCGCACGGTACGGCCCCCTTGCACCGTTGTCAACGCGCCCCGAATGGGGTCGAAACCATCTTGCGAGAGCCCGGGGGGAGGGGGAAGAGGGGAGGGGG
>NZ_BJZO01000096.1 GCF_007992075.1 Pararhodospirillum oryzae
TAAGAATCATTCTTCAAGGGGAAGGGGCGGCATCGTGCGGTTTCTCGCGACGGGGCCGTTCCCACGGTTTTGGCAGGCTGTCGGCCTCGCTACCAAGATTTTGGCAGGCTGTCGGCCTGCCAGGGCAAAAGCGCGCGCAGCACCCGGTCAACGGTCGCGTAAAGCAGCACGGAAAACGTGGCAAGAACAGCCAGGGCGGCAAACATCAGGGGGACTTGCATGCGTGCGTTGGCATGGAGCATGAGATAACCCAGGCCGGCGCTGGAGCCGACCCATTCGCCGACCACGGCGCCGATCGGGGCCACGGCGGTGGCAACGCGCAAGCCCGAGGCCAGGGCGGGCAGGGCGGCCGGAACCCGGATGCGCAGCAAGGTGGCGAGCGGCGAGGCGCCCATGACCCGGGCCAGGTCCAGCCAGGCCGGTTCGGTGCGGCGCAGGCCATCAAGGAAGGCGGCGCTGACCGGAAAGAACAAGATCAGGCTGGTCATGGCCACCTTGCTCGCCAACCCATAGCCCAGCCACAACACCAGCAAGGGGGCGATGGCGAAAACCGGAATGGCCTGGCTGATCACCAGCAAGGGCAGCAACACGCGCCGGGCCAGGGGCGAAAGGGCAATGGCCAGGGCAGCCAGGCAGCCCAGAAGACTGCCCAGCACCAGACCCAACCCGATTTCCAGCCCGGTCACGGCGGCGTGGTGGGCAAGCAGGTCGGCGCGTGCGATCAACGCGGCCAGGGTTTCCCCGGGGGAGGGCAAAAGGTAACTGCGGTGGCCGGCAAGGTGGGCGGCGCCCTGCCACAGGGCCAGCAGGCCCCCCCCCACGCTCAGGGGGCCCAGCAGGGCGCCAAGACGCTTCCAGGAGAGCATGGCGCGTTTACCTCTCCTCGTCTGTGTCCAGGGCCTTCGCCAACTGGGTCAGCAAGGGCGCGTGCCAGGTTTGAACGGCGGCGCTGCCGGGGGGGCGTGGCGGCGTGCCGTCGGGCCGGATCGCATCGCCCGGGCGGGCAGGGCGGCCGGCCAGCACGTGCACGTGGTGCCCCAGGCGCAGGGCCTCCAGCGGGTCGTGCGTGACCAGGATCACGGTGCGCCCGGCCAGCAAGGTGGCGGCGAGATCGCCCAGGCGCAGGCGGGTGGGGGGATCCAGGGCGCTGAACGGCTCGTCCATCAAGACCACGGGCCGGTCTTCCATCAAGGTCCGGGCGAGGGCGACCCGCTGGCGCATGCCGCCCGACAAGGTGCCAGGCCGGTCATGGGCGTGGGCGGCCAGCCCGACCTGGGCCAGCAGCGCCAGGGCCCGGTCCCGGTCGGCCGGGGTGGGACGCCCGCGCAGCCGGGGCCCCAGCGCCACGTTGCGCACGGCATCAAGCCAGGGGAGCAGGCCATCGCCTTGGCCCATGTAGGCGCATCGGCCATCCAGCGGCTGTCCGGTATCGTCGGTGATCCGGGTGTTCGGGCCGGGGGTGCCCCCGGTTTCCAGGCCCGCGACCAGGCGCAGAAGGGTGCTTTTTCCGACTCCGCTGGGGCCCAGCAGGCAGGTCCAGGCCCCAAGGGGCGCTTCCAGGGTCAGATCCTGGAACAAGGGACGGTCCCCGAGGTCGAGTCGGTCGATGAAAACCCGCAGGCCTCGTTCAGGCCCCGCGGACGCGCGCAAGGAAGGGGGCGGGAGGGCAGGGGCGGGGGGCATGACAAGGCGACTCATCGCATCGGGCCGAGGGTCCGATCATCCCTAATGCTTTTTTCGCCCCCGGGAAACCACTTTCAGGGCGGAAGACGGCGAGGATCGCGCAGGGCCTGAACAGAGGAACGTCGCGCAGGAAGACCTGCGCGACGTCCATCCGGCCGGGAAACAGGGGGCAGTCGGGGGCGTTTCCCGGCTGGGCTTTTGATCGACAAGGAGATCAGCTATGAAAGCCGGGGGCTCTCCCCTTGCGACCTGGGACAAATATTAATCCCGAGAATTCTTTCTTGCAAGTATAAAACGTCTTTCCGGCAAGAATAATGAATTTTTATTGATATATATTTACCAGTATTTTGTTTTCAATTTTATCAATCAAGGAGCGAAGCGCATGACGTGGAGTCAGATGATGAAGCCTCTCAAGGCCATGGCGATCGTTGCCGTGATCGTGCTGGGGGGCCTGGCCCCTTCCTGGGGCCAGGGCGCGGCGGGTTCCATGCCGGGGGGGGCGGCCGAGCCCGCTCCGTTGCCCCGTTCCCACCTGGTGATCGAAACCCAGGACGGGCGCCAGGTTCCGTTCGAGGTGGAAGTGGCCACCACCCCTCAGCAGCGGGCCGTGGGGTTGATGTATCGCAAGAATCTGCCCGCCGACGCCGGCATGCTGTTCGTGTGGGGCGACACGGCGCCCCGAACCATGTGGATGAAAAACACCCTGGTCGCGCTGGACATGCTGTTTCTTGATGATCGCGGCTGGATCGTGCATGTGGTGCGCAACACGAAGCCCCAGGACGAAAGCCTGATCACGGCGCCGTTTCCGGCCGCGGCGGTTTTGGAAATCAACGCCGGCACGGCCGAGCTTTTATCGCTCGAAGCCGGCGACCGGGTCCGTCATCCGCTGCTTGAGGGCGGTCTGTGACGCCGATGGGTGGAAAAGGAAAGGAAGAAACTCATGCTGACGCCCGAGGAAATCCGGATCTTGCAAGGGGCGCCCTTCCCGGGGTTGCGGCCCGGGGATAACCTTTGGCCGGAAATCGAAATCGTCGATGTGCGTTCGGGGGAACTGGTGGGCGACGGCGCGGTGGCCGACTTGTTGATCCGCCGCCGTTTCCTGGAAGGCGAACGCATGTGGGCCCCCAAGCCCGACCGCCATCCCGAGGGGTTCCGAATCGAGTATCCCTTTTTGTACCGCCTGACCGAGGCCGGCCGCGAGGCCCTGGCCGCCGCCCAGGCTGAGCTTTCGTCGACGGGCTGAAGAGCGGCTCGGGAGTCGCCCGTTACAGGACCTCCCGGCTGAACGTGGAAAGGGATTGGACAAAGGTTTGGAAAAAATCGACCAGGCGGGCGGTGGTCACGCCGCCGGCCAGGTCCTGCTCGGCCTCCAGCACCGGATCCCCGTCGTCATCCAGATAGGCCCGGGAATAGCGACGGGTCTTGTTCCAGGTATTGACTTTTTCCATCGTGGCCTGGGTTCCCGACATCGAAAACTGCATGTCGATGGATGTGCCCTTGTTTGATCCAATCAGAACCAACACCTTGACGCCTTGCATCATGACGACCAGATCGCCGTCCTGATCGGTGGTGATGTTGGTGAACCCCTGGCTTTGAAGAATCTGTTCAACCTGGGAAGCCGTGAGGTGCTCCACCACGGGCCCTTCCGCCCACGCGCGGGCCGGCAGCCCCCAGGCGCCCACCACAATCGCCGCCGCCAGGGCAAGCGCCGTGGCGTGTTTGAGCTGGCTCATCGCTTGTCCTTCCTCTTCTTCCCTCGTCCGGCGTGTCGGGAGGGGAACCAAGCCATTTAGGTCGAAGGGGGAGGCTCTTCAAGCCGTGGCCATGGGCGTGGCCCGGCATCGCGAAACAAAGGGGATGAAATCACTGAAAACGCGCCCTGGTTTTGGCCGGTCCTCCCCCGGGCGGCTGATGTTCCTTTTTTGTTCGCCATGGCCGGCGAATGAACTGAAGTTCTAGAACATGGTTCGTTTTGAATCGGAGCGGATCCCAAACACATTTCAGCCATATTCTCGCTTGACACCCCCGGCGGGCTTGGTATTGTCCTCATCAAGACGGGCGGCGGACACAACAGTGTTTCTCGCCACTTCGAGAAAGAAACGGGATGCATCCATGTATTCATGTCTTTCTTGAAGTTAAGTCCTACCCCTTTGTCGAATGTCGGCCTTATCCAGGCTGGCTTCACCAACGATCTTGTGGAGGGATTATCATGGCTGACAACACCAAGGTTTACCCGTCGGGTCTGACCGAAGCCGAAGCCCAGGAATTCCACTGCTGGTACACCAAGGGCCTGGGCGTGTGGGTGGTGCTCTCCGCTTTCGCTCACATCTTCACCTACACCTACCTGCCCTGGTTCTAAGAGAACCGGAGATCCTCTTCTCCGGGCGGGCTCCCGGGGAGTGTGATCGCCAAGGCTGGTTTGGTTTTTTGTCTTTCCCTGCTTTTTGGAGGCGAATGCCATGTGGAGAGTTTGGCTGCTGGTTAACCCCGCTCAGGCCCTGTTCGCGAGCGCTGGTATCCTGGTCGTCGTGGTGACCATCATTCACCTGTTCGCCATGGGTGGCCCGCTGTCCCAGTACCTGTTCAAGGGCTTCATCGAGAAGGGCCTGTAAGGCTTTCTTCTTGAGCTGGGTCTTCCCCTTCCGGGGGAAGAGCGTAAGCCGGATCGCATGATCCCCTCCCGCCCGGTGGCATCGGCCAGCGGGCGGGTTGTCGTTTGAGCCTGGGTTGTCGCGCCGGGCAAACAAAGGAAAGGGGATCGCTTTTTCCTCGCGATCCCCCGCTGCCCGGTGTCGGTCGCCCCGTTGTCGGTTCAGGGGTAGTTGTCGGTTCAGGGGTAGATGAAGCCGTAGGCGGGGTAGGGGCGCCCGAACGTGCCCACCTCCGGGTGAAGAAAGCGCACCAGGCTCCAGTCATTGGCGGCGGAAATGTCCTCGGCGGGCATGTTTTCGTAAACCTTGCCCCGTGTCTTGCCGTCCCATCCCCAGTTGGCATGACTGACCTGGATGTGGCGCGCGTCTTCCAAGGTGGTGACGACGGCGACGTGCCCGTCGGGCAGACGCGACCCGGCACGCAAGACCAGCACGGAGCCCAGCCGGGGCTCGGTGCCGCGCGCATAGCTCGCGCCTGACTTATACCACCATTCGTCGGCGTCGCCTTGAAGCGCCACCCCCGAAACATAGCGGGCATAGGGCACGCACCACACAAAGCCGTTCTGGTCGGGGTAGGGGGGGACGGCCATGCGCCGGGGGCCTTCGGGGGGGCGGGGCGCGGCGCACGCGGCCACCAGAAGCAAGACTGCGAGAAAGACCGGTTTCATCAACGTCCACACCAGGTTGGAGCCCGCTTTTCCAGGAAGGCGTCAATGCCTTCCTCGGCATCCCGGGCCATCATGTTGCGGGTCATGATGGCACTGGCATAGGCATAGGCCTGTTCCAGGGGCATGTCGATCTGACGCTGGAACGCCGCCTTGCCCAGGGCCACGGTCAAGGGCGAGCGGTCGGCGATGCTTCGGGCCAGGGCGGTGGTTTCGCGCACGAGATCCGCCTGGGCCACGACCTTGTTGATCAATCCATGGGCAAGAGCGGTGGACGCGTCGAGGGGCTCGCCGGTCAGCAGCATTTCCATCACCTTCTTGCGTCCGATCGCCCGGCTGAGCGCGACCATGGGCGTGGAGCAAAAAAGGCCGATGGTGACGCCCGGGGTGGCGAAGCGGGCCTCCTCGGCGGCCACCGCCAGGTCGCACGAGGCCACCAGCTGGCACCCGGCCGCCGTGGCCATGCCGTGCACGCAGGCGATCACCGGCTTGGGCAGGTGCACGAGGGTCATCATCAGGCGCGCGCACTGGGTGAACAGGGCTTCGTAGGCAACGGCGCCGGGGTTGGCCCGCATTTCACGCAGATCGTGGCCCGCGCAGAAAACCGGGCCCCGCGCGGCCAGGATCACCACCCGCACCGCGTCGTCGGCACCGGCGTCGTCAAGGGCCTGCTGCAACGCGCCCATCAGGGCCACCGACAAGGCGTTGCGGGCCTGGGGGCGATTCAAGGTCAAGGTGCGCACGCCCTCGTGGGTCTCGGCAAGCAAGATCGGATCGCATGCGCTCATCATGGGGGCGCTCGTGGGGGCACTCATGGGGGAAGCCTCCTGGTCTGTCGGGAACGGACGCAAGGCCGCGCGCAAGGCGCCCCAAAACCTATCGCGGGCCCGAGGGCGCGCGCAATGGAAGGCGCGGCGAAAAGGCGGATCCTGGCACCGTGTCGGGAGAAAACGAGAAAAAGAACCGCAAATCAGGCCACTAGGCTGGCGCATCCAAATACCTCACTCGTAGTCCCCTGTTTTATAAGTGAAAAATGTGTGTTGACAGGGCCGGCGATCCTGGCATACTCCGCCCCCTCGCTTCCCGCAAGGGAGGCGATCCCTCTTTTGTTATGGTGCCGCCCAGTCGTCCGATCCCGACACGTCCGGGCGCGGGCTTGGTCGGAAGCAACAAAGAAAGAAACAATGAGAACCTATTCCGCGAAGCCCTCCGAGGTGGAAAGGAAGTGGTACGTGATCGACGCCGAAGGCGTCGTTCTCGGCCGTCTTGCCGTGATCGTGGCTGATTTGCTGCGGGGCAAGAACAAGCCCATGTACACGCCTCACATCGACACGGGCGATCATGTGATCGTCATCAACGCCGAGAAGGTTCACCTGACCGGCAACAAGGCCGCCAACGAGCGGTTTTTCTGGCACACCGGCCATCCCGGTGGCATCAAGAGCCGCACCCTGGGGCAGATCCGCGACGGGGCCCACCCCGACCGCCTGATCTCCAAGGCGGTGCAGCGCATGATGCCGCGCGGTCCCCTGGCCCGGGCCCAGTTCGGCAAGCTGCGCATTTATGCCGGCCCGGCCCATCCTCACGAGGCGCAGCAGCCCGAGATCCTGGACGTGGCCGCCCTGAATCCGAAGAACAAGAGGAGCGCCTGATCCATGGCCGACGAAATCAAGTCCTTCGAGGATCTGAAGCAGGCGGCGGGATCGATCGCGACGGCTCCCGAGCGCCGCGAGCCCAAGCGCGACGAACTGGGGCGCAGCTACGCCACCGGTCGACGCAAGGACGCCGTGGCCCGCGTGTGGGTCAAGGCCGGGTCGGGGCGCATCACGGTCAACGGCCGTGATCTGGACGCCTATTTCCCCCGTCCGGTGCTGCGCATGGTGATCAACCAGCCGTTCGTGGTCACCAACACCGCCCAGCAGTTCGACGTGGTGTGCACCGTGGCCGGTGGTGGTCTGTCGGGTCAGGCCGGCGCCCTGCGTCACGGCATCAGCCGCGCCCTGTGCGACTACGATCCCGAACTGCGCAAGGCCCTGAAGGCCGTGGGCTTCCTGACCCGCGACCCGCGCGCCGTCGAGCGTAAGAAGTACGGCCGCGCCAAGGCCCGCCGCAGCTTCCAGTTCTCCAAGCGCTAACCGGCGGTTTTTCGCCGGATGGCATCGGGGGCCCCAACCGGTTGGTGGGGCCCCTTTTTTCATGGCCTGCTTTCATCGCCACCCCAAGGGAGGGCTTTTTGATGATCAGTCCCGAATTCCTGCTCACCTCGTTGGTCGTTGCCCTGATTCCGGGGACCGGCGTGCTTTACACCCTGACCATGGGATTGGCGGGGGGAGCACGGCAAGGCGCGATTGCCGCCGTGGGCTGCACGCTGGGGATCGTGCCTCATCTGCTGGCCGCCGTGCTGGGCGTGGCGGCGGTCTTGCATGCCAGTGCCCTGGCCTTCCAGGGGCTCAAGATCCTGGGCGTGGCGTTCTTGCTCTACATGGCTTGGGGACTGTGGCGCGACAAGAATGCCTTGCGCCTGGACGAGGGGCCGCGCGTGCCCGCCCGGGCGCGGACGGTGATTGGCCGGGGGATCGCGCTCAATCTGCTGAACCCGAAGCTGTCGGTGTTCTTCCTTGCGTTCCTGCCCCAGTTCGTGCCGGCCCAGGCGGCCGGGGGCACGCTGACCATGACCGTGCTGGGGCTGGTGTTCATGTTCGTGACCTTGGTCGTGTTCGTGATGTACGGTCTGTTCGCGGCGCGGGTGCGCGAGGCCCTGCTGATGCGCCCTCGGGTGGTTACGTGGCTGCGGCGCACCATGGCGGGGATGTTCGTTCTGTTCGGCGTGCGGCTCGCGCTGAGCGAGCGCTAAAAAAACCGATATCGCGTTTTTTTCTCTTGCCGGGGAGGGGGGTTCTGGCTACATTGCGCCTCCCGACGGACCCCGGGACACCGGGTTCCTCCCCCTCGCCAGGGCCCTTGTGGTCAGGGCGATTGCTTCGGTCGGAGCGTGGCGCAGCCTGGTAGCGCACTTGACTGGGGGTCAAGGGGTCGCTGGTTCGAATCCAGTCGCTCCGACCAACTTATTTCATCGGATGGGCGCCCCTTGGGGCGCCTTTTCCGTTTGAGGCGCGGGCCACGGGGGAAGGGGGGCGGACCTCCGGGGCACTGCACGGAAAAACAATTCCAGATCAAGGGGTAAACAGCCCCGGCATGACCTAAGTCGGCCGTTGCCGGGGGGCGTGGCGTCTGCTACAGTCCCGCGACTTTCTCAGGTAAGGCGGCTCGTTCGGGGCCGGCCTTCCCACCGGGTTGACGTCAATCCGGTTTCCCCCCGGCCTTCCGCCCCATTCCTTGGGCGTGGACGCCGGGACGTGATGGAATCGTTCAGCGTTGAGCACCAACCCGCCAAATCCGACCGATCCGGACATCTCCCCCGTTTCCATCGCCGAGGAAATGCGGCGCAGCTACCTGGATTACGCCATGAGCGTGATCGTCAGCCGCGCCCTGCCCGACGTGCGTGACGGCCTGAAGCCGGTCCACCGCCGTATCTTGTTCTCGATGAAGGAGAACGGATACGAGTTCAACAAACCCTACCGCAAATCGGCCCGCATCGTTGGCGACGTCATGGGTAAGTACCATCCCCATGGCGACCAGGCGATCTACGACGCCATGGTCCGCATGGCCCAGGGCTTTTCCATGCGCCTGCCTTTGATCGACGGGCAGGGCAACTTCGGATCCATGGACGGCGACAAGGCCGCCGCCATGCGTTACACCGAGGCCCGCCTGGCCAAGGCGGCGCACAGCTTGCTGGACGACATCGAAAAGGACACGGTCGATTTCCAGCCCAACTACGACGAAACCACCCGCGAGCCGGTTGTCCTGCCGGCCCGGTTCCCCAATCTGCTGGTCAACGGCGCCGGGGGCATCGCGGTGGGCATGGCGACCAACATCCCGCCCCATAACCTGGGCGAGCTGATCGACGCCTGTTGCGCCCTGATCGACACCCCGTCCCTGACCGACGAGGACCTGCTGACCCTGGTGCCCGGCCCCGACTTCCCCACCGGGGGCTTGGTGCTGGGACGGGCCGGCATTCGCGCCGCCTACCTGACCGGGCGCGGCTCGATCGTCATGCGCGGGCGCTGCGAGATCGAGGACATGGCCCGCGACCGTCAGGCGATCGTGGTCACCGAGGTGCCCTACCAGGTCAACAAGGCGGCGATGGTCGAAAAAATCGCCGACCTCGTGCGCGACAAGAAGCTGGAAGGCATTTCCGACATCCGCGACGAATCCGACCGTCGCGGCGTGCGCGTGGTGATCGAGGTCAAGCGCGACGCGGTGGCCGAGGTGGTGCTGAACCAGCTCTACCGGTTCACGCCCCTGCAAAGCTCGTTCGGGGTCAACATGCTGGCGCTCAACGGCGGGCGGCCGCAGTTGATGACCCTGCGCGCCATGCTTGAAGCCTTCATCGCGTTTCGCGAGGAGGTCATCCGGCGGCGCACCATTTTCGAGCTGGGCAAGGCCCGCGAGCGGGCGCACACCCTGGTCGGCCTCGCCATCGCGGTCGCCAACCTCGACGAAATCATTGCCCTGATCCGGGCCGCGTCCGACCCCCAGACCGCGCGCGATCAGCTGATGGCCCGCGACTGGCCGGCCGAGGACGTGGAGCCCCTGGTCCGTCTGATCGACGAGCCCGGGCGCACCGTGGTCGACGGTTGCTACCGGCTGTCGGAGGAACAGGCCCGCGCCATCTTGGACCTGCGGCTCCACCGCCTGACCGGCCTGGAGCGCGACAAGGTTCACGGGGAACTGGGCGAGATCGGCCTCAAGATCGAGGAATTCCTGGGCATCTTGCGCTCCCACGCACGCCTGTACGAAATCCTGCGCGCCGAGCTGGTCGAAATGAAGGAGGCCTACGCCTCGCCCCGGCGCACCGAGATCGAGGAAAACGAGTTCGAACACGACATCGAGGACCTGATCCAGCGCGAGGACATGGTGGTGACCGTCACCAGCACCGGCTACATCAAGCGGGTGCCGCTGGCCACCTACCGGGCCCAGCGCCGGGGCGGGCGCGGGCGCACCGGCATGTCCACCCGCGACGAGGATTTCGTGACCTCGATCTTCGTGGCCAGTACCCACACGCCGTTGCTGTTCTTCTCGTCCGACGGACTGGTCTACCGCCTCAAGGTCTACCGCCTGCCGCTGGGCACCCCCCAGGCCCGGGGCAAGGCCATGGTCAACCTGCTGCCCTTGTCCGAGGACGAGCGCATCACCACCGTGATGCCTCTGCCCGAGGACGAAGACACCTGGGGCGACCTGGATGTGATGTTCGCGACCGAAACCGGCAACGTCCGACGCAACCGGCTGTCGGACTTCACCAACATCATGGCCAACGGCAAGATCGCCATGAAGCTGGATGAGGGCGACCATCTGGTGGGCGTGGCCACCTGCACCGAAAACCACGACGTGCTGCTGACCACCAACCAGGGCAAGGCCATCCGTTTCCCGGTGGCCGAGGTCCGGGTGTTCGCCGGACGCACCTCGACCGGGGTGCGGGGAATCCGCCTGGCCGATGGCGACCGGGTCAACGGCCTGTCGATCCTTACCCACGTCGAGGCCTCGGCCGAGGCACGGGCCGCCTACCTCAAGCAGGCCAGCGCCCTGCGCCGGGCCAGCGGGGAGGGCGAGGACGACAGCACCCTGGACGCCGAACCCGGAACCCTGAGCCCCGAGGAGTTCGAGCGTCTGGCGGTGGTCGAGGAATTCATCCTCACCGTGACCGCGCGCGGCTACGGCAAGCGCACCTCGGCCTATGAATACCGGGTGGTCGGACGCGGCGGCCAGGGCATCGCCAACATTGAAATGAGCGAGCGCAACGGCGAGGTCGTGGCCTCGTTCCCCATCGGCCACGACGACCAGGTGATGATGATCACCGATGGCGGGCAATTGATCCGCATGCCGGTCAACGACGTGCGCATCGCCGGCCGCAAGACCCAGGGCGTGACCTTGTTCCGCCTGTCCGAGGGCGAACGGGTGGTGTCGGTGGCGCCGCTGTCGGATGTGTCGGGCGGGGACGGAACCGAGGGCAACGGGACCGGCGAGGACAGGGAACCGGACGAGAATCCGGAGCAGGGAACGGAGATCGAGAATGGGTCATGAGCGGATCGGGATTTATCCCGGCACCTTTGATCCGGTGACCAACGGCCACCTGGACATCATCGCCCGGGCGACGCGGCTGGTCGATCGTCTGACGGTGGCGGTGGCGGCCAACGCCGGCAAGGGTCCCTTGTTCTCGCTCAACGAGCGGGTGGCCATGGTCGAGGAAGTCCTGGCGCCCCTGACCGCCAGGGGTGCCCGCATCGAGGTGGTGCCCTTTTCCAACCTGTTGATGGATTTCGCGGTTCAGCGCGGGGCATCGATGCTGGTGCGGGGCCTGCGGGCGGTTTCGGATTTCGAATACGAATTCCAGATGTGCGGCATGAATTCGCGCCTCAATGCCTCGATCGAGACCGTGTTCCTGATGGCTTCCGAGGGCTGCCAGTTCATTTCGTCGCGCTTCGTCAAGGAAATCGGGCGTCTGGGTGGCGACATCTCCGGATTCGTGCCCGCCTCGGTGCACCGTCATCTGCTCACCCGTTTCGCCGAGCTGGATGCCCAGGCCGGGACCGGCGAGGTGTCCTGATCGCGCAGGCCCGAACTCCCCCGCCGGCGCGGGGGCCCGTTCATTGGAAGCTTCTGCTGGTTTTCTGTCTGAAACGAAGGGGACCTTGATGAAGAAGCGTTTGTTTTCGTTCTTGCGGACCATAAGCGTCCTTTTGGCCAGCCTGGGAGTCGTCATGACCGAAGCCGCCGCCGCCGACCTGGAAAACACCTTGTACATGGACCTGCCCTATGGCCGGGTCGTCATCGAGATGCGCCCCGATCTTGCGCCCAAGCATGTGGAACGCATCAAGACCTTGACTCGTCAGGGCTTTTACAACGGGACCCCGTTCCACCGGGTGATTGACGGCTTCATGGTGCAAGGGGGTGATCCCACCGGCACCGGGCGGGGCGGCTCGGATCTGCCCGACCTGCCGGCCGAGTTCAGCCCTTCGTCGAAGGCCCGCCACGTGCGGGGCGTGCTGTCGATGGCGCGTACCAGCAATCCCAACAGCGCCAACAGCCAGTTCTTCATCATGCTGGCCCCGGCCACCCACCTGGATGGTCAGTATTCCATCTGGGGTCAGGTGGTTGAAGGCATGGATCTGGTGGACCGCATCAAGAAGGGTGATCCCCGCGCCAACGGCAGCGTGACCGATCCCGACCGCATCGTGAAGATGCAGGTTGCCGCCGACGTCAAGGAATAAAGCCCGTTTTCTCGGGTGGGGGACTGGCGTGCTTTTTCAGGCATGTGGCGCCGTCCCCTGGTGTTTCAGGTTCGGGTGGTGCGGCGTCGCACCTGTCCCTTCGTGGATCTGAACGCACACGAACAAAAAGGGCCCCGATCCGCTCGGGGCCCTTTTTTATGTCATTCATGCAAAAGGCTGCCCGTTCGTGCGCGCCGCATGCGGTTCACGCGCGGGCGATTGTTCTTGTCGGGCGTCAATGGCACCGTTTACCGACCTCCCCCTTTCCATTCTCCCGGGGGGGCCTGGCCCGTGTCCACGGCCCTCTCCAAGACAAAGGGTGCCCTTTCATGACCACCTCTTCGAGCCCCAGCCCATCGTCGCCTTCCGGCACCGAGGGGAGGAGTGCCTACGCCGTTCCAGAACGGTACGTGAGTTTCCGCACCATCGATTTTGAAGGCAACATGCGCCGGGTGATGGACCACCTGCAGCGTTACATTGACGATCCCGAGCATGCCAATGCGTTGTGGGAGCGCTTCAAGACCCGGCTGGCCCAGGCCGAGCAGGGAGAAAACGCGATCACCGACAAGCTGCTTTTGCTGCACTCCCATGTTTACTACATGGTGGAGCTGTTCGAGGACCAGGACGACGAGGAAGCCCTCGCCGCCCTCAAGAAACTTGAGGAGGAGTGTTTTTAGAAATAATCTCTTTACGAGATTAAGGGCGTTTTTTCAGGGGAGCGACATCCCCGAACGCGCCCCGCGCTTTCCTAGAGTAATCCGAG
>NZ_BJZO01000097.1 GCF_007992075.1 Pararhodospirillum oryzae
GGGGCCGGTGGGTGCCGCCGAGGGGGTGTTATCTACCAAGCGACGGCCCTCCCGGCAAGGGCTTTTTTCCAGGAAAAGCGCTTTTTTCCGCAAGGTCCGGCGCCGTCAGTCGTCGAAGCCTCCCCGGCGTCCCATTTGCACGTCGCGATGGACGAAAACGCACAAAAGCAAGCCAAACCCCATCATCAGATTGAGCAACGCCGTGCCGCCATAGCTGATCAGGGGCAAGGGCACCCCCACCACCGGGATCAGCCCCATCACCATGGCGATGTTGATGAACACGTAGAGGAAAAACATGGTGCTGACCCCGAGTGCCACCAGGCGGCCGAACTGGTGGCGGCAGCGCAGCGCGATGGCGAAGCCATAAATGAGCAAGATCACGTACAGCGACAGCAAAATCAGCCCGCCCACCATGCCGAATTCCTCGGCCAGCATGGTGAAAATGAAGTCGGTCTGCTTTTCGGGCAGGAAGTTGAGGTGGGCCTGGGTCCCGTTCATGTACCCCTTGCCGAACACGCCGCCAGAGCCCAGCGCGATCTTGGACTGCAAGATGTGATAGCCCGAGCCCAGGGGGTCGCTTTCGGGGTTCAGGAAGGTCAGCACCCGTTGCTTCTGGTAATCGTGCAGGAACTGCCAGGCCACCGGGATGGCGCCGAGCCCGGCAATGCCGGCCAGCGCGAACACCCAGATGCGCACCCCCGCCAGCCACGACACGGCGGCCGCCCCCGCCACCAGCATCAACCCCGTGCCCAGGTCGGGCTGCTTGAGCACCAGGGCAAACGGCACCAGGGTCATCAGCGCGGGGGGAATCAGAAACGGCAGGCGGCGCACGTCGTCGGGATGGGCGCTGTGATAATAGCGGGCCAGGGAAAGAACCAACGCGAGTTTCATGACCTCGGACGGCTGCAACTGGAAAAAACCCAGATCGATCCAGCGCTGGGCGCCCATGCCGATGGTGCCCCGGATCTCCACCGCGACCAGAAGAACCAGCACCACGGCATAAAACGTGTACGCGTTGCGGATCCAGAAGCGAATGTCGACAACCGCGATCCCGACCATCAGGACAAAACCGATCATCAGGCGCACCGCCTGGCGGTCGGCCCATGGTTCCCAGTCCCCGCCCGCGGCCGAATACAGCATGACCAGGCCCACGCACCCGGTCAGGGTGACCAGCAGAACCAGGGACCAGCTGATTTGCCAGAATTTTTCACCCAGCGACAGTTCGCCGCGTCGCAGCCGGGGAGAGGAAAACTCGTGCGCGTGTCTCATGACGGATAATCCTTGGAGGATCGCGTGGGACAGCAAGGCCCCCTTGCATCGGGCGTGAGGGAGCGTCTTTCCCGGCCACGCGTCTGGCCAGGGGTCAAGGCCCAGGGCGCCAGGGCGGGCCTGGAGGGGGCCGGGGAAAGGGAGGCTTCGCCTTTCCCGAAAAGACAAACCCTAACGGGCTTGGGGCGTGTCGCCACTGTCCCCGGTTTCCTCGGCGTCGTCGCTGGCATCGGCGGCCCCGGCCGCCACGGCGCCCGTGGTTTCTTCCAGCAACGCCCGGGCCCGGGGGGGCAGGGCCGAAACCGGAATTTCCTCGCCCGGGCGAAGCCGGGAAGGATCCAGGCGCAGGGTTTCCAGCATGATGTCGCGCGCGATCGGCGCCGCCGCGCTGGAGCCGCCGCCGCCGTGTTCCACGCACAGGGCCAGGGCGTAGCGGGGCGCGCTTTCCGGTGCGTAGCACACAAACAAGGCGTGGTTGCGTAATTCCCAGGGCAATTCGTCCTGGCTGCGCACGCCGGTTTCGCGTTCGCGCATGGAAATCCGGCGCACCTGGGTGGTGCCGGTCTTGCCGCCCATTTCCCAGCCCGGCACCGGAATCGCCGCCGCGCGGGCCGTGCCCCGCGCGCCGTTGACCACGGCCATCATGCCCGCGCGCACGACATCAAGGTGCATCTTGGCGATGCCCATCGAGGCCGGCGGGGCAGGATCGGCGGCATTGGCGGCCAGGAAGCCCTCGGGCGAGGGCTTGGTGGGCATCCGCGACAAGATCGGATCCACCTTCAGCCCGCCATTGACCAGACGCGAGGTCATCACCGCCAGTTGCAAGGGGGTGGTCAGGACATAGCCCTGGCCAATGCCGGCGTTCAGGGTTTCGCCCTGGTGCCAGACATCGCCCATGGTGGCGCTTTTCCAGGCGCGGTTGGGCATCAGGCCGGTGCGTTCGCCCGGCAGGCCCAACGAAACCGGCTCGCCGATTCCGAAGCGCCGCGCCATGTCGGCGATGCGGTCGATCCCGCAGCGCCGCGCCACCTCGTAGAAAAACACGTCGCACGACTGGGCCAGCGCTTCCACCATGTCGAGCGAGCCGTGGCCGCCACGCTTCCAGCAGTGGAAACGGTGCGAACCCAATTGCATGTGACCGGGACAAAACACCGTCTGATGGGGCTTGATCACGCCGGCTTCCAGCCCGGCCAGCGCGACCACCATCTTGAACGTGGACCCCGGCGAATACTGCCCCCCGATCGCCTTGTTGGTCAGCGGCGAACGCGGATTGGCCATCAACGCCTGCCATTCCTGGGAGGTCAGTCCCCGGGTGAAGGCGTTGGGGTCGTAGGCTGGCATCGAGGCCAGCGCCAGGATTTCCCCGGTGTGGATGTCCATCACCACCACCGAGGCACTTTCATCTTGCAAGCGGCGCGACGCGAATTCCTGAAGGCGCATGTCGATGGTCAGCGTCACCTCGCGGCCCGAGCGGGCCTCCTCGGTGGTCTGCTCGTCCATCACCCGCCCGACCGCGTTGACCTCGACCCGGCTGGTGCCGCTTTGCCCGCGCAGCACCAGGTCGTAAACCTTTTCCACCCCCTGCTTGCCAATGCGAAAACCCGGCAGTTCCAGCAGGGGATCGCCGGTCAGTTCTTCCTCGGACACGCTGGAAACGTAGCCCAGCAAATGGGCCGCCAGCGGTCCCTTGGGGTAGAAGCGGGTCAGGCCCTCCTCGATGATGATGCCGGGCAAGGTCGGCTTGTTGACCTGGATGCTGGCCATTTCCTCCCAGGTCAGGTTCTCGCGGATGGTCACCGGCACGAAGGCCCGCCGGCGTTTCATGTCACGCAGCACCCGGACCCGGTCGTAGTCCGACAGGGGCACGATCCGCCCCAGGGCATCCAGCGTCACCGCCACCGCCGCGTCCCGCTCGGAAGAGGTCCGGGCCCGGCGCAGGATATCCTCGGCAATCAGGCTGACCCGGTAGTTCTGGCGGTTGATGGCCAGCGGATCGCCAAAGCGATCGACAATGAACCCCCTCGGCGGAGGAATGAGCCTTAGATTGAAGCGGTTGTCCTCGGCCATGGTTTTGTAGCGGTCGGATTCGACAACCTGAAGGTAATAGAGCCGCCCGACCAGCGCGGAAACCAGCAGACTTTGCACGCCGCCCAGCACGGCGGCGCGTCGGGTGAACAGTTTGGAGCGGTCGCCGTCCCGCTGCATGGGTCCTACGACTCCCGAAAAACAAGATGGCTCACCCGGCTCAGCAGCCAGGCAAAAGGAGGGTACATCGCAATGGTGAGCAAGGTACTGAACACCAGGGCCGTCATGGTAATCAGCTGCCCATGATAGGCCGAAAGGGCCAGCCCCTTGAACAAGGCGATGCCCGCCGCGATCAGAAAAAAAGCCCACCAGGTGACGAGGAAGGGCTTGCCGAGGAAATACTTGTACTGCGAGGCCACGGTGGCCTGCGTGATCAGGAAGGCAAGCGAGCTGAGCCCCAGGGGCACGCCGGTCAGGCTGTCCTCGACCAGGCCAAGCAGGAACGCGGTGCCATACCCCAGCGCCCCCGGACGGGTGACCGCCCAGTAATAGACGCAGATCAGCGCAACCATGGGCGTGACATGCACGAAACCCGGCAGCCGCGACGGCGCCACGCTGATCAGCAGCATGACCAAGGTCAGGCCACCCGGCACCAAGGTGCGGGCCAGCCAGTCCAGGCGCTGCCACAGCGTCGGCTGGGTTGGGTCGTAGTCGCCCCGGGGCGCCCCGCGCGGAACCATGGCCCCCCCTCTACATTCCGCCCTGGTCGGGCAGGATACCGTTCAGTCCGAAGTCAACGATGCGCACCACGTCCAGGCGCCCTTGTTCCACGAACAGGTCAACGCCGATGCCCCCCTTGTCGTCCACGCTGGCCACCACGCCCACGGGGATGCCCGGGGGGAAGACGCGCGCGTCGCCGCTGGTCACCACCCGGTCGCCCGGGCGCACCTGGGCGCGTTCCTTGAGAAAGCGCAGTTGCGGCATGTCGTCGTTATCGCCCATCAAGATGGCGCGCACCCGGCTTTCCTCCAGCAACACCGGCACGCGGCTGTTGATGTCGGTCAGCAACAAAACCCGGGCGGAGCGCTGTCCGGCATCGGCGATGGTGCCCACCAGCCCTTGCCCCGACAACACCGCCTGGCCCCGGCGCACCCCGTTGCGCTCGCCGGCAAGCACCAGAAGGGAGCGCGCGAACGATCCCCCCGTGTCGGCCACCACCCGGGCCGAAATGGTGTGGGCCGTGGGGTCGGGCACGTAGTGCAACAGAGAGCGCAGGGCCTCGTTCTCGGCTTCCAGCTGGCGCGCCACCGCCTGCCAGCGTCCCAGGCGGTCGTTTTCCTCGCTGAGGCGCTCGTTTTCCGCCCGCAGCACCGAAAGCTGGCGCAGGTTCGCGAACACAGCCGCCACGTTTTCCGCCGGCGTGGCCAGAACTTCCAGCAAGGGCGCGGCGGCATCGATCACGGTTGCGCGCATGCGCTCGATCAACAAGGTATCAGCCTTGCCCAGCAGCATCACGGCAAATGCCAGCCCGGCCAGGGCGACAAACGCCGACTTATGCAACAGGGCACGCAGGGCACTCAGGCGGGGGGTGGGGGCCGAAGGCGGCTTCACGCGATCCTCGCGGGGCAGATCGGAGAACAAGGGCGCATTGGACCATGCCGGGACCAGCTTGAAAAGAGGCCGGTTCGCGCGAAAAATCCCCGGGATCCGACGGGGAAGAAAAGAAGTGGGGTGTTCAGGGAAAGAAGAGAGGCCAGTCGCCAGGCAAGATGCGCACGCGTTGCGCCGTTCTTTTCGAGAGGAGCCGCCGCCATCCCCAGGGCCGGTTGAGCGAAAGGGGAGGGCGGCAAGGGACGAAAACGACGAAAAGTTAGTACATGCTGGTCAGCACGTTGCGCAGGCGCTTCATCTCTTCCAGGGCCCGCCCGGTGCCCATGGCGACACACGACAGGGGATCATCGGCGATCGAAACCGGCAGCCCCGTGTGGGCGCGCAGCACGTAATCCAGGTTGGTCAGCAAGGCGCCGCCGCCGGTCAGCACGATGCCCTTGTCCACGATGTCGGCGGCCAGTTCCGGGGCGGTGTGCTCCAGGGCCACCTTCACCGCCTCGATGATCGCGCCCACCGGTTCGGCCAGGCTTTCGGCGATCTGGACTTCGCTGATCAACAGTTCCTTGGGCACGCCGTTCATCAGGTCGCGGCCCTTGATCTCGATGGTCCGGTTGGCCCCGTCCTCGGTCGGGCAGGCGCAGCCGATTTCCTTCTTGATGCGCTCGGCCGAGCCTTCGCCCACCAGAAGATTATGGTTGCGCCGGATGTAGGCGATAATGGCCTCGTCCATCTTGTCGCCGCCCACGCGCACCGAGCGGGCATACACAATGCCGCCCAGCGACAGCACGGCCACCTCGGTGGTGCCGCCCCCGATATCGACCACCATCGACCCGGTGGGCTCGGTGACCGGCAGGCCGGCGCCGATCGCGGCGGCCATCGGCTCCTCGATCAGGAACACGCGCCGCGCGCCCGCCGCCTCGGCCGACTCCTGAATCGCGCGCCGTTCCACCGCCGTCGAGCCCGAGGGGACGCAGATCACCACCATGGGGCTGGCGAAGCTGCGGCGGTTGTGAACCTTGCGGATGAAATGCTTGATCATCTCTTCCGCGACTTCGAAATCAGCGATCACGCCATCGCGCAGGGGCCGGATGGCCTGGATATTTCCCGGGGTGCGGCCCAGCATCTGCTTGGCTTCATCCCCGACCGCGAGCACCTGTTTCTTGCCCTTGATATCGGCGATGGCGACCACGGAGGGTTCATTGAGAACAATTCCACGGCCTTTCACGTAGACCAGCGTGTTGGCCGTACCGAGGTCGATGGCCATGTCCGCAGAGAGCAGGCCGGTCATTCTGGAAAACATCGCTGTTCGCTCGCCGTTCGTGAATCGGGGCCGTCCTCAAAGGGACGAGCCGGGGTGCGTTCGTTCGCCGCACGGGTCCGCGCGCCGCCTGTCGTCGCAAACTTCCCGAACCATCGAAGAGCCCCGGCGGGACCGCGCGGGGTGCTTGGGAAAGCCTGTCAGCGTGTGAAGCGCTTCGCGTGGCGTCCGCGCGCCCGCCCCGGGGTGGGGCGGGCGCGCGGCTCGACAGTGAAACGTCGATCCGGTCCGCTTGTCAACGGCCAAGACGAACCACCGGGAAGTCACCTAGTTCCGGGACTTGTCGACCAGGCGGTTGGCGGCGATCCACGGCATCATGCCGCGCAGGCGAGCACCCACTTCCTCGATGGGGTGTTCGGCGTTGCGCCGGCGGGTCGCCTTGAACGACGGCTGGCCCGCCTTGCACTCCAGCATCCAGTCGCGCACGAAGCGGCCGGACTGGATGTCGTCGAGCACCCGCTTCATCTCGGCGCGGGTTTCGTCGGTGATGATGCGCTCGCCGGTGCGGTAGTCGCCGTACTCGGCCGTGTTCGAGATCGAGTAGCGCATGTTGGCCATGCCGCCCTCGTACATCAGGTCAACGATCAGCTTCACCTCGTGCAGGCACTCGAAGTAGGCCATCTCGGGCGCGTAGCCGGCGTTGACCAGGGTTTCGAAGCCGCCCTTGATCAGCTCGGTCAGGCCGCCGCACAGCACCACCTGCTCGCCGAACAGGTCGGTTTCGCACTCTTCCTTGAAGGTGGTCTCGATGATGCCCGAACGGCCGCCACCGATCGCCGAGGCGTAGGACAGCGCGATCTCCATGGCGTTGCCGCTGGCGTTCTGGGCCACCGCCACCAGGCAGGGCACGCCGCCGCCGCGCACGTACTCGCCGCGCACCGTGTGGCCGGGGCCCTTGGGCGCGACCATGAACACGTCGAGATCAGCGCGGGGCTCGATCAGGTTGAAGTGAATGTTGAGGCCGTGCGCGAACGCCAGCGCCGCCCCTTCCTTCATGTTCGGCGCCAGGTCCTGGGTGTACAGGTCAGCCTGCAACTCGTCCGGGGTCAGGATCATCACCACGTCGGCCCAGGCGGCGGCCTCGGCCGGGGTCATGACCTTCAGCCCTTCCTTCTCGGCCTTCGGCGCCGAGGACGAGCCAGCCCGCAAGCCCACCGCGACCTCGGCCACGCCCGAGTCCCGCATGTTAAGCACATGAGCATGACCTTGGGAGCCATACCCGATCACGGCCACCTTGCGGCCCTTGATCAGGTTCACATCGGCATCCCGGTCGTAATACACGCGCATGGTCAGAGTTCCTTCCTCGAAACGGCCCGGATCGCGCCGAATGCGCGCCGGGCCTCCAGTATTGCGGGGTGTGCCCTTGGGAAAATCGGGCCGGGCAAGCCCTTGGCGTACCCCAAGCCTATAGCGGATCGCAACCGCGCGCGATGGCCGCCACGCCGGTGCGCGCCACGTCGGCCAGCCCCAGCGGCTCCATCAGCGCGATGAAGGCGTTGATCTTTTCGGTCTTGCCCACGATTTCGAACACAAACGAGCTGTTGGTGCTGTCCACCACCCGGGCGCGGAAAATATCGGCGATGCGCAGCGACTCGACGCGCTTTTCGCCGGCTCCCGACACCTTGATCAAAGCCAGCTCGCGCGAAACGTGCGGGCCTTCCACGGTCAGGTCGGAAACCTTGTGCACGGGCACCAGGCGCCCCAACTGGGCCTTGATCTGCTCGATCACCATCGGCGTGCCACGCGTCACCAAGGTGATGCGCGACAGGTGTTCTTGCGTGTTCACCTCGGCCACGGTCAGGCTTTCGATATTGTAGCCCCGACCCGAAAACAGGCCGATGACGCGGGCCAGGACGCCCGCCTCGTTGTCAACGAGCACGGAAATAGTATGGCACGCCAATTCCTGCTCGGCTGCCGCCGTCGTCTTGGACACGGGAGTTTCCCTCCGGTTCTTGAAGGCGGGGCCTCCCTGTCCGGCACGGCTGGCCGCGGGAGGTCCCTCGCGCAACGGGTTGGCTCGCAAGCGCGACAAAACGTCGGCGCGGAAGGGACTCGTCCCCCCGCGCCGGCCTTGATCACACCAAGATGGCCCCTTCCTTGGAAATCGGCTGGCTCTCCTTGTCGGCCGGGCCCAGCAACATTTGATAGTGCGGCGCCCCCGAGGGGATCATCGGGAAGCAGTTCTCGGACGGATCCACGCGCACATCCACCAGGACCGGGCCATCAATGGCCATCATCTGGCGAATGGTGTCGTCAAGCTCGGCCGGCTTTTCCACCCGCAGGCCGGTGGCGCCAAAGGCCTCGGCCAGCTTCACGATGTCGGGCAGGGCTTCCGAGTAGCTTTCCGAGTAACGACCACCATGCAGCAGTTCCTGCCACTGGCGCACCATGCCCATGTAGTGGTTGTTCAAGATGAACACCTTGATCGGCAGGCGGTACTGCACCGCCGTGGCCAGCTCCTGCAGGTTCATCATGAACGAGGCTTCGCCCGAGATGTCGACCACCAGCGAGCCGGGATGCGCCACCTGCACCCCGATCGAGGCCGGCAGGCCATAGCCCATGGTCCCCAACCCGCCCGAGGTCATCCACTGGTTGGGCTTCTCGAACTTGAAGAACTGGGCCGCCCACATCTGATGCTGGCCCACCTCGGTGGTGATCAGCGGCTCGCGCTCGCGGGTCAGCTCGTAGAGGCGCTGGATCGCGTACTGCGGCTTGATCACCGTGTCCGACATTTCATAGTGCAGGCAGTCGCGCGCGCGCCATTCCTCGATCCGCTTCCACCAGTCGGCCAGCGCCGCTTGGTCGGGCCGGCACTGGCGCGCCTTCCACACCTTGATCATGTCTTCGAGCACGTGGCCGACATCGCCAATGATCGGCAGGTCCACCGGCACGTTCTTGTTGACCGAGCTGGGGTCGATGTCGATCTGGATCTTGGTCGCCCCGGGGGAGAAGGCATCCAGGCGGCCGGTCACCCGGTCATCGAAGCGCGCGCCCACGGCCACCATCACATCGCAGTTGTGCATGGCCAGGTTGGCCTCGTAGGTCCCGTGCATGCCCAGCATGCCCAGGAACTGCGGGTCCGAGGCCGGGAACGCGCCCAGGCCCATCAAGGTCAAGGTCAGCGGGTAGCCGGTCAGGCGCGTGAACTGGGTCAGCAGCTGGCACGCCTGCGGCCCCGAGTTGATCACGCCGCCGCCGCAATAGAAAATCGGCCGCTTGGCGTGGGCAATCAGATCCACCGCCTCTTCAATGGCCTTGATGTCGCCCTTGATCTGCGGGCGATAGCTCTTGTGGCGCACGCGGGTGGGGGGCACGTAGGGGGCCGGACGCAGCAAGATGTCCTTGGGCAGGTCGACGACCACGGGGCCGGGCCGTCCGGTGGACGCCACCTGGAACGCCTCGTGGATGACGCGCGCCAGATCCTCGGACTTCTTCACCAGGTAGTTGTGCTTGGTGCACTGACGGGTGATGCCCGTGGTATCGGCTTCCTGGAAGGCGTCGTTGCCGATCAGGTGCGTGGGCACCTGGCCGGTGAAGCACACCACCGGAATCGAGTCCATCATGGCATCGGTCAGACCGGTGACCGCGTTGGTCGCCCCGGGGCCGCTGGTCACCAGCACCACGCCCACCTTGCCGGTGGAACGGGCATAGCCCTCGGCCGCGTGTACCGCGCCTTGTTCGTGGCGTACCAGGATGTGCCGGATATGATTCTGCTTGAAGATCTCGTCGTACAGGGGAAGGACGGAACCGCCCGGATAGCCGAAGAGTACGTCCACGCCCTGGTCGGCAAGCGCCTTGAGAATAATCTCAGCACCGGACTTTTCCTGGTCAACCATTGCCTTCACCTGTTCAAAGAGGGCTGGCGGGGCACGGGGGGTGCTCCGCCCTTGTACGATGCCGGTCGGGGTCGTCCCGGAAGGAAGCAGGGCCGGCGTCCCCACGGTCACGATCCTCCTGCGCGGGGCCCAGGAGGGGAAGGCGAGACTAGTCGCTCATGCCGAGGGGGTCAACAGAAACTGCCGAATAAAATTATCCATCGCTGCCGCTTCGCTTTCCGAATCTTGCGCATCGAGCCGTTTTGAAATCACCCGGTCGGGGGCCAGCTGATGGCGCGCCCAGGTGGCCTGACGCTTGGCGTACTGCCGGGTCGCGGCCTGGGCGCGGGCCAGGGCCTCGGGCAGGGAAAGAGAGCCTTCCACATGAAGGGCCAGCTCGGGCAGCCCCACCGCGCGCATCACCGGCAAGGCGGGATCCAGATCGCGCGCGAGCAGGCGGGCGACCTCGTCCAGGGCGCCGGTCCTGACCATGGTCTCCAGGCGCGCGTCGCACGCGGCCCGGCACACCGCGCGCGGCGGATCGACCAGCACGGTGAGCGGCCGGCCGGGCAGGGGCGGGCACAAGGCTGGCTCCTGCCACCACAAGGCCAGCGAACGCCCGGTGGCGACGATCACTTCCCACGCCCGGGCGATGCGCTGGCCGTCGGTGGGGCGCAGGCGTTCGGCCATTCCCGGATCGCGCCGGGCAAGGTCGGCGTGAAGGCTGGCGGGGCCGTCGTGCTCCAGGCGGGCGCGGGCCTCGGCGCGCACCGCCTCGGGCACCGGGGGCACGGCGGCCAGGCCATCGCGCGCCGTCTTCAGATACAGCCCGGTTCCCCCGCACAGTACCGGCAGCCGTCCCTGGGCGCGGGTCTCGGCCATCGCTTCGCCGGCCATCTCCAGCCAGCGCGCGACCGAGCAGGCCTCGGCCCCGTCCAGCACGCCATAGAGGCGATGGGGGACCCGGGCCTCGTCGGCCGCGCCGGGCCGCGCCGACAAGATGCGCAGGTCGCGGTACACCTGCAGGCTGTCGGCATTGATCACGATCCCGTTCCAGCGCCGGGCCAGCGCCAGCGCCAGCGCCGACTTGCCCGAGGCGGTGGGGCCGGTCACCACGAGGTATGGCGGGGCGGCGCGGGGCGGCGCGAAGGGCGCGGAGGGCGCGGAGGGCGAAACGGACTGGGACGGCATGGGGTTCCGGTCGTGGCTGGGGGAAGACGGGCTGACGGCGCCCCCGATCCATAGCCCGGGCCGGGGCCTGTCGGCCAGGGCCCGCGCGGGCGGGGGGGTTGCCGGCGGAAGCGATCCGGGGTAAGGGGGCTGTTCCTCCTCCCCCCGCTTCCTGGACTTTTGGGCATGCACACCGAAACGTACCGCCGGATCCCCGGCTGGGAAACCCTTCCCCTGTCCACCTGGCAGGACTGGCACTGGCAGATGGCCAACCGGGTCACGGACGTTGACCACCTGGCCGACCTGCTGGGCCTGGATCCGGCCCAGCGGACCGGCGCGCTGGGCGCGACCCGGGCCTTGAAAATGGCGCTGTCGCCCTATCTGGTCGATCGCCTGCGCCATGCGCCCGAGCCCGACCGGACCATTCTGGCCCGGCAGTTCGTGCCCCAGGGCGCCGAGGTCGACAGCGCCGCCCACCCCGGCCTGTTCGAAGCCGTGAACGCCGAGGACGCCTACAGCCCGGTGCCGGGCCTGATCCACCGCTATCCCACCAAGGTGTTGCTGTTCCCGGCCAACTTCTGCGCCGCCACCTGTCGCTACTGTTTTCGCCGCGCCATGGACCGCACCCAGGACCAGGCCCTGGGCGCGGCCGACCTTGAGGCGGCCCTGGCCTATATCGCGGCGAACCCGGGCATCGACGAGGTGATCTTGTCGGGGGGCGACCCGCTGGTGCTGGGCGAGGGGCGGATTGAAGCCCTGCTGACCCGCCTGGCCGCCATTCCCCACGTGACCCTGGTTCGGTTTCACACCCGCATGCCGGTGGTGCTGCCGTTTCGCATCACGCCGGCGCTGGTCGCGGTGCTGGCCGCCTTCAAGGAACGGCTGGCGCCCCACGTGGTCATTCACGTGGATTCGGCGGTGGAGCTGACGCCCGAGGCCCGCCGCGCCATCGCCGCCCTGGTGGACAACGGCATTCCCTGCCTGGGGGCGTGCCCGCTGCTCAAGGGCATCAACGACACGGCCGAGAGCCTGGGCACCTTGTGGAGCCGCCTCGTGCGCCTGCGGGTCAAGCCCTATTACCTGTATCACCCGGACCTGGTTTCGGGCCTGCGTCACTTCCTGGTGCCGCTCGACGAGGGCGTGGCCCTGGTGCGCAGCCTCTACGACCGCGTTTCGGGCCTGGCCATGCCGCTTTACTGCCTGGATACGGCCGAAGGCGGCGGGCACGTTCTGGTGGGCCCTTCCTACGTGGAAAAGGTCGCCGACGGGGTGTTCCGCGTGACCAACTTCGAAGGCGAATCGTTCACCTACCACGAGGCCGTGTAGGAGGGCGCGCGGCGGGCCTGGGCGCGGGCGGGCAATCGGGTGAAGCCCTGGATGCCCTTGGAAGGGGGGGCTCAACGCCGCGACTGCGGCGCGCGGCTTCCGCCGCGTGAGCCAAGCGCACGGAGTGCGCGTCCGGCGCTTGAGGGCATCGAAAAAAACGGCAGGGCAATCGGTTCACTCGATTGCTCTGCTGGGCGCGGGCGGGCGTCTTGCGCCGGGGGGCGGGTTCGCTCATCATCAAGGAACAAGGGAGGCCCGCCATGCCCGTTCATGCCTTTCGTCTGGAAGAAGCCGGCTTCACCCGCTCCCAGGTCGAGGCCCTCTCCGACTTCATGGACACCCAGGCCGCGAGCAAGGCGGACCTGGAAGCGGTGGCCCATCGCCTGGAAACCAAGATTGCCGAGGTGCAAGTCGGGATCGCCGAGGTGAAATCCGCCTTGCACGGCGAGATCACCGAGGTCCACTCGGCCACCAAGGCCGACCTGGAGTCGCTCGCGCACCGGCTGGGAACG
>NZ_BJZO01000098.1 GCF_007992075.1 Pararhodospirillum oryzae
CCAGCGCCTCGGCGCCCCGGACGGCATCGCGGCCAGCCTGTGGGGGATCGCCCAAATCCACTTGGCCCGCGAGGAATTTGCCGCAGCGGCCCCCCTGGTTTCGCGCGCCTACGAGATTCTGTGCGAGTTGGGACGCCTGGATGGGATCGCGGTGCTCGGGGCAATCCACGGCCCGTTCCTTGCCGCCGCCGGCCGGGTGACCGAGGCGCTCGCGGTGCTGGAGCGCTCCCGGCAGGCGTTTCGCCACTTCGGCAACGATGCCCGCGCGGACGAGATCGCAGCCTTGGGAACACCTCCGCTCCCTCCCCCCCCAGGATCCCGACCCATGACCGATTCCGTCACTCTTCGCCTTGCCGGCCCGCAGGCCGACGACATCGCCCCCCGGGTGGCCGCCGCGCTGGCCCGCACTTTCGGGGAAACCCCGACCGTGCACCACGAGGAGGCCCCCGCCCCCGCGCTCCACCGCAGTCTGGACCTGGGCACCGGCCTTACCATGGGTTGCATGGTTCTCACCCTTCCCGGAACCGTGCTCGCCGTGGTCAGCTTGATGGACCGGCGCAAGAAAAGAGGCGAGCTTCAGGAATTGATTGAAACCCTGCGCACCGTGTCGGAAGGGCGCCAGGTCTCCTTGCGCCTGGAGATCGACGGCCGCCCCCTTCCCCCGCTGGCCGACCTGAGCGCCGACGCGCTGCTGGAAGCCGCCTCCGCCTCCAACCCGCCCCCCTCGGACGCGGCTTCGTAAAAAGCCCGCCCCTTTTCCCGCCGCCTGCCCCAGCCAACCGGGCCCGCTCGCGCCGCTACCCTGACAAGGCACCGGCTTATTTAACACATTTACACCGTGCAATCCTTTCGTACTCCACAAACCACTCGGGTTTTCCTTGACGCGGGCAGCCGCATCGGACATACTATTAGTCTATCGAGTTTATGGAGTGATAAGGCCATGGCGCCCGTCGATCTTCTTTCCCACATCGGCCGCACGCCGATCGTCCGTCTGGAGACCCTGGACACGGGCCCCTGCGAGCTGTTCGTCAAGCTGGAAAGCCAGAACCCCAGCGGCTCGATCAAGGATCGCATCGCGGTCTCGATGATCGACGCGGCCGAGCAGGAAGGGCGCCTGCGCCCCGGGGGCGCGCTGGTCGAGGCCACGGCGGGCAACACCGGCCTGGCCCTGGCCCTGGTCGCGGCCCGGCGCGGGTATCGCCTGACCCTGGTGATCCCCGACAAGATGAGCCGGGAAAAAATCGCCCATGTCCGCGCCCTGGGGGCCGAGGTGGTGTTGACCCGCTCCGACGTGGGCAAGGGCCATCCGGCCTATTACCAGGATCTGGCCCAGCGTCTGGCCGACGAAACCGGGGCCGTGTACATCGACCAGTTCAACAATCCGGCCAACCCCCGGGCCCACGAAACCGGCACCGGCCCCGAAATCTGGGAGCAGTTGAACGGCCAGGTGGACGCGGTGGTGGCGGGCGTGGGGTCGGGCGGCACGCTTACCGGCCTTTCGCGCTTTTTCGCCCGCGTTTCCCCGACCACCGACATCGTGCTGGCCGATCCCGAGGGCTCGATCCTGGCCGAGTACACCCGCTCGGGCCAGGTGGGCGAGGCCGGGTCGTGGCTGGTGGAAGGCATCGGCGAGGATTTCGTGCCTCCGGTGTCCGACCTGTCGCGGGTCCGCCACGCCTACACCATCTCCGATGGCGAAAGTTTCGCCACCGCGCGCGCCGTGCTCCGCCACGAGGGGATTCTGGTCGGCTCGTCGTCGGGCACCCTGATCGCCGCTGCCTTGCGCTACTGCCGGGCCCAGACCAAGCCCAAGCGGGTGGTCACCTTCGTGTGCGACAGCGGCAACAAGTACCTTTCCAAGATGTACAACGACACCTGGTTGAACGATCAGGGGCTTTCCGAGCGCGCCCCGGTTGGCGACCTGCGCGACCTGATCGCCCGCCGCCCCGACGAGGGCGCCCTGGTCAGCGTGGATCCGCAAGAAACCCTGCGCATCGCCTACCAGCGCATGAAGCTGCACGATGTTTCCCAGCTTCCGGTGCTGGAGCACGGGTCCTGCGTGGGCCTGATCGATGAATCCGACCTGTTGCTGGCCTTGCAGCGGGGCCTTCCGTTTGGCGCCCCTGTCGCCAGGGCCATGGTCACGGATCTGGAAACCCTGGCCCCCGATGCGCCCCTTGACGCCCTGCTCGCGTTGTTTGAACGCGGCCGGGTGGCGCTGGTGGTCGATCAGGGCCGGTTCCTGGGCCTGATCACCCGCATGGATTACCTGAACGCCCAACGAGGAAAAGCCGCATGACCGCCTCCCCCTCCTTCGCGTCGGGTCTGGGGACCCTCAGCGTCCACGCCGGCCCCGGGATCGATCCGGCCACCGGCGCGGTGATGACCCCGATCTACGCCAGTTCCACCTTTGCCCAGCCCTCCCCCGGCCAGCCGGGGGCCTGGGAATACGCCCGCTCGGGCAATCCCACCCGCGCCGCCTTTGAACGCGCGCTGGCCGAGCTGGAAGGCGGCACCCACGGCTTCGCCTTCGCCTCGGGCCTCGCGGCCGAAAACACGGTGCTGGACCTGCTCGACCACGGGGCCCATGTGGTGGCGGGGGCCGATCTCTACGGGGGGTCGTGGCGCCTGTTCGCCTCCGTGCGGGCCCGCACCAGCCACCTTGAAACCAGTTTCGTGGACACGACCGACCTCGGCGCCCTTGAAGCGGCCTTGCGTCCCGATACCCGCATGATCTGGATCGAAACCCCCAGCAACCCGCGCCTGAGCGTTACCGACCTTGCCGCCGTGGCCCGGCTCGCGCGGGCGCGGGGCATCCTGAGCGTGGTGGATTCCACCTTCGCCACGCCCTGGATCCAGCGCCCCCTCGACCTGGGCATCGACATCGTGGTGCACTCGGCGACCAAGTACCTGAACGGGCACTCGGATCTGATCGCGGGCGCGGTGGTGGTCAAGGATGCGGATCTGGCCCAACGGCTGGGTTTCCTGCAAAACGCCACCGGGGCGGTGCTTGATCCCTTCCCCTCGTTCCTCGCCCTGCGCGGCCTCAAGACCCTGGCGCTGCGCATGGAGCGGCATTCGGCCAACGCCTTGAGCGTGGCGCGCCACCTGGAGGCCCATCCCGGGATCGCGCGGGTTCACTACCCCGGCCTTGTCGGCCACCCCCAGCACGCCCTGGCCCGCCAGCAGATGCGCGCCTTCGGCGGCATGGTCAGCGTGGAACTGGCCACCGACCGCGCCGGCACCGTGCGCTTCCTGGAAGCCTTGCGGCTGTTCGCGCTGGCCGAAAGCCTGGGGGGCGTTGAAAGCCTGGTTGGCCACCCCGCCACCATGAGCCATGCGTCCCTCCCCCCCGAACGCCGGGCGGCGCTGGGCCTCACCGACTCCTTCGTGCGCCTGTCGGTGGGGATCGAGGACGAAGCCGACCTGATCGCCGATCTCGATCAGGCCCTGGCCCGGGTGTGAGTCTTTCACCGCCTCCTCAGGGGGTCGTGTTTCTCCATTCACGTGGGGAAACGCCCGTGTGGTCCTTGAAGGCCTTGCTGAAGTGACTGAGGCTTGAAAAGCCGACCGCGTAGGCGGTTTCGGTCACACTCTGCCCGTTGCCCAGCAAGGTCATGGCGGCCCGCAAACGGATCGAACGCAGGTACGCATGCAAGGACGCCCCCATGAGGTGGCGAAACCCGACCTGAAGCCGCTTTTCGCTCAACCCGACATGGCGGGCCAAGGCCCCGGTGCTCCAACGCCGGCCGTAATCGTCCTCCAGAAGCCGGCACGCCATCGCGATGCGCTTGCGATCGCGTGCCGGAACCCGGACCGCCGGCGCCGGCAGAATGTCGCGCAGGGCCAGGGCCAGCAACTCCAGGGCCTTGGCGCGCAAATACAGGCCTTTCACGAACGGGCCTTCCCCGCCCTCGCACGCCGCCAGGATATCGCGCGCGATCCGTCGCGCCCCGGGTGACGCGGGACCGACCCGAAACACGCCCCCGTCTTGCGGATCGGATCCGTCCCCGGTGAGGGTGAAAAGGGCTTCGCGCAACACGGCCATCGCGGTGTCGGCGACCAGGGGCAGAAGGATCCGCAGGGGAAAACGCGCCTCGACAAGGCAGAGCCTCCCGTGCGCCTTCACCACGTCGGCCCCCTGGGCCGCTTGCCCCATGGCGTACAAGACGGTGGTTTCCGGCCGTAGCGTCAAGCCGGGGCCCTGGGCCGGCTCCATGCTGACCTCGCCCTCCAGCAGCACCCCGACACAGACCATCGGCGGCGCCTCGCCGCGCAGCGTCCAGTCGTGGTCCACGGCGCCACTCCACGTTCCCACAAGAATGTCTTCCTGAACGTCGTGGAAACGCAAGACGTCGCCTCTTCCAGCGGGAAGGCGCCATGCCGGCCACAAGGGATGGCCGTGGAGAGTCGCGGAGCCCCGATCCGTCAGACCGAAGGGGTCTTGAGTCATGAATTTTGCCCTGAAACCACAAAAACCGGCCGGCTACCGTTAGACGGCCTCCCTGGACCTGCGATTAAATCTCATTACCACATGAATGAAAGGGGTGTCCAGCCGGGCGCCCGCGTCGGGATGGGGCGTGTCTCATCCGGACTCATCCTTCCTGGAGTGGATAAAGGAGATTGGCTGATGCAGGGGCCTTTTCGCGCCGGTGGCGCCGTGGTGTTGGTGACGTTGACCTGGCCCGCGTTTGCCCAGGATCCCCCCGAGCAAGGGACGGAATCCGCCGAGGGCGTCATCATGCTGGCGCCCGTTTCGGTGACGGCCAACAAACGCGAACAAACCGATTTCGAGGTCTCGGGCAGCGTGGCCGTGAAAACGGGCGAGGCGCTGGAAAAAGAACGGGTGAACAGCACCGACACGCTTGATACCCTGTTTCCCGAGCTGCAATCGATGGGGCGCAGCTCGCGGGTATACAATAACTTCACACTGCGCGGCCTGTCTTCGGGCGACTTTTATGGGCCGGCGGTCGGTCTGAACGTGGACGGCGTCCCCCAGCTGCCACATGCCTACGCGCAAGCCCTGGAAAACGTTGACCGGGTCGAACTCGTGAAAGGCCCGCAAGGCGCGGTGTACGGGCGCGGCGCCCTGGGCGGGGTGATCAACGTGGAAAGCGCCCTCCCCGACGACGAACCTGCGGTGTGGACCGACGTTCAGGCCTTCAGTCGCGGGCACCGGGTTTCGGGCGGGGGCAGCAGTGGCCTTCATGCCGGCTGGGCGATCCAGGGCATGGCCACCGACAGCATGGAAGATGGCTCCCTGGATGATCCGAACCGCGATCGAAAAAACGTCGACGATCGGCGCGTGACCAGCGGGCGGGCTTCGCTTCATTACCTGCCTGCCGACCAGCCTTTTCGGGCGCGTTTGAAAATCGGCACCGAACGGTATCGATCGGAAGAGGAGTATTACGTCCCCTTGGATGACCTGTCGCGCGACAGGGTCAATCCCGTGGTCACGACCCCCAAGCTCAACCGGCGTCTTGACGATATCAGCCTGGACGCCACGCGCGAGATCACCGACCGGTGGTCAACCACCGGAATCGTCGCCTGGCAGGAAATGTTCCTGGAGCGCACCTTCGGAACCTATGGCATCGATACGAAGGAAGATCAAAACAGTTTGTATGGCGAACTGCGCGCAAATTACAAAAGCGATGATTTTTCTTTCCTTGTTGGATACAGTGGACAGAGGCAACATTTTAAATACAAAGATGTCGGAGGGGAAGGAAGCATCGGGTTCATGGGCGGGCCCTTGTCTGACAATACCATGGTCACTCATTCCTTGTTTACCGACAGCACGCTTCGTTTCGCGCCACGGTGGGAAATCAGCGCCGGCGCCCGTGTGGCCTGGGAAAAAGCCGATTCCCTCATGAGCATTCCAGACGAGACCGGTGCGGCCGTCGATTACGAAAATGACGCGACGTTCTGGGCCATCACGCCACATGCTGCGCTTGCCTATCTTCCTTCAGACTCGCATCGCTTGTGGGTTGGCATCGGCCGGGGGTACAAGCCGGGAGGCTTCAACAAGGCCGGCACCACCACCTTGGATACCGCTTCCTACGGCTCGGAAACCGTTCTCAGCTTTGAAACCGGCTGGAAGTATCAGTCGGAGGACCAAAAGCTGCGCACCGAGGTCACGCTCTATGATATCGAAAGCCACGAGGTGCAAGGCTATAGTGGACCGGCGGGCTTGATGACGCTTTCCAACATGGGCGATGCCCGCAGCCTGGGCGTCGAGGTTAATGCCACGGCCGTGGTTTTCGAGGATCAGGAAGTCTCGGTGGGCGGCATGGTCAACAGAAGCCGGTTCACCAAGGGCCAGTACGAGGGCAACATCACCCCCTATGCCCCGGCCTACAGTCTGCGGGCGTCGTGGACCGGACATTTCGGGGAAGGCGGCCGCTGGCAACCCACGGCAACCGTGCGTCACGTTGGGGAACACTATTTCGACGAAAGCAACACGTTGCGCCAGGGCGCCTATACGGTCGTTGACGCGGGTCTGAGCTACGAAACGGACCATGGAGTGACGCTGGGCGTCTATGGCCGCAACCTGTCCGACACGATTTACCAGGTCTACGCCAACAGCTATGTCGGCGCGCAACTGGGCGCCCCCCAAGAGTTCGGGTTGCACCTGACGGCCCGCTTTTAGCGCTTTTACATCCTCCGAATCCCGGGCACGTGCGGATCCCCTTGATCGGCACGTGCCTTCCCTCCCCGATCCAAGCCCATGGAACACGCCAGGAGAGAAAACCAGGCGGACCCGGCAAGGCGGCCTGTCACCCGCCTTCGCCGCGCTCCCGGCCCGGATAGTCGCTCGGCGTGCATCCCAGGGTCTTGCGGAACATGGCGGTAAAGGCGCTCTGGCTGGCGTAGCCAAGATCAAGGGCGACCTCCAGCACCGATTGCCCGCTGCCCAACCGCGCCACCGCTTCCATCAGGCGCAACCGCTGGCGCCATTCCCGAAACGTCAAGCCGGTTTCCTGGACAAACAGGCGCGCCAGGGTTCGCGTGCTGGAATGGGTGAACGCGGCCCAGGCTTCCAGGGGCCGGTTGTCATCGGGGTGCTGGCAAAGATGCTCAAGGATCGGCAGCAGCCGGCGATCCTCGGCCATCGGCACATGAATGGTGCCCAAATCCGGAGCCCGGCGGATCTGGTCGGTAATCGTCAGCAACAACCGCTTTTGCTCCTCCCCATCCCCAGTTGGCTCGGTCATGCCAAAAGCCAAAAGCTCGCGGAGCAAGGGGGTTACCGACAGCACCTTGCAGGTTTGAGGCAGGCCCGGCACTTCCCTGGTGCACACATAAACATTGTGGATCGACAGATCGTCCAGGGCCTCGACGCAATGGACAACCCCCGGCGGGATCCACATCGCCTGATGCGACGACGCCGACCACAGGCGCTCTTGTGCCCGAACACGAAAGCGTCCCCGCTGCGGGGAAATCAACTGCCCCCGCGCGTGACAATGCGCGAGGCCGTACCGCCCCCGTGGCAGTTGCCCCGGAAGCAACAACACCGGCCCCTCGGCTGTATCGATCCGCTGAAGCCGGGGTTGGAGAGGCCCTGTCCACGGCGTTCCGACTGGCGTGTTTTCGATGCACTTTGGCGCGTTCACGGGATACCTCGGCGATGAGAATGCGTATCAATACTCAAGGTACCGCGCCCCGGCCCCCGGGCCAAGCGTCTCTTGCGATCCCATCGAACAACGGAATGCGATGCGCCCCCTGCTCTCCTGTTTTACCCTCTCCGCCCGACTGGTCGTGGGCGTCTTCATGAGCCTGCTCGCGGGCGCCAGCGTCGGGGTGGCCGACGACGCCCCTACCCGGGGCACCCGCTTCGTGATCGCCGACGAGGTGGGTGACTGGGGAATCCCGTCGCCCTATTTGCACGATCGGCGCGGTCCCGGGTTCATTCTGACCTCGCTGGTATTCGACACCCTGATCTGGAAGGACGCGACGGGGGCCTTCGTGCCATCCCTGGCCGAAACCTGGACCGTCGACGACACCGGAGCAACCTTCACGCTTCACCCCAAGGCGCGTTGGCACGATGGCGTCCCGGTCACCGCCGACGACGTGGTGTTCACGGTCGGGATGTTTCGCGAATTTCCCCTCGCCTCGTTGGACCTGTCGCGCATCCAAAGCGTGCGTGCTCTTGACGACCACACCGTCCGCTTTGAAATGACCCAGCCGTTCGCCCCGTTCCTGGCGACGATCGCCGGGGTCATGCCCATTGTCGGGCGCCACCTGCATGGGGCGGTTGAAACACCGATGACCCTTGGCCTGCCCCAGGCGGCGATCGGATCCGGTCCGTTTCGCCTGGAGCACTACGACCGGGTTCAAGGGGCCACCTTGTTCCGGGCCAATCACGCGTACCACCGAGGACGCCCCACGGTCGAGGAGATCGCCTTTGTTCGGATGACGCCGCCGGTGGCCGTGGCGGGCGTGCGCAAGGGGACCGTCGACCTGGCGACTTCCGTCCCGGTGCGCGACGCCGAAAGCCTGGCGGCGGCCGGCGTGCGCCTGCTTGTTCATGACACCGGCCATCCCGTGCGCCTCAAGTACAACACCAGGCATCCTGTCCTTGCCGATGGGCGGGTCCGCCGGGCGTTTGCGCATTTCATCGACCGGAAGCGGGTGATCGAGACGGTGTACCTGGGCTGGGCGGTGCCATGGGATCCCCGGGGACTGGCGCCCCTCGCCGATCCGGCCCGGGATCCCTACCCCTTCGATCCAGGGGCCGGCCAGCGCCTGCTTGAACAAGCCGGATGGAGCCGGACCCCGGACGGGCCTTGGATCCGGGAGAACGAAGCGGTTCGCCTTGATCTTCTGGCTCCGCGCGCCCAGGAAAGCCTGGCGCGTCTGATCGGCCAGCAGCTTGGGGCGCAGGGCTTGGGGGTAGCGGTGCGCCTGTTGGATCGCGGCGCCTTCGACGAGGCCCTGCGCCAGGGGGCCTACGACCTGGCCCTGACGTCTCACGGCCTGCTGGGGGACCCGGACGTGTTTCGTCAGGGCGTCCTGGGCACCCGTCCCGACAGCGACCGCTACACCGCCAATCCCGACCTGGTCGCCGCTCTTGAAGCCCAGGTAACGCAAACCGACCCCGCCCGGCGTCAGGCCTTGCTGGCACGCGCGGGGGAACTGTACGCCCGGGATCTGCCCTCGTATGTCCTGGTTTCGCCCCGCCGTGCCGCCGTCGCGCCCGAGCCCTTCTTTTTCACTCCGGGCGGCGTCGGGCCGGGGGTACCCTCCGTTTTGAACAAACTGGCATTCCTCCCATGAGCCGGCGCGCCACGGCCCGCAGCCTTCCGGGCGCGGTATTTGGATATGCATTGACACTGACTTTGCTGGTTTGCCTCAACTTCGTGGCGCTCCACGCCCTGCCGGGCGATCCTTTGACCGTACTGCTGGGCGATGCCACCCTGGTTTTCCCCGACGAGGCCCTGCGCGCGCGTCTGGCCGATCTTCATGGTCTGGACGGCAGCCTGGGGGAGCGCTTCTTGCGGTATGTCGGGCGTCTCGCGCGGGGGGATCTGGGCTGGTCGCTGAGCCACGCCGCGCCGGTACGCGATCTGGTGATCCAGATGCTGCCCTGGACCCTGGCCCTCGTGGCGTGCGCCAGCGTGCTGGCGTTCGTGCTGGGCCTGGGCGGCGGGGTGGAGGCCGCCTTGCGTCACGGCAGCCGGGAAAATCCCTGGATCCTGGCCACCCTGGCTTTTCTGGACAGCATTCCCCCGTTCGTGAAAGCCATCCTGATCTTGTTTGTCTTCGGGTTGTGGCTTGAGGTCGTTCCCACGGCCGGGGCCCTGGCACCGTTTTCCGACACCACCGGGCTGGCCCGGGCCCTTGAGCTCGCCCACCACGCCGTCGCCCCGGTGGCGACCCTGGCCGTGCACGAAACCAGCAAGCTGTTGCTGTTTGCCCGGGGCACGACCCTGGCCCTTTTGTCGCGTCCCTTTCTGACCGTCGCCGTGGCCAAGGGGGTCGGTCCATGGCGTCTGCGTCGGGCCTACCTCGCGCCCAACGCCCTGGCCGCGGTGGTGGCCCGCACCGCCGCCTTGATGTCGGGCATGATGGCCGGGGCTGTGTTCGTTGAAACCGTGTTTGCCTACCCCGGCATCGGTCGTCTGGCGGTGGAGGCGATCGCGGTGCGCGACCTGCCCCTGGCCCAGGGGCTTTTCCTGGTCCTGGGCGCCGTGATTCTCACCCTTAACCTGGTGGCCGATCTGATCGTGCTCCGTTTGGATGCCCGAGGATGACCGGCCGGCGCGCATACGGCCTTCTGGGCGGTGGAGCGGGATTGGCCGGGGTGGGCCTGATCGGCGCGGGGCTCGCCTTCCCCCTGGCCGAGCCCGCCATGAGCGGCCCCCCCCTGCGGCCTCCGTCCGCCGATTTCTGGTTGGGAACCAACGCCCTGGGCCAGGACCTCCTGACCTGCGTCCTGGTGGCCGCCCCTGGCACCATGTCCCTCGGGCTGGCGGCGGGCGTGGCCACCGTGGGAGTGGCCTTGCTGGTGGCCTTCGCCGCCGTGGTCCTGCCTCCGGGGATCGGCCGCCTGATCTTGCGCGGTGTCGATACCTTGATGGCCTTGCCCGCCTTGGTGCCTGCCATGCTGGTGGCCAGCCTGTTGCGCCCGGGGCCCGGGGTCCTTTTGCTGCTGCTGGTGGCCTTCGCCTGGCCGTTCCAGGTTCGCGCCCTGGCCGCCTTGATGCGCCGCGAGCGCTCGCGCGAAAGCTATCGGCTGGCCCGGGGCTTCGGGGCCGGAGCGGGCTACCTGCTGCGCCGTCATCTTGTTCCGCGCATGCTGCCGGTTCTGGTGGCACTAACCATTCAGGATGTTCGCCGGGCGGTGATGCACGCGGCCGGGCTTGCGTTTCTCGGGCTGGCCGATCCCACGGTGCCTAATTGGGGGGCCATGCTGGCCCAGGCCCTTCCCCTGCTGCACGACCCCTCGGCGTTGTGGCTCATCCTGGCGCCGGCCGGCGCGCTGAGTTTGTTTATTTTCTCCTTGTTTCAGATCGGGCTACGGCTGGAACGCTGGAGCCATCACGCCCTGGGAGGCCGCCTTGATCCGCGTTGAAGATCTCTGCGTGACCATTGAGACTACCCGGGTGCTGTCGGGTGTCTCTTTCACCCTCACGCGCGGGCGCGTGCTCGCGGTGGTGGGAGAATCCGGGGCCGGTAAAACCACCCTGGCCCGCGCCTTGATGCGCCTGGGGCCCGGACAGGCCAGCGGCCGGGTGCTGTTTGGCGACGAGGATGTCCTGGGTTTCGATGGTCCACGTCTGCGGCGCTATCGCGGCGGCGAGGTGGCCCTGGTGGTGCAAGCCCTCGGCGATGCCCTCAATCCTCAATTAAAGGTCGTGGATCAGATCGCCGACGCCGGGGGACGCCATCCGGCCGAGGCTCGGGCTCGGGCGCGCGTGTTGCTGGCCCGCCAGGGGCTTGATCCGGCGGTGCTGGAGCGCTATCCGCGTGGCCTGAGCGGCGGGGAGATTCAGCGGATCTTGCTGGCCCAGGCCCTGGCCGAGGATCCCGACGCGCTGATCTTGGACGAGCCGACGGCGGCCCTGGATCCACAGGCGCGCCGCGTGGCCCTTGACATCCTGGCCGAGGCGGCCCGCGATCGCGCCGTTTTGCTGATCACCCATGATTTCAACGCGGCCCGGGCCCTGGCCGACGATGTCGCGGTGCTGTACGGCGGTCGCCTGATCGAGATCGGCCCGACACGGGAGATCCTGACCCGGCCCGCCCATCCCTATGCCCGGGCCTTGCTGCGCGCCCAGCCCGAGCGGATGTCGGGCAAGGACCTGCAAGGCGTGCCCGGCCGGTTCGAACGGCGTGACCAGGGCTGTGTATTCGCCAACCGTTGCTGCCAGGCGGTGGACGCCTGCGCCCGGACCACGCCGGCGATGGAGACCGCGCGCGGCCGCCCGGGCCATGGGGTGGCATGCCACCGGGGCGGGGTGGTGACGGCCTTGTCGGCGCAAGGACTCTGGAAAACCCTGGGCGGGCGGGCGGTTCTCGCGGGACTAGACCTGGAGGTACTCAACGGAGAAACCGTGGCGATCTGCGGGGCCTCTGGATCGGGCAAATCCACCTTGGCCCATCTGCTGTGTGGCCTGGAGTCCCCCGACTCTGGCACCTTGACCCTGGATGACCGGGGTGCCGGGATCGAAGGCGGCGGCGTGGCCCTGGTCGCGCAGCATCCCGCCCTGGCCCTTGCCCCCCATTTCACGGTGCTTGAGGCGGTGGCCGAACCCCTGCTGTTTCGCTCCGTGCCCGCCGGCCTGCGCCAGACGCGGGCGGTGGAGGCATTGCAGGCCGTCCAGCTGCCCACCGACGCCGCCTTCCTCGGACGGCGGACCCATGCCCTGAGCGGCGGGGAGTTGCAGCGCCTCGCCATCGCGCGCGCCCTTGTGGTTTCCCCGGCCGTGCTGGTCGCCGACGAGGCGACCTCGGCCCTGGATGTCAGCGTGCAGGCCAAAATCTTGCGCCTGTTCGCCGATCTTCAGGAACAAAAGGGGCTTGCCGTGGTGTTCATCACCCACGACCTTGCCGTTGCCCGCCGGATCGCCGACCGGATGGTTCGCTTCAAGGATGGCCGCCTGGAGCCGGTTCCGACGGGCCCTTCTCGTTCCGATGAAGAGCCTGCCCCTCCGACTGGACCGGAAACGGTAAAAAAGATGAATGCCCTTCCCATAATAGAGAAAAAAATCCACTTTCTCACAAATGTAAATGGAGCGATCTAGGGTTTTCCGGGGCCAAGTTTGGGCATTTTATATCCCAACTTGGCCCAGAATACGCCTCTGAAGGCTGCATTTTTCACGTCGAATCGGACAGTCTCCAGATCAATTTGCTTGAGTTTTACTCTTCGGGAAAGGCGATTTCCACTTTTCCCTGACAAATTCCAGAGCGCATTCCGATCGAAATGGATCGATGAATGCGCTCTAGTTTTTTGAAT
>NZ_BJZO01000099.1 GCF_007992075.1 Pararhodospirillum oryzae
TTGAGGAACCCTCTTCCAAGGGCGCCCAGGGCTTCACCCGGTTGCCCTGCCTCAACCCTCTAATTCACTTGACTAAAAAAAGCATCGGTGCTACCGATGCGGGGCATGGTTCAGTTTCGACCCGAGACTAGAATTACTCTGGACGGAAGGCAACCGGTACGGACAAACACTGTCCGAGCCGGTGTTTGTCTTGCCAACGAGAGAGCAAAGCCACGAAAGCGAGGACCGAGCGATGAGCGCGATCATGCAGCCTGACGACGACGATACCGGCGTCCGGCGGTCTTCCAGGGGGCGCACTCCCTCGGGACGACCCAATCCGGTGGATGTGCACGTGGGCGGCCGGGTGCGGCTGCGGCGCACGCTGTTGGGGATGAGCCAGGAAAAGCTGGGGGAAGCGCTGGGACTCACCTTCCAGCAGGTTCAGAAATATGAACGCGGCGCGAACCGCATCGGCGCGAGCCGCCTGTGGGATCTGAGCCGCGTCCTGGATGTGCCGATGTCCTACTTCTTCGAGGACATGGACGACGACACGGTCCAGCACAGCCCGATGAACATTGCCCAGGTCCCCAGCGAACCCCAGGTTCACGAAGCCGACCCGATGACCCGGCGCGAAACCCTGGAACTGGTGCGGGCCTACTACCGCATCACCGATCCGTCGGTGCGCAAGCGGGTGTTCGAATTGACCAAAACGCTGGGTGGCGCATCGCTGGCGCCCACGGCGGCCGAACTGGATGACGACGGCGTCTTGGACGAGGACACGAACGAGCCTCTCGGCGAGGCGGCCGCCGAATAGGCGCCCCGGGCCGGATGGAGCGGGGCTGCCGGCACTCCGTGATCCCGGTCTTGCGTCCCGGCAGACACTCATGCGACAAGGGCGCCTTGCGCCGTGCCGCGGGGTTCGGGGACACACCGGGCCCACGCGGCCGCTTGTGCCCGCTTTACCGGCGTTGGAGGAAAAAAGCGTGTCCCAGTCCGACTACCTGTTTACCAGCGAATCCGTTTCCGAAGGGCATCCCGACAAGGTCTGTGATCGCATTTCCGATGCCATCGTGGACGCTTTCCTGGCCGCCGATCCCCTGGCCCGCGTGGCCCTGGAAACCCTGGCGACCACCAATTTCGTGGTGCTGGCCGGTGAAGTGCGCGGTCCCGATTCGCTGACCCACGACCGCCTCAAGGAAATCGCCCGGGACGCCATCAAGGATATCGGGTACGAGCAGCACGGCTTCCACTGGAAGGACGCCGAGATCGTTTCGCGCGTGCATTCCCAGTCGGCCGACATCGCCCAGGGCGTGGACGCGGCCGAGAACAAGGACGAGGGCGCGGGCGACCAGGGCATCATGTTCGGGTATGCCTGCACGGAAACCGAGCACCTGATGCCGGCGCCGATTGCCTACTCGCACGCTATTTTGAAGTCGATGGCCGACGCCCGCCACGCCGGCGCCACCTTCTTCGGTCCCGACTCCAAGAGCCAGGTGACCTTGCGCTACGTGGACGGCAAGCCGGTGGGCGCCACCAGCGTCGTGGTTTCCACCCAGCACGACCCCGGCCTGAGCCAGGAAGAGGTCCGCGAGGCCGTGCGTCCGCACGTGCTCAAGGTCCTGCCCGAGGGCTGGATGTGCCCCGAAAGCGATTTCTACGTGAACCCGACCGGCCGTTTCGTGATCGGCGGTCCCGATGGCGATTGCGGCCTGACCGGGCGCAAGATCATCGTGGACACCTACGGCGGCGCGGCCCCGCATGGCGGCGGCGCGTTCTCGGGCAAGGATCCCACCAAGGTGGACCGTTCGGCCGCCTACGCCGCGCGCTATCTCGCGAAGAACGTGGTGGCCGCCGGCCTGGCCAGCAAGTGCGTGATCCAGGTGTCCTACGCCATCGGCGTGTCCAAGCCGCTGTCGATCTACGTGGATACCTTCGGCACGGGCTCGGTGGATGAAGCCCGCCTGGGCAAGGTGCTGGGCGAGGTCATGGACCTGTCGCCGCGCGGCATTCGCGAACACCTCCAGCTGTCGCGCCCGATCTACGCCCGCACGGCCGCCTATGGCCACTTCGGCCGCGCTCCGGAAGCCGACGGCGGCTTCTCGTGGGAGCGGACTGGTCTGGTCGACGCGCTCAAGACGGCGTTCGGTGCCTGACAGGCCCGTTGACGACGAGCGTTTTCACGGCCGGCGCAAGGGCAAACCCCTTCGCGCCGGCCGTCAGCGTTTGATGGAAACGCTGCTGCCTCGTCTTGCCATCCCGCTTCCCGAGGGCACGCCCGCGCCCATGATCGATCCGTTCACCCTGTTCGGGCGGCCGGTCAAGGCCGTGTGGCTGGAAATCGGCTTTGGTGGCGGCGAACATCTGTGCGCCCAGGCCGCCGCCCACCCCGACATTGGCTTCATCGGGGCCGAGGTGTTCGAATACGGCGTGGGCAAGGCCCTGTCCCAGATCGACGACAGGGGACTGGACAACGTGCGCCTGTGCCCGGACGACGTGCGCCCCCTGCTGGCCCGCCTGCCCGAGGCCTGCCTGGAACGCCTGTTCGTGCTGTTTCCCGATCCGTGGCCCAAAACCCGCCACGCCAAGCGGCGCATGATCCAACCCGCGCGGCTGGATCTTTTCGGGCATCTGCTCGTGGACGGCGGCGAACTGCGCGTCGCCAGCGACGACATGGGGTATGTGCGCTGGACCTTGCGCCACGCCACCGATCACCGCTTGTTTCGCTGGACCGCCACCGGCCCCGGCGACTGGCGCGAGCCGCCCGCCGACTGGGTGCAAACCCGCTACGAGGCCAAGGCCCTGGCCGTTGGCCGCAAGCCCGCGTACATGGTGTTTCGCCGCCTGCCACGCGTGACCGTGTAGGAACGGGGGGCGCCGGGGCGTTTGATCGGCCTGCGGCCGTCGGGCTTTTGATCGGCCTGCGGCCGTCGGGCTCCCGCCCGAACCCGGCCGGGGCGATGCCCCGGTGCCCCCTTTGTTTCTTCGTGGATTCCGTTTGCTTCCGTGGTGAAGCAGAGGGCGCGACCTGTTTGGAGGCGAAGCCTCCAATATTCTTTTTTGTTCCTGACCCATGCCGATGAATAAAAGGAAGGGGAGGTCTGGAGGCGAAGCCTCCAGGGGGGGGCCGGGGCGCCAGCCCCGCGTCGCCGGAGGGGATGGCCGCCCCGTGCGCAGGGATCACGCCGGAGGGGGCTGGTCCTGCTGGACCCGGGTCAGGCCTTCAACCGCGAAGCCGTTCGCGCGTGCGATGTCCACCAATCCCATCAGCGTGTCTTCCGGGATCTGCGGAGTCCGGGCCAGGAACCAAAGGTAATCGCGGGTCGGGCCGGTGACGATGGCGGTTGAATAGGCCTCGTCCACGTACACCACGTGATAGCCGCCGGTGATCGGCCAGAAGAAGGTCACGGCCAGGCTGGCCGTATCGGGGCCCTCAAGGAAGCGGGCCGCGCCTTCGATCCGGCGCCACTGCCTGGCCTTGGGGTCGTAGCCCCGGTTCACCACGCTGACCCGGCCGTCGTCCATCGCGCCATAGGTGGCGGTGACGTGGGTCAGGTCGCGGTCGAAGCGGTGATCCAGGCGCATGACGGTATACCACGTGCCCAGATAGCGTTTGGCGTCGAAGGGGTGAACCGGCGTGATGCCCGAGGGTGCGCCGACACAGCCGCTGAGCACGGCGCCCAGCGCGAACAGGCGCGAGGCCGCCGGCAGGCGTTCGCGGGCGCGGGAAAAAAAGGAGCATACGGCAGGAACGCTCATCCTGGGGGCCTTTCACGTTGGAAACAGCGAAAACTCGGGCAAGGCCATGCCTCCCCGGGGGCGAGCTTGCGGGCCTTTCCCCGTGTCCGCGCGCGGACCACGAGGGGAACGCCCCGTCAGGATATGGGGAGAATGTCGGAAGAAGGGGAGGGGGCTTCGCGGTCCGGACCGGGAGTCCCTGCCGTGAGGGGCTGGTGGAAAGCCATCTCCGTCGGGGGATAGACCGGCCGGCAAGGGTTGCGCGCCCGACCGCACCCCTGCCTTTCAAGGATGAACTTTAGAAGGGTTTCGCCTTTTGAGCAATTCCTTTCAAGAGATCCTTGCTTGGTGCGCTGGCGCTGGCCCGGCTATGCCCCGCGATCACGCGGGGCCGAGGTGGGCCTGTCCCAGGTAGCTTTCCGCCTGCATTTCCATGAGGCGCGACACGGTGCGCTCAAACTCGAAGGCGCCGTCGCCGCTGGGATACAGCTCGTGCGGAGGGGCGGCGGCCGAGCAGATCAACGCGGTGCGGTGATCGTACAAGGCATCGATCAGCACCACGAACCGGCGGGCCTCGTCGCGGTTGTGGGGGCCCAGGCAGGGGATATCGGAAATCAACACCACGTCGAAGGTTTCGGCGATGGCCAGGTAGTCGTGGCTGCCCAGGGGCGCCGCGCACAGGTCGGCGAAGGTGAAGCGGGCAATGGGGCCAGCGGCCGCGCGCACCCGCACCGGGCGCTCATCGACGCTGAGAATCCGGGGCGCCGGGGTTTCGCCGTTGGCCAGCCGGGTCATGCAGCGGGTCAGCCAGTCGTCCGCCGCCGGGCCGGGCGGGGTGATGTACACCGTCATGCCCTTCATGCGGTCCAGGCGATAGTCGCGGGCGCTGGCCAGCTCCACGACTTCCATGCGCTCCTTGATCAGGGCAATGAACGGCAGGAACTTTTCGCGTTGCAAGCCATGGCGGTAGAGGTCGTCGGGCTCGCGGTTGGACGTGACCACGACCACCACCCCCAGATCGGTGATCGCCTGGAACAGGCGCCCGACGATCATGGCGTCGCCGATATCCTGGATATCCATTTCGTCCAGGCACAAGACGCGGCGGTTTTCGCTCAGCGCGTGGGCCAGACGGGGAATCGGGTCGCCGGAATCGGTGCGGGCGCTGGCCGGGGTCTGGGTGCGCCAGCGGTGAAGCTGGGCGTGGGCCTCGCGCATCATCTCGTGGAAATGCAGCCGCCGGCTGGTGCCTTCCGGCAGCGAGGCATGGAACAGGTCCATCAGCATGGACTTGCCGCGCCCCACGGCCCCGAACAGGTAAAGGCCGGGGATTTTGGGCGCGGGCGCGGGCGCGCGTGTCCCCGCGAGGCGCGCCATCCAGCCGCTTCGGGGCGGCGGCGGGGGAGGCGGCAGGGCAGGGGCCGCGCACACGGCCTTGAACAGCCGCTCCAGCGAGGCCAGGGCGGCCTCCTGGGCGGGGTCGGCGATCAGGCCGCCCTCCGCCAGACGCTGGCGGTAGCGGTCAAGGGGCCCGATGGCCCTGGAAGCGGACGCGTGGGGCAGGTCAGCCGTCCTCGGTGATGCGGCCGATCAATTCGGCCAGAACGGTATCGGCGCGATCGTTGGCCACCTGGCAGGTGCCGGCGGCGTGATGGCCACCGCCCCCGTACTTCAAGCACAGCTCGCCGACGTTGGTGTTGGACGAGCGGTTGAAGATTGACTTGCCGACGGCGAACACGGTGTTGACCTGGGCCCGGCCCCAAAGCACGTGAATCGAAATGTTGGTTTCGGGGAACAGGGCATAGATCATGAACCGGTTGCCGGCCCAGATGGTTTCCTCGTTGCGCAGGTCAAGGACGGCCAGATTGTCGTGCACATGGGTGCAGCGCTTGATCTGTTCCTTGAACTTCGGTTCGTGCTCGAAGTACAGATCCACGCGCTCGCGCACGTCGGGCAGGGCCAGAATGTCGCTGATCGAATGTTCCAGGCAGTAATCAATCAGCTTCATCATCAGCTGATAGTTGGAAATCCGGAACTCGCGGAAACGCCCCAGGCCGGTGCGGGCGTCCATGAGGAAGTTTAGCAGTTCCCACCCCTTGGGATGAAGGACTTCCTCCATGTTGTATTGGGCGCTGTCGCCCTTGTCGACCGCCTCCATCATCTCGTCGGTGATGCGCGGGAAACGGTCGCGGCCGCCGTAATAATCGTACACGACCCGGGCCGCCGAGGGGGCCAGCGGATCGATGATGTGATTGTCTTTCTTGCCAACCCGGATGGTTTCGGAAAGGTGGTGATCGAAGGCCAGATGAACGCCATCCACGTAGGGAAGGTTGGTGGTGATGTCTCGCCCCGAGATCTCGATCACCCCGTCTTGCATGTCCTTGGGGTGAACGAACGTGATCTCGTCGATCAGATCCAGTTCCTTGAGGAGTGCGGCGCAGACCAGGCCATCAAAGTCGCTTCGGGTTACAAGCCGGAATTTCTCATCCGCCATGAGCGCGCCTCCCTGACGCTGATTCTATACACCGCATGAGCTGAACAACCGCCCCCCAAACCATCCCCAGGAGCGCACCGTGTCCGGTTTACCGTGCCCGGGGGCCCGAGGCAAGGGGCGGGTGAACCGATGCCAGGGTGAAACAATGTTCGGAGGAGCGGCAAGGGCATGGGAAGGCCTTGGCGGGCCCTGTCGGGATCATTAGGCTAGCGGGAGATCGCCGCTCCTGCAAGGAACCCCGTCATGGCCCACCCCGTCGTTTGCTCCCTTCGCCGGCGCGTTGGCTGGACCACCGCGCGGGGCGTGCTGCTGGCCGGCGTGTTGTGGGGGATGGGGGCTTGCACCGCCTTTGAACCCACCGAGCCTTCCGTGCCCTCTGCGGGTACCTTCAATCAGGAGGCGGCGCGAACCGACCTGAGCGCCGCCCAGGACGCCGAGGCGAGGGGAGGGCTGGCGGACGCGGCGGCCCACTATCGCGCGGCGGCCCAGGCCTGGCCGGTGGAGCCCGAGGCATGGCGCGGCCTGGCCCGGGTCGCCGCCCTTCAGGGCGACACCCCCACCCAAGACCTGGCCCGCTTTCTGGCCGACCGGGTGGCGGAATACGACGCCTTGCACCCCCGCCAGGCGCGTCTGGCTTTTCTTGGCGCCGTTTCCAATCCGCCGCCCTCGGTGCCGGGGATCAAGCCGTGGGCCGAAACCCTGGTGGCGTTCTTTGAATACAAGGATGCCGTCGCGCTCCACGATGCCTTCGCGGCCCGTCCCACGCGCTCCACCACGCTGCACTACGCCGTGTATCCGGTGGCCCTGGGCAGCCTGGGGGTGGGCGCTTATGCCCTGGGGGCCAGCATCGGGGCGCTGGGCGATTCGTCGGGCGAGTGATCAGGCCACGGCGCCGTGCGGGCAGCCGGCTCCCGACGCGGCGCTATAACGCTTTGTTTCTCAGGTCGATTTGTCCGGATCCGAAAGCGGCTCCCCCTTTTCGGGCTTCATTCTGGCGGGGTACGCCACAGATAGGTGGTGAAGTCGGAGCGGTCGCGGGTGGGGCGCACGATGACGGTCCAGCCCGGGCGCGTGCAGTACTCCCGGGTCTGGTCGGGATCGGCGTGGAACAAGGTCCACAGTTCCGGGTAGGGCGCGCGCGTGGATTGGGCGTTGAAGGCGACGCCCTTGAGGGCCAGATCCTTCATGCGATCGACGAGGGCACACATGTAGGCCCATGGCTCGTGGCGGCGGTGGGCGAAAATGCCGCTGGCCACCACCCAGTCAAAGCGTCGTTCCCCCCAGGGCAGGGGGGTGTCCAGCAAGCTGCCCTTATGAAACCGATCGTTGGGATAGGTGGCCTGGCAGTAATCGATCATGGCCGGCGTCATGTCGAGGCCCGTGTAGGCCAGAATAAGGCCCCTCTCTCGGGTGAAGGCCAGGAAATCCCCCAGGCCGCAGCCGACATCGAGCACCGAGTCGCCGTTTTCCAATCCCAAATCCAGGAAACGGGAAAACCGTTCATTTTGTCCTTCGGCCGACGTCCAGTCCAAGGCGCGATGGGTGGGACCAAATTTCTCGAAAAACCGGGTGTACAGGGCAATCACCCGCTGGTCGTCCTTGTCCATGCGTCCTCCGGATCGATAACGCCACGACCGCGACCCTTTCAAGGCTTCCAGGGGGAACCCCTTGGATCGCCCGAAAAAGACAAAATGCATGTTAAATTAGATAAATTAGAACCGGCGGTCAAACAGCCTTATGCCCCAGGGCGATCGGGGGGACCGATCGCCCTGGTGTTTTTTCGATGCCCTCAAGCGCCGGGCACGCACTCCGTGCGCTTGGCTCTCGCGGCACAAGCCGCGCGCCTGCCCGCTCCGGTCCGCGGCGGGCCGGCTCCGGCCAGGGCAGGGAGCGGCGCCCCCCATCCGTCGGGGGCTGTCGTGGCGCGCCAGAGGGCGCCGGGTCCTTGGGGGGAGGGGGTTATCCGCAGACCAGGGAAAGGTCCGCGTCGTTTTCCGTGGGGGGTTCGGAAGCGCCGTCCAGGATCGTGATCGTTTTGATCACGCCCAGCCCGGCCACCGTGTCCACCAGGGCCTTGAGGGCGCGGCGCAAGGCGTCGCGATCCAGCGCCGCCTGGCTGGCCTGCTCCAGGGGATGCTGGTGAAAGTAGTTGATCAGGGCCTCGTTCACCCACGGCGCCTTGTAGCAGGCATCGGCGAAGCGGCCGGTTTCGGGGTACAGGCGCACGGTCATGCCGAAGTACTGGCGCCGGCCGCCGGGTTCCGAGGCGGGAATCCACATGGTTTCCAGCTGGATCAACTCGCCGCCGGTCAGTTCGGCTTCATTGCGCGGGCGCTTGGTCATGCGCTCCTTGCGATCGCCACTGCCCGCCCCGCCGCCTTGGGACGAGGCGCCGGACGCCCACGCCTCGGGCAGGGCAAGGCTCGCGGCCAGCAGGACCCCCAGGGTGATCCGCACAAGGGAGGGCAGGCCAGGGCGCGCACGGTTCATGACGGGAGTCTCCCAGCGCAGGAAAGGCAAGGGGGAGCCTTGCTCCCACCGTGCCCCCAGGGGTCAAGGGCCGTCCCCCGATCGGGGAGAACCGGGCGGCGGGGCACGCGATGGGCCTGCCGCCCGGGACGGGCTTACTTGCCGGCCGCCGCCTGATCAAAGGCTTCCATGGCCATGGACCCGTAAACCGCCGACGGACCACCCCCCATGTACAGCCCGACGGCCACGGTTTCCAGCATTTCCTCGCGCGTGGCACCGGCTTCCACCGCCGAACGGACGTGGAAGGCCAGGCAGCCGTCGCAGCGGTTGGCGATGCTGATGCCCACCGCGATCAGTTCCTTGGTTTTGGTATCCAGGGCGCCCGGCGTGGTCGCCCCCTTGGCCATCTGAGAGAACCCGCCCCAGGTTTCGGGAATCGCCTTGCGGGTATCACGCATCAGGGCGCCCAGGTCGTTCGCCAGCTTGGCCCAATCCTTGTACATGGAATGCCTCGTTTGGAAAGGAACGGAGATCCCCTATATTAGGGATCCCTGATGAGACGTCAACGCCGGGCGCGGAAGAAGGCGCGCAGCAGGGCCTGGCACTCGCGCTCGGCCAAGCCTCCCACCACTTCCGGGCGATGGTGGCAGGTCGGTTGACGGAACACCCGCGCCCCATGCTCGACTCCGCCGCCCTTGGGGTCGTAGGCGCCAAACAGAACCCGGGCGACGCGGGCATGGGCCACGGCCTGGGCGCACATGGCGCAGGGCTCCAGGGTCACCCACAACAAGGCGTCGGGCAGGCGCGGTTCGCCACGCAGCGCGCAGGCGGCGCGCAAGGCGAGGATTTCGGCGTGCGCGGTGGGGTCGCGGGCGCTTTCCACCCGGTTGCCGGCCGCCGCCAGCACCACGCCCCGGGCATCGGTGACCACCGCGCCCACCGGGATCTCGCCCAGGGCGGCGGCGGCGCGCGCCTGGGCCAGGGCCAGCGCCAGGGGATCGGGGCACGCCACGCCCACGAGGGGCGCGACGCGAGAAAGGCCCCCCCCGTCCGGGGCGGGCGTTTTAGCGTTGCAGGCGTTTTTCGAAGACATAGCTGGACACCTCGCCCAACTCCTTGCGCGCCTGTTCGATCCAGGCCCCGCTGGAAACCTTGGGATCGCGCGGAACCATGACGCTGACCGTCGACAGCGGGCCGTACTTGCGCCGGAATTCGTCAAGGGTGCGGGTCTGGGTCAGACGGGTGGAGTCGGCGGCTTCGAAGATGTCGCGGAACACCGAGCGCAAGGTGCGGAAAAACTCGTCCACGCCGAAGGTCATGTCCTTGAGGATCGCCGCTCCCGGCCGGGCGACGAAGGCTTCCGAGGCGTCCATCTGGCTGGTGAGGGCGGCCTGGACGCGCTGCATTTTCTGATTGACCGCGTTCAAGGTCAGAAGTTTGACGTGACCTTGGACGTACTGATTGATCACGGCGGTCCCCAGTTCGCCCGAGGTGGTGCGCCCGCTGCGAAACGCCATGAGGTTGCTCAGTTCATCCTTGCTGATGGTATCAAGCACCGCCTCGATGCGGGTGCGCCGGTCGGCGCCACGAATGTCGTCCAGCGCCCCCGATTCCCGCATCCAGCGAACCAGCAGGTTGGCGGCATCGTTGGCTTCCAGTCCCTTGAAGGACATGAGCTGGCTGCACTTGGCCGCGACGGGAAAAGCCGCCTCGGCGAAGTTGCCGAACATGGATTCCATCTGCTTTTGCTGCTGGGTCTGCTTGGCGAACTCGTAGAGAACGTTGGAAACCTCTTCCTCGGTGTGCTTGAACTGAATCGAGGCGCCCACCTGGGCGTACAGCTGCGCCGCCGTGGTGGGGAACATGTCCATCGTGATGCGGTTCGCGTCCAGGAAGGCCTTGAAGCGTTCCTGCCCGCTGTCGCCGCCGGTGCCCAGCTGGCTTTGCACCAGGGTCTGGCTCATGGCGTCGTTGATGTCGAGGCCATCGAAATACTGGCCGATGGCGTACTCGGTGATTTCCTTGAAGCCCGCCAGCGGGTTGCCGTACTTGAGCTTGGGGATCTTGGCCCGGCGCACCTCGACGGCGGTGCGAAAGGCGGTCGCGGTCGCGGCCATGGCCGGCTTGTCGGTGGTCTTGATGAAGGCCTCGCCGCGTTCGACCACCTGAAGGTACAGTTTCAAGGCGTAGGAAAAAGCCGCGTGCCACAAGGGGTTCTGGGCCGCGTGCAGCAGCACCAGGCGGTCCTTCAACGACAGGTCGTTGCGTTGGGCGAATTCCAGGAACAACTGGTCGAGGATGCGAAAGGCCCAGCGCTCGGGCCGGTCGTCGGGGTGATAGCCGAAACGGTCGGTGTTGTTCAGCTTCAAAAACAAGATCAGCGCGTCGCGCACCGGCTCGATCGAGCGCGGCATGGTCACGGTCGGCTTGCCGCCCAGCGCCATGACCAGCAAGGACTCCATCACGCCAACCTGGCCTAGCTGCACCTTGCCGCTGGCATCCACCAGAACCCCGGATTGCAAGATGGCCGAGGCATCGACCCGGGATACCTCGGCGACCAGGCCCGGGATGTCGACCGAGCCAAACCGGGCCAGCAGTTTCAAGACCTTTTCGTTGATCGCGTCGCGCTTCACCAGAGTGTTCCGTTGCCGTTCCGTTGTAAAAAAGGCGGGGCGCGGCAAAACCGGCCCTGGCGCGCCGCCGGGGCCTCGCGCGCTCCGGAAGCATGAGAAAACAGCAAGATGGAAGGCGGTTTCGTGCCCCCCCTTTCCAGGGGTCCGCACGCCTTCCGGCACGGGGGTGTCCGGGACGCCGATCACCCGAAGACCTCTGCCTATATACCAGCCGAAATACAACGCGACTACCGTTCGTGCTGTGATGGCCGATACAGCCGCCCTCCCCGCCGACCGATAAACCCGTTGTCGAGGGGGCGATCCTCGCGTTACACTTATCCCAAAGGAGGGGGGTCGGGTCGTTCCAGGACGGATACGCGCGAAGAAGGAAACCTCTGCCATGGATGCCACCACCGCAGGCCTTGCCGGAACCGCGAACGGGGGCCTTGTTTCCCTCGCGGCCGGTCAGTCCCTGATGAAGGCAGCCTTTGCCCAGGATGAACGAATGGTGCAAATGCTGGCCCAGGCAACCGACACCACCCGGACCTCCCAGGTCGCGGTGCCGATCAATCCCGATCGCGGCCACGATCTCGACGTCACCGCCTGAGCGCCGGCGCGCCAGGCATCCCGCGCGCAAGGCGGATCGAGCGGAAGGCGGATCGAAGGGGGCATGGCGAACGAACTCTCGGGCCTGGGACGGGGCCGCATCGAAGGGGGCTATCAGGGCCCCGTGATCCTGCCCGGTGCCCGCTCGCGCACCACGGCGGCGGGGCGTCCGGACGCGCTCGCGCCTTTTTCCCCGGCCCTTTCCGAGGATCCTCCTCCCGTTCGTCCCCGGCCGGCCCGCGACGAGGCGGGCAGCGGGCGTTTCGTCGTGGTTGATGGACGGCGTTACGATCTGGAAGCCCCGCGCGGCACCTACTACGATTTTTGGGTCTAGGAGGCGGGCTTGGCCGACGAAATCCGCCCCGTGCCCTCCCATCCGTCCACGTTCGAAGCCCGTGTTCCCGAAGGGGATAACCGCGAGCGCATGGTGTGCGGCTCGTGCGGTTTCATCCACTATGAAAACCCCAAGATCGTGGTCGGCGCGGTGTGCACCTGGGAAGACAAGGTGCTGCTGGTGCGTCGCGGGATCGAACCGCGCCGAGGGTTCTGGACCGTGCCCGCCGGCTACATGGAACTCGACGAAACCACCCGCGAGGGCGCCGCGCGCGAGGTGATGGAAGAGGCCTGCGCCCGGGTCGAGGTTGGCGACCTGCTGGGCGTTTACAACCTGGTTCACATCGGCCAGGTTCACCTGATGTACCGCGCCCGCCTGCTGGACCCCGCCCACGCCCCGGGCAGCGAAAGCCTGGAAAGCGTGCTGATTCCGTGGGCCAGCATCCCCTGGGGCAAGCTCGCCTATCCCACCGTGGAATGGGCGCTCACCGATCACGCCCGGCGCGTGGGGCAACGCGACTTCGCCCCCTCGGACCGGCCGGGGGGAGCCTGAAGCCCCGCCAGGGCCCTCGGGTGAACCGATCGCCCTGGAGTCTTTGCGGTGCCCTCAA
>NZ_BJZO01000100.1 GCF_007992075.1 Pararhodospirillum oryzae
TGAAGACCCCGCAAGCCCTCAGGCTTGCGGGGTTTTTTTGCGCCGGCGCTCGGGATCGCCCGATGGTCCGCGCCGTTCGGGCAATGACGGAGCAAGGAACAAGGCCCCGATAGGATCGGTGGGCCGATCCCTTCCTTGCCCGGAGCCCGCCCATGTCCGCCGCCCCCTGTCCGACGCCCCCCTGTCCAACGCCCCCTCCCCGGCTTGCCGCCCCCTTGCGGCGGGGGTCTCGCGTTCTCGTCGCGGCGCTGGCCGCCAATGCGATGGGACATTCCTTCGTGCTGATCTCCCTGCCCGCCCTGGGGCGGGAAATGGGTTTTGGCGATGTGCAAACCGGGGCGCTGCTCAGCGTATCGGCGCTGGTTCTCAGCGTGTCCGCGCCGGCGTGGGGGTCCTGGAGCGATGCCCGGGGGCGGCGGCGGGTGCTGATCCTTGGACTGGTCGCCGCCGCCTTGTTCCCGGCGCTGCTGGCGATCGTCGCCCACGCGCGCCTGTCCCTTGCCATGCCGGCCTCCCTGGCCTTCGCCGTGCTGCTGGGCGGCCGGCTTGCGCAGGCGGCGGGGGCCGGAGCCCTCATGCCCACGGCCCAGGCCTATCTGGCCGACATCACCAGCGCCGAGGGCCGGGCCAGCGGCATGGGCCTGATGGGCGCGGCGTTCGGCGTGGGCACCCTTGCCGGGAGCGCGCTGGCCCTCGGCCTGGGGGGCGACGGCATGGGGATCGCCCTGGGCGTGATCACCTTTGTCATCGCCCTGGCCGCCTGGGGAGCGTGGCGGGCCCTGCCCGAACCCCCGCGCGTCCCGCTCGCGAAAACGCCGGCGGACTTTCGCGAGATCGCGGGCAAGATCGCCCCGTTCCTGCTCCTCACCGTGTGCGGCCTGGCCGTTTACGGGGTGATTCAACAAGTCACGGTCCTGCGTTTGCAAGATGGCTTTGGCCTGGGGGGCGATGCCTCGGTTCGCGTGTCCGGCGGCTTGATGATGGTGACCATGCTGGCCATGATCCTGACCCAGGGCATGATCGTGCGGCGGCTGGCCTGCCCCCCCGGGCGCCTGCTGCGCCTTGGCACCTTGGGGGTCGTGGTGGCGTTGCTGCTCAGCCTGGCCCCCCTCGGGCTGGCGGGGCTGGCCCTGGCCATGGGCGGACTTGGGGCGGCGCTGGGCCTCGCCTTGCCGGGCAACCTGGCCGCCCTCAGCGTGCGAGCCGGACCCGGGGCGCAAGGACGCGCCGCCGGCCTGAATGGCCTGGCCCAAGGCGCCGGGATGGCCGCCGGCCCCCTGCTGGGCGCCACCTTGCACCAGGTTTCTCCCCTGGCCCCCTACGCCGCCGCCGCCGGGATCATGGTGATCGGGGGCATCGTGGTCTGGATCGCGACCCGGCGCGGCTGTTCGCCGGATGCTCCCGCCTGTTCGCCGTGCGGGCGCGCGGAGGCGGGCCGGTCGTGTACGGACGAGACATCCCAGTCCGAGGAGGTTTCGTCATGATCCGCCCCCGCTCTCTCCCTTGGGCCCCGGCCCTGTCGTTGCCCGTGCTGCTGAGCCTGCCTGTCGCGCCAGCCCTGGCCGAGGACAGCGCCGAGAGTCCCCCCGGGTCGATCGTTACCTTGCCCCCCCTGACCGTGGAAGCCCGGCACTGGGCCGAGGAGGCCCACGCCGTGCCCGGCAGCGTGGAGGTTCTGACCCGGGAGCGCCTGGAAAACCCCTTATGGGGCTCGGTGGGTTCCGTGGCCAAGGTGTCTCCCAACGCACGGATCGAGGACTCCTCGGTGCAAACCCGGGTTGTCCTGCGCGGCATGACCAGCGCGAACACCGGCCTCCAGGATCCGGTGGGCTTCGTGGTCAACGACGTGGCCCTGCCCCTGGGCGCCTCGCAGGCACCGGCCCTGTTCGACGTGGAGCAGATGGAGATCCTCAAGGGACCGCAAGGCACCTTGTTCGGCCGCAACACCGAGGCCGGCGCCCTTCGCGTCACCACCACCGAACCGACCTGGGCCCCCGAGGGCTGGGCGAGCGTGAGCCCGAGCCTGCAAAACACGGGCGCGCGCTGGGAGCCGGTCTACACCGGCGCCGCCGGTCTTTCCGGGACGCTGATCAAGGACCGGCTGGCGGGCTCCCTGGCCGTGCGGGGCACCCAAACCAGCGGCGTGTACCGCAACACCACGGATGACGCCGACGACGGCGGCCACCTGGGACGCTGGTCCTTGTCGGGCGGCCTTGGCGGGCGGATCGGCGATGACACGAAAATCAGCCTGAAAAGCGTGGTCGACCGCACCGACATGGGCAAGCAGCGCATGCGCTACCTGACCGGCCCCCATGCCAGCGATCCCTACACCACGCGCTACAGCTCCGATGCCTGGGACGAGAAGACCACGGCCGTGCAGTCGCTGCGCGTGGACCATCACTTCGAGGGCGTGGACCTCGTCAGCATCACCGGCTGGACTCATTTCGACCGGAATTTTCAGATGGATCTGGACACCGGCCCCCTGCCCACCTTGCCGACCCTGCTGGACCATCAAGACGATACCCTGTCGCAGGAACTACGGGTGATGTCGAACGATCCGGCCTCCCGCTGGCGCTGGCTGGCCGGTTTGCACACCTACCAGGAATGGAGCACCCTTCAGTACAAGTCGCAGACTCCCCGCACGACCCGGGATCTGGACATGGACCAGACCGGCGTTGCCGGGTTCGGGCAGGTGGAAGTGCGCGTGGCCGGGCATCTGCGCCTGGGCGTGGGCACGCGGCTGGAGTGGATCGATCAACACGGCAGCATGTCCCTTGCCCGCGCCGCCGAGCGCTCCACCTTCGGCGACGATCTCTCCACGCTGACCGTGCTGCCCAAGGTTTCCGCGGCCTACGACCTGACCCCCGACCTGATGATCTACGGATCCCTGGCGCGGGGCTACCTGCCGGGCGGATACAACTACAGCATGGCCACCGGTCGCACGTCCCTGACCTATGACCCCGAATACAGCTGGACCACCGAGGCCGGCGTGAAGGCGCGGTTGTGGGACCGGCGCCTCAACGCCACGCTGACGGCATTTCGCACCGTGACCGAGGACAAGCAGATTCTTGATCTGGAACCGGGCGGAGCCCAGACCTTCAGCAACGCCGCCGAGGCCGAGATTGTCGGGCTGGAAGGGTCGCTGGATGCGCGCGTGAGCGACCACTGGAACCTGTTTGGCACCCTGGGCCTGCAACACAGCGAGGCCACCCGCTACACCACCACCGTGTCGCGGAACGGACAACAGGTCCAAGTCGACCTGTCGGGCAAGAAGCTCCCCATGGCCCCCGGCGCGACATGGTCGGCGGGGGCACGCTACGACGAGGGCGACGGCTGGTTCGCCGAGGGCAGTCTGAACGGGGCGGGCTCGTCCTATTTCGACAGCCAGAACACCTTGAAGCAAGACGGCTTCGTGCTGGTCGATGCCGAAGTGGGCTATCGCTTCGACAAAATAGAGGTCGCGCTTTGGGGCGCCAACCTGACCGGGGCCAACGTTTATGGCCGCGCGGTCAGTGCCCCGCTGGGCGTAATCGTCGAGGATGGCGCGCCTCGGGAAGTCGGCGTGCGCCTGCGCATGACCTGGTAAGGGAGAGACCCTCATGACCCATTCCCCGGCGGCCACCCGCGAGCGTGCCCCCGATCCCGCCTTTGCCGCGCGCCTGTTCGATCTGGTCCAGGCCCCCTTGCGCTGGCAACTGATCGAGATTGGCTTGACCCTGGACCTGTTCGACCGCCTCCCGACCGCCCGGACGGCGGCGGACATGGCACGGGAGCTTGACCTGGATCCCCGCCGCCTCGCCCTGGTCCTGGATGGCCTGAGCGCCCTGGGCGCCCTGGGCAAGCAAGACGGCCACTACGCCCTGACAGCCGAGGGGGCGGCCTATCTTTCCAGTGCCGGCCCGCTGTCCTTGCGCCCCATGCTGCTCAACCTGGCGTCGCGGCGCCATGCGGCGCTTGCCGATCTGCTGACGGAGCCGCCCCCCCCGCCGCTCGACATGAGCGATCCCGCCTTCTGGACCCGGGCGGCGGCCAATCTGCGCGCCTTCCATCGTGCCATGGCCCTGCCGGTGATGCTGGAAGCCCTGGAGGGGCTGGCGTCCTGGCCCCGGGCCCGCCGGGTGCTTGACCTGGGCGCGGGGTCCGACGTGCTGGCCCGCGCCATCGTGGCGCGTTCCCCGGAAAAAACCGTGACGATTCTTGATCTCCCCCCCCTGGCCGCCGCCCTGGCCGAGGGCGTGGCCGCCGACGGCCTGGAGGACCGGATCATCGTGCGGGCCGGGGACTACAACACGGCCGATCTGGGCCAGGGCCATGACGTGGCCTGGGCCTCGATGACCTTGTATTACGCCCACGACCTGGAAGCCCTGTGCGCGCGGGTGGGGGCGGCCCTGGCCCCCGGGGGAGTATTCGTCAGTTTTCACGAAGGCCTGACCGACGAACGCACCCAGCCCGAACTTCATGTCGTGGGACGGCTGACCACGGCGTTGCGCGGTCCGAATCTGTCGTTCGACCACGGCCGCATTGCCTCTGCCTTGCGGCGGGCCGGCTTCGCCCGCGTGGACAGCCATCCGGTCGCGACGCCCTTTGGCCTCATGCACCTGGATGTGGGATGGAAGACACCCCCGGCCGGCCCATGAGCCCCCATCCCCTCGGCCCCCGATCCCCTCATGAGGGGATCGGGGAGGATCCCGTTTCCTCCCCGGTTTCCTCCTCGCGGGCGTCCCCGGGGTCTTGTCGCCTGTACTGGGCCGGAGAACACCCGTAGCGCTCGCGGAAGGCGGCGGCGAAATGGCTGGAGCTGCTAAAACCGCACAGGAAAGCAATGTCGGTGATGCTGTGCGCGTCCTGGCGCAGGTGATGACAGGCGCGCTCCAGCCGGTAATCGCGCAGCCAGGCAAACACCGTCGTGCCGTAGGCGCGGCGAAAGCAGCGGTTCAGGCGGGCATGGCTCATGCCGGCCTCGCGGGCCAGATCCTCCAGCGCCGGAGGATGACAAAGATCCGCCGTCAGGGCGTCGATCACCCGCGACAGGGGGCGGCCAGCATCGACCACTTCGCGCCAGGGCGCGCCGTCGTTTCCCAAGGGCCCCAGGCCGCGCGCCAGCAAGGCCAGGGCCTGGCTTTCCGCCATCAGACGATCCAGCGGCCCGTGCAACGGGTTGGTCAGCAGCGTTTCCAGCCCGAACCGGCCCGGCGGCCCCTGGTCCAGGCGAAGGGCGCGGCTTCCCCGGCGCGGCCCGCGCGCTCCCTCCAGGCACTCGGCCACCCGGTCGGCGGGCACCTTCAAGGCGACCATCGACGCCCGGGCCTGGGCCGGCGTCCAGCGGTGCACGCTGGCATCATCCCCCTGGAACAGCCACACGTCGCCCTGGCGCACCACATGACGCGGGCCTGCCGCGCCAAAGCTGAACAGGCTGGAGCCGTCCAGGCAAAAGCACAAGGTCCAGGTCTGGCCCGCCTGTTCGATGCACGAGGCGAAATCTTCCCGCAACCGGGCCTCGCTGGCCGTCACGGTCATGCCCGCCCCGACCCGACCGATCCGGAAACTCACCTGGTCGTGCCCCTGCAAGGGCACGACGGTCTCCCGCCATCCGACCGACGACGGCAGGTAGGCGGACCAGTCGCGAGAATCGACCCTCAGGCTGGACGGCGGAGTCGGGCGTGCGGAAGAATCGAGGGGGCTCATGCTCTCTCCGGAGCCACGACACCAAAAAAAACCAGGGCACGCGCGCGTGTCCTGGCTTCATGGTAATGCAACGACGACGCATTCGCAATTCATAAGGAGGGACTTCCGAGGCAACCGGGTGAAGCCCTGGATGCCCTCGGAAGAGGGTTCCCCAA
>NZ_BJZO01000101.1 GCF_007992075.1 Pararhodospirillum oryzae
CGCCCGGCGCTTGCATCGAAAAAACTCCGGGGCAATCGGTTCACCCGATTGCTCCGAGGGACTTCCATCCGCAAGAACACGCCCACGCCGGGCCCACGGCACGAAAAAGGCCGGTCCGCGAGAACGGACCGGCCCTTTCCAGACGAGAAAAACGTCGTGGAACAGGTTACTTCCGGGCGGTGTGGGTCTGGCAGCTGGCCGGCTGCATGGCGAAGGGCAAGCTCGCGGAAACGAACTCGACCAGCTTCCCGTCGGGCACCTGGCCCAGGGCCTCGAACACTGCCCGGCTTTCCGTGCAATAGGCCTGGCGGTCGGTCATCGAGCGCTGCGAGGCCTGGTTGGCCATGCGGGTCACGTAGGCGTTCATCTCGCGCTTGGCGGCGCCACCGTACTGACGGCTGAAATAGCTGGTCAGGGATTTGCCCTGCGTCGTCAGATCCTTCTGGAAATTACCCACGAACTGATTGTACTGCGCGGACTGCCCGCACGACAGCGCGGCAACCATCAGGTGGCTTTGCAAGGTGCGCACGGACAGCGCCGCGTCGTCCTTGGACAGCGTGCAGTTCGCCGCCGCCTGGCCCGGAGTCCCCACCACGGTGGCAAGACCCAGGGCAGCCAGCCCGGCGACGGCGACAAGACGAGCGCGAAGGGTCACCGACCCGCGACGACGCGAGCCGGAGAGGAGAAAATGAGCCATGGGTGGCGTCCTCCGGGGAGCATGAAACTGGCGAATCCCTAGCACAACACAGGGCCCTTGGCCAGTTTTCTTACGGTCGAATCTGAAGAAGTCCGGCTTAGTTCGCGCGCTGGTTTGGTCGTTGCGCCGGCGCGCCCTCCCGGGCACCCTTGATGCGGTGCGATAAAGCCGTTGCCGCGCCCCGGGCACGCGGTCGGATCCGCTGGCCCGGGTTCTCGCACAGGGCCAAAAAAAAGGAAACCGCTTTTCGGCGAAACAAAGCTAAAAAGTGGATAACGCGCGCCGGGTCCCCCTTCGATGCCCGGCGCCCTTGAGCCCCCAGGCCCAGCCGGGCGGGGGATTCGTTGACGGGAGTCCGCTGATGACAGTTTACCAAGCGCCCATCGCCGATCTGACCTTGGCGCTCCACACGGCCGGGCTGGCCGAGGTCACCGCCCTGCCCGGCTGCGAGGAGGTCGGCGAGGATCTGGTCTGCGCCATCCTGGAGGAAGCCGGCAAGCTGGCCGCCGGCGTGCTGGCCCCCCTGAACCCGGTGGGCGACCGCCAGGGCTGTCACCTGGAGGACGGCCGGGTGATCACGCCCGAGGGCTTTCCCGACGCCTACCGCCAGTTCTGCGAAGGCGGCTGGAACGGCGTGCCCTTCGATCCCGAATACGGTGGTCAGGGCCTGCCCTGGCTGATTGCCACCGCCTTGCAGGAAATCTGGCAGGCCGCCAACATGGCCTTCGGCCTCGCCCCCATGCTGACCGCCGGCGCGGTGGAGCTGCTGAGCCGCCACGGCTCCGATGCCCAGAAGGCCCTGTGGCTGCCCCGCCTGATCAGCGGCGAATGGTCGGGCACCATGAACCTGACCGAGCCCCAGGCCGGATCCGACCTCGCGGCCGTGCGCACCCGCGCCGAGCCCGCCCCCGATCTGGGCCCCGACCAGTACCGGGTGTTCGGCACCAAGATCTTCATCACCCACGGCGATCAGGACATGAGCGCCAACATCGTGCACATGGTGCTGGCGCGCCTGCCCGATGCCCCCCCGGGCATCAAGGGGATTTCGCTGTTCATCGTGCCCCGCCTGCTGGTGGACGCCGAGGGCACCCTGGGCGCCGCCAACGACGTGCGCTGTGTCTCGCTGGAACACAAGCTGGGCATCCATGGCAGCCCCACCTGCGTGATGGCCTTTGGCGATCAGGGGGGCGCGATCGGCACCTTGGTGGGCGAGGCCAACCGGGGCATCGAATACATGTTCACCATGATGAACAACGCCCGGCTCGCGGTGGGTGTCCAGGGCGTGGGCGTGGCCGAACGCGCCTGCCAGGCCGCGCTGGCCTATGCCGGCGAGCGGGTGCAAGGCCCCGACGTGGTCACCCGCAAGCCGGAGTCCGTGACCATCGTCCATCATCCCGACGTGCGCCGCTCGCTGATGACCATGCGCGCCCTGACCCAGGCCGCGCGTCTGATCACGCTTGCCACCGCCGCCGCCCTGGATGGCGCCGACCGCCATCCCGACCCCGAGGCCCGGGCCCGGGCCGAGGCGCGCGCCGCCCTGCTCACCCCCATCGCCAAGGGCTGGTCCACCGACATCGCCGTCACGGTGGCCAACATGGGCATTCAGGTGCACGGGGGCATGGGATACGTGGAGGAAACCGGCGCGGCCCAGCTGCTGCGCGACGCGCGGATCACGCCGATCTACGAAGGCACCAACGGCATCCAGGCCCTTGACCTGATCGGACGCAAGACCGCGCGCGACAAGGGGGCCGCCCTCTCGGCCCTGCTGGCCGACATGCGCGCGACCCAGGCCCGCGCCCGCGACACCTGGCCCGCCCTCGCCGACGGGCTGGGCCGGGGCCTCGACGACCTGGAAGCCGCGCGCGCGTGGGTGCTGGAGCATGCCGATCCGGTCTCGCTCCAGGCCGGCGCCACGCCCCTGCTGGCCCTGGCCGGGCTCGCGACCGGTGCCTGGCTGCTGCTGGAACAAGCCCTCAAGGCCGCGACCCTGGCTCCGTCCCGGGCCGAGGCGCACCGGGTCACGGCGTCGTTCTTCATCGGCCACCTGCTGCCGGCCACCAGCGGCCACCGCGAAGCCCTGAAGGCCGGCCCCGCCGATCTGATGGCCCTGTCGCCCGACGATCTGGCGTCCCGGTAATCCCAAACCGCCGGGCGTGGGAGTCGGTTTGCACACCCCCTCCCCCTGTGCAACCAGACGAGTTCCACGCCCGGCTTCCTTGGGAGAACCTTGCTTCGCGCAAACCATGTTTCATACCATGGAATACAATCAAACAGACACTTCGCGGGCCTTTTTTCGCGGCGCGGACTCGAAAGGCCGTGAACACACACCAAGACCGGGTTTTAATAAACAAGAGGGGGGAGATTTCCCGTCGGCCGGCAGGCGGATGGGCCAATGGAATATGGCAAAGGGATAGCCATGACCCCTCCCACGTCTTCCTTGCGCGCGCGGTTGGTTCGGCTGGGCCGTGATCTTTCCCTGGGACACAAGATTACCCTGGGCTTCGGCATGATCGTGGTCTTGCTGATCGGCCTGGGCGGCGGGGGCGCCTTTGGCCTGTTCCTGGCCAGCCGCCAGGTGGATCAGCTCGACAGCCTGAGCGCGGCCCGTTTCCAACTGGATGAGGCCGAAGCCCGCCTGCAAAAGGACGTGCGCGCCGGCTTGAGGCTGTTTCAGGCCACGGGATCGCCCGATCAACTGGGACAGGCCCCGGCCGCCCTTGACGCGGTGGCGGCCACCTCGCGCGCCGTGGCCCCCCTGGTCGGCGCCGAGGACCGGGCGGTGCTGGCCTCCCTGGACGGGCAGTTGCAGACCCTGGGCGCGGGGATTGCCTCGCTGGTCGCGGTGCAAAAGGACGTGGACGAGGCCTTCGCCGCCGCCCGCGCGCAAGGCGCGATCCTGGAACAGCTGTTCGCCGAACTGATCGCCGACGCGGTGGCCACCAATTCCGCCAACACCGTGCATCTGGCGCAGGAAGCCCGGATTCGCCTGATCTCGGCGCGCATGACCGCCGACGCCTACTTCCTGCGCTCCGACGTGGTCGATTTCGGCACGATCTTCAATGGCCTGGACACGGTCGAGGCCAAGATCCGCTCCCTTCGGCGCATTCTTCGCGGCACCCCGGGCGAGGCGCGCCTGGAGCAGGCCGCCCAGGGCGTGGGCACGTATCGCAAGGCCCTGGAACACGCCCGCGCCACGCTGGATGCCCGCACCGCCACCGTGGACGAGCGCCTGTTGCCGGCCGAGCGCGAAACGGCCACCGCCATGCGCACCGTGCGCGCCCATGCCTCGACCGTGCAACAGGATGTCTCGGAAGCGATTGCCCGCAACATGAGCGCCAACGTCACCTTGAGCCTGGGGGTCTCGGGGGCGGTGGTGGCCATCGCGGTGGTGCTGGCCGTGCTGCTGGGCCGGGCCATTGTCGGGCCCATGGGCCGCCTGATCGCCACCTTGGAACGCCTGGACGCCAAGAAACTGGACGAACCGGTGCCCGATACCGGGCGCGGCGACGAAATCGGCCGGGTGGCCGGCGCCCTGGAACACTTCCGCCAGGCCTTGCTGTCGTCGGCGGCGCTGGAAGCGGAAAAGGCGCGCGAGCAGGCCGCGCTGGCCGAGCGCACCCGCGCCCTGGCCGACCTCAACGCCGCGTTCAAGGAAACCGCGAACACCCAACTGGCCGCCACCGGGGCCCAGGTCACCGCCTTGCGCACCCTGGCCGACGAGGTCGACGGCCTGTCGCGCCAGACCGACGAAGCGGCGGGCAGCGCGGCCCAGGCGGTGGATCAGACCAGCCGCGACACGGAACAGGTGGCCGCGACCGCCAGCGCCCTGGCCGACAAGGTACGGGAAATCTCGCGCCAGGTGGCCCACTCGGCCGAATCGGCGACCGAGGCCGCCGCCCTGGCCCAGGGCGCGGTGGCCACGGTGGACGGCCTGTCCCAGGATGCCGAACGCATCGGCGAGGTGGTGGACCTGATCACCGCCATCGCGGCCCAAACCAATCTTCTGGCCCTCAACGCCACCATCGAGGCCGCCCGGGCCGGCGAGGCGGGCAAGGGCTTCGCCGTGGTCGCGAACGAAGTGAAATCCCTGGCCGGCCAGACCAGCCACGCCACCGGCGAGATTGGCCAGCGGGTGATGGCGGTCCAGGCCAAGACCCGCGACACGGTGGCGGGGATCCGCGCCATCGCCGACGCCATCGCCGAGGTGCGCACCACCGCCGCCGTCCTCGCCCAGGCGATCGAGGAACAGGGCATGGCCACCGGCGAGATCGCCCAAACCGTGCAGTCGGTGGCCGACGGCACCCAGGCCGCCGCCACCAATGTGCAGTCCCTGCGCAGCACGGCCGAGGGCACCCGGCGCCGGGCCGGGGGCCTGGCCGACGCCGTGACCCGCCTGGCCCGGGAAACCGAAACCCTGCAAGCCGCCATCGACCGCTTCCTGGCCCAGGTCAGCGCCGTGTGAGCCCATGCCCCGCGCCGCCTTCCCACCCCCGTCCCGGCTGCCCGCCCCGGGCGAAGGCGGGTCGCCTTGGCCGGGCGGCGCCTACCAGGGCAGGCGCCCCTGATCGTTGGCGAATGTGCCGGTGGGGCCGTCGTCTTCCAGCAAGGCCAGGCGCAGGGCGATCACCGCCGCTTGTTCCGGCGAGCGCGACCCGGTGAAATTCGTGGCTTCCGTCGCCGTGAAGCCCGGGCACATGGCGTTGACCTTGATCCCCCGGTCCGCCAGCAAGCCGGCATAGGAAAGGGTGAGGGAATTCACCGCCGCCTTGGACGCCTGATAGGTGGGCATGACCGTGGTCGCGTATTCCCACGTCGGGGTGCCACGCAGCCCGAACGAGGCCAGTTCCGACGACACGTTGACAATGCGCGGGTGCGCCGAGCCGGCCAGCAGCGGCACCATGGCCTCGGTCAGGCGCACGGTGCCCACCACGTTGACCGCAAGCGTGCGCTGCATCCGCTCGACCACCGGCAAGGAAGGATCGTAATCCAGCGCGATGCCGGCGTTGTTGACCAGGATGTCCAGGGAGCCGTATTCCCCCGCGATCAGTTGGGCCACGTTGGAGACACTGGTTTCGCTGGTGATGTCGAGCGGCACCGGGCACACCGAAAGCCCTTCCTCGCGCAAGGGCGAGCACGCCGCCTCGCCCCGCGCCAGATCGCGGCAGCCCATCAGCACCCGCACGCCCTCGCGCGCGAGACCGGCCACGATGGCAAGGCCGATGCCGCGGTTGGCTCCGCTGACCAGGGCCAGAGACTGTTTTTCTTCCATAGCGATATCCGCTCCATGGGCCGGAAGTCCGTGCCACGTCCGCGCGCACGCCTCCGGCGGGCACCCCGGCAAGCCCTGGCCGGAGAGCTTGCGCCAGCAAGCCGACACGGGGTATAGGACCTCAACCTTACTTGAGGTCAACCGGAAAGAACGGGGAGTATCGCGCGATGACAGCCCCCACGCAGCCGGCCCCGCTCCTTGGCGTGGGCGAGGTGGCGGCGCGCAGCGGCGTGAGCGTGTCCACGCTCCATTTCTATGAAAGCAAGGGACTGATCGCCGCGTCGCGCAGCCCGGGCAACCAGCGCCGCTATGGACGCGATGTTTTGAGGCGGATCGCGATCATCCGCGCGGCGCAGCGGCTGGGCCTGCCTCTTTCCGAAATCAGCGGGCTGCTGAAGCCGTTTCCGCCCGGGGTTTCCCCCTCGACGGCCGACGTGCGCCAGATGGTTGCCCAGTGGCGCGTGGCGCTGCAAGCGCGCATCGACGGCCTCACGGAACTGCGCGACCACCTGGACGGCTGCATCGGCTGCGGCTGTTTGTCGCTGGAGGACTGCCCCTTGCGCAATCCCGACGATCAGCTGGGCCGGGCGGGCACCGGCCCCTTGCTGCTGACCAAGGGGCTTCCCCCGCCCCCGCCCGACGACGGGCCCTGACCCCCTGGAACATTTTCAGCTGAAATGGACACCATTTCGGCTGAAAATGCGATAA
>NZ_BJZO01000102.1 GCF_007992075.1 Pararhodospirillum oryzae
AAACTGGATCAACTTGACTCAACTTGATCCAGTTTCAGTCTGGAATTTGTGAGGGAAAAGGGGAGTCCCCCTTTGCCCTCACGAATTCCAAGGGAAAGGCCCCCCTGACCGATGGCAGGGGCCGGAATGGTCTTTTGGTCGGGGGAGACAAAAACAAGCGGCGCGCCGCCCGCCATCGCGCGGGCAACGCCTTCCGGGGGGCATGAGGATGACGGGGCGTCCGTGATGACGGCGCGCGGATCCTCAGGAAGCGGCGGAATTCAGGCCCGCGTCGGTGATCTGTTCCAGACGCTTCTGGGGGGGTGCGTCGGTGGCCACCACCTCGGCCGGCAGGGGGCTGCGCCGGCAGTGCCCTTCCATGAAGGCCCCCGGCTCGATTGCCAGGCTTTCATGGGTGATGTCGCCGGTCATGCGAGCCGTGCTGGCGAGGAAGACCGACTTGGCATAGACCTGCCCGCTGATCGATCCGTGCATGCGCAGGCGCTCCGCCCGGATTTCGCCGGTCACGGACCCGGAAATGCCGATGATCAGGGACGCGCACCGGATGTCGCCTTCGACGCGCCCGTCGATCTGGATTTCGCCGGCACTTGAAAGATCACCGGTGACCGTCAGATCCGCGCTGATGATCGACGGCACGCTACGGTCCAGCCCGCCTTCGGTTTTGGGGAGATCCCCCGTTGCCTGCCTGTTGCTAGCCCTTGAGAACATTGTTCCCCGCTTTCATGAACACCGCCGGGTCGCGCGGTTCTCCGTTGACCCGGACTTCGTAGTGAAGATGAGGCCCCGTGCTGCGGCCGCTCTCGCCGACGGTGCCGATCACGTCCCCTGAGTGCACAATCTGCCCCACGACAGTATCAATTGTATCTAAATGAGCGTAGCGCGTGCTCATGCCGAGTCCATGATCAATTTCGACCACGCGACCATACCGACCCCGCCATGCGGCGTAAACCACCTTTCCGGGCGCGGTGGCCCGCACCGGATCGCCCACCGGAGCCCCCAGATCGATCCCTTCGTGCACCGCCGCCAGATCGAAAAACGGATCCGAACGTACCCCAAAAGCGGACGTCACTTCAATCGCCCCATCCAAGGGTTGCTTCAAGGGCAAGGTTTCGGTCAAGGCCTTGATCTGGTTCCACTGTTCCAGGGTCCGGCCAAGAGCGGCGACGGCGGCCGGGTATTCCGGGTGAGTGTTGGCGGCCCGCTGCTGATCCACGGGCACGAACGGCCCGCCCTGCCCGAAGGGGCGACCGCCTTGCAAGCGCTGGTGCAGCAAGGAATCGACATCAAGGCCGGTCCGGCCCAGGTCGCGGGTGATCTGGGCCGCGCGGTTGCCGGCCACGTCGGCGAAGCGCTCGACCAGACGCACCTGCGCTTCCTCCATGACCCGGACGTGGTCCTGAAGCTCGTCCAGCTTGCTTTGCAGTTCCCGGTTTTCGGACAAGGCCAGGTCGCGCTGGATCATGACCTTGCGCATTTCCAACTCGATGCCATCGAAGTCGGTCAGCAGCACGCGCGCCTGGCTCAGGTCGGCCATTCCCTGTTCCAAGGTGTTCAGCTGGGCCATCAGGGTCTGGTGCTCGCGGTCATACCGACGTTGTTCCTGAAGGAACGAGGCCCCGGTTTCCGCCCCCTCCTGGCCCAGGCCCGCCGTGCCTTCCGGGTCCGCCGGGGGAACCGGAGCCGGCGTGCGGGCGGCGTCCTCGCTGTCAACCAGATGGCTGAACTGGGCATGGTTGTCTTCCAGGGCCCGGGTCACCTCGGCCACGCGGGTCTTGTACACGCTGACCTCGGCCAGCAGGGACTTGTAGGCGTCGCGGGCATCGGTGATGCGGCCATTCTTGGCCTGGAGGATATCGTCCATCCACATCACGGCGACGGTCGCGTAGGTCAGCCACCCGAACACCAGCAAGGCCACGGCCAGGGCCATGAGCTGATGGCCGCTGGTCAGGGTGAAGGTGCGCAACGCCCCCCCCGAGCGGATCATGAAATGACGTTCGGGCACGAACCGGCGCAGGCGGCGGCGCAGGGGAGACAGGTTCAATTCCTGGGGATCAAACTCGGACATTCGGCCTTCCCTCCTGTTGAACCGGGCTTGCCGGTCTTCCCGTCACCCCAGGTTCACCGATCCGTTCGGCCTCGCCCATGCCGTTTGGTCCGCTTTTCCATCGTCATCAAGCAACACGAAAGGGGACAGGAACCGGACGCCCCGGGCCCGTCGTTGGAGCCTCCTTGCTCCTGGCTTCTTTCCTGGCCTTTGCCATCCGCCGGCCTTGCCAGTGCTGGCCTTGCCAGTGCCGGCCGGCCTGGCCGGAGCGGAAAAGGAGCCACCCCCGTGTTTCGCGCAATTCCTTCATAAAATCCACCGCCCGGTGATACAACAAAAAAGGCCCCCGGGCGCGCCGCGTCCCGGACAAAGGGGAGGCAGTCCGCCTTGCCCGATCCCTCCCATCCTTCAACGTGCTCGTGATCTCCATGACCGATTCTCACCAGGAAGTTCCGACCCAGGGGGCTTCCACCAAGGGGACCTCCGCCCAGGAGGCGCCGTCTTCCTCGATGGCCTCCGTGCCCCGTCCCCTTTTGCTTGTCACCACCTGGTTCGGGTCGGGGCTTAGCCCCGTGGCTCCGGGAACCATGGGGAGCGCCGCCGCGCTGCCCTTTGCCTGGGGCCTGATGTGGGCATTTGGCCCCTGGGGCCTGGGCGTGGCCACCGTGCTCGTCACCGTGCTGGGCATCTGGGCCTGCAACGCCCATGTCCGGCGCACCGGCGAACAGGACCCGGGGCGCATCGTCATCGACGAAGTGGCCGGGCAATGGCTTACCTTGCTGCCGGCGCCGCTCGACCCGGTTTCCTACCTGATCGGATTCGCCTTGTTCCGCCTGTTCGACATCACCAAGCCCTGGCCGGTGGGAGCCTTGGACCGGGGCTTGAAGGGTGGCTTGGGAATCATGCTGGACGACATCGCGGCCGGTGTTTATGCCGGCGTCCTCGTGGCCCTGGTTGTCGCCGTGCGCGCGGCGTGGTGATCTTGCCGTTTCGCGCCTTTTTCCGCGCCTTTCAGAGCATCGTGCGTTAAACCGGGTCCCGGGCACGATGCTCCAGGTTTTTGTTTTCGCGCTCGATTATCCGAAAAGCGGTTCCCCCCTTTTCGGGTCTCACATCCATCCCCTGATGTCCGGAGAAGTCCGATGCCCCCCGCGCCGTCCGTCCCGTTCCCCCGCGATTTCCTTGACCAGGCCAGCACCGTGGTGGAGGCCCTGCAGACCCGGGGCCTGATGCTGGCCACCGTGGAATCATGCACCGGGGGGATGATCGCGGCCGCCCTGACCGCCGTTCCCGGATCCAGCGCCGTGTTCGATCGCGGGTTCATCACCTACGCCAACGCCGCCAAGGAACGCATGGTGGGCGTGCCCGCCGCCTTGCTGGCCGCGCATGGCGCGGTGAGTCCCGAGGTCGCGCGCGCCATGGCCGAGGGCGCCTTGCGGGAGTCCGAGGCCGGGCTCAGCATCGCCGTGACCGGAATCGCCGGCCCCACGGGCGGCTCGGCCGAAAAGCCGGTGGGCCTGGTGTACCTGGCCTGCGCCGTGACCGACGGGCCCGTGAGCGTGCGCCGGCAGATTTTCGCCGGCAGTCGCCACGAAATCCGGCACGCGACGGTCAACGCCGCCCTGGAAATGGTGCTGCGCACCCTGGAAGGCCCTCACCTGCCCCCCGCGCCCTGACCCCCTGCCCTCGCCGTCCCCGGGAGTCGCTCCGAAAGGCCGCCCAGGAAGGACGGTGCCTTGTTCACGGAAAACCAGGAAGAGACAGGGCCAGCCCGACGGCTGCCTTCCGGATGAAGGAGGGCCCGCGACCACGGAAAAAGCCGGTCTCTCCTTCCGGGAAACAGCCGCCCCCTTGAAACAATCCGCGCCTCAGGAAGGACGCCGGCGGATCGGGGGGCCGTACAGAGCCTGTGCGCGCTTTTCAAACGAGGAAACCATGACGCGCACCGCCTCGCCAAACAGGGCTCCCATGATTTTCTGAAGAAAAAGGGAGCGAAACTCAAAATCAACAAAGAAATCAATAATCGTGGTCCCATCGGGAGCCGGTTCGAAAACCCAGTGATTGGTCAGGTACTTGAACGGCCCCTCGGAATAGGCCACGTCGATGCGCTTGCCCGGTGTCAGGGTGACTTTCGAGGTAAAGCGCTCGCGGATCATCTTGAAGCCGACCGCCATGTCCGCCACCACCAGGTTTCCCTCGCGCTTGCGAATGCGCGTTGCAAGACACCAGGGAAGAAACTGGGGATACTGCTCAATGTCCGCGACCAGCGCGTACAGCTGGTCGGGGGAATACGGAAGCGCACGCTTTTCGGCATGAGTGGGCATGAACGGGTCCTACTGCGCGAGGGAAGCCGCCTGCCTGGCCTTGCGCAGGGCTTCGAAATCGCGATCCGCGTGGTGAGACGATCGGGTCAGAGGGCTGGACGCCACCAAGGCAAACCCCTTGGCCCGGGCGAGCGAGGCATACCGGTCGAACTCTTCGGGGGGGACGAAGCGCGCCACGGCCGCATGCTTCAAGGTGGGTTGCAGGTACTGGCCGATGGTCAGAAAGTCAACACCGGCCGCGCGCAGGTCGTCCATCACATGGGCAAGCTCGACCTCTGTTTCGCCCAGGCCCACCATCAGGCCGGATTTCGTGAACAGATCGGGGGACAAACGCCGGGCCTCGGCCAGCAAGGCCAGGGACTCGTCGTAGCGCGCGCCGGGCCGGATCGAGGGATAGAGCCGGGGGACCGTTTCCAGGTTATGGTTGAACACGTCGGGCGCCGACGCCAGAACGGTTTCCAGGGCACCGGGCTTGCCGCGAAAATCGGGGGTCAGAACCTCGATCGAGCACGCCGGCCTGCCCTCGCGCACCGCGCGCACGCAAGCCGCGAAATGCGCCGCGCCGCCGTCGGGCAGATCGTCGCGGTCCACCGAGGTGATCACCACATGACTGAGGCCCAGCGTTGCCACCGAGTGCGCGAGCCGCTCCGGCTCGCCGGCATCCACCGGGCCCGGGCGCCCCGTGGCCACGTTGCAAAAGGCGCAGGCCCGGGTGCAGATGTCGCCCAGAATCATGAACGCGGCGTGGCGGCGGGTCCAGCACTCGCCCCGATTGGGGCAGGCGGCTTCCTCGCACACGGTATGCAAGCCGCCCTCGCGCATCAGCGCGCCGACCGCGCCCACCGTGGCGCCCACGGGCGCACGCACCCGGATCCACGCCGGCTTGGGCGGCGACGGGTTGTCGGGACGGTGGGCCTTCTCGGGGTGTCTTAACGGAACCTTGGGATCGTGCGTCATGCCGTCAGACATGAAGAACACGGCCATAGGCGTCAAGAACGGATTCAGCCATCGCCTCGGAAAGGGTCGGGTGCGGGAAAATGGTGTGCATCAATTCGGCTTCGGTGGTCTCCAGGGTCCGGGCCACCGCGAAGCCTTGCACCATTTCCGTGACCTCGGGCCCGATCAGGTGGGCCCCCAGCAACGCCCCCGTGTCGGCATCGAACACCGTCTTGACCAGGCCGTCCACGTCGCCCAGCGCAATGGCCTTGCCGTTGGCGCGGAAGGGAAAGCGCCCCACCCGCACCGAATGACCCTTGTCGCGCGCGGCGCGCTCGCTCAGGCCCACGCTGGCCACCTGCGGATGCCCGTAGGTGCACGCGGGCACGGCCAGCGGATCCAGGGGCGCCGGGGTTTGCCCGGCGATCACGGCGGCCGCGATCAGGCCTTCGTGGCTGGCCTTGTGCGCGAGCCACGGCGGGCCGGTCAGGTCGCCGATCGCGTAGATCCCCGGCTCGTCGGTCCGGCACAGATCATCGGTGCGCACGCGCGTGCGCTCGACCTGAACCCTGGTGGTCTCCAGCCCCAGGTCCTCGACGTTGCCCACCGTGCCCACCGACACCAGCACCCGGTCCACGCTCAGGTCGCGGGTGCGCTCCGCCACCTCGACCGTGGCGGTCAGGGCGTCGTCGTCGCGGCGCAGCGCCGTTACCTTGGCTCCCAGCATCAGGCCGATGCCCTGCTTTTCAAATGCCGCCCGGGCCAGGGCGCTGATTTCCTCGTCCTCCAGGGGAAGGACCCGGTCTTGCACCTCGACCACCGTCACCTTGACCCCGCACGCGGCGTAGAAGCTCGCGAACTCGATGCCAATCGCCCCGGCTCCCACGATCAGCAGTCGCTGGGGCAGGCTTTCGGGCACCATCGCCTCGCGCGCCGTCCACACCCGCCGGCCGTCGGGTTCCAGGCCCGGCACCACCCGCGCCCGCGCGCCCGTGGCCAGGATCACGGCTCCGGCTTCCAGGCGGGTGGAGCGGCCGTCGGGGCGGGTCACCACCACATGGCGCGGCCCGTCCAGGCGGCCCGCGCCGTCCAGCACCGTGACCTTGTTCTTTTTCAGCAGGTAGGCCACGCCCTGGCTCAGGGTTTCGGCCACCTTGCGCGAGCGCGCGACCATGGCCGCCAGATCCGCCTCCACCGGCCCGGCCTTGACGCCATAGGAAGCGGCGTTGCGCGCGAGGCGCAGCACCTCGGCGCTGCGCAACAAGGCCTTGGTCGGGATGCAGCCCCAGTTGAGGCAAACGCCCCCCAGGTGCTCGCGTTCGACCAGGGTGACCGACAAGCCCAGTTGCGCCGCGCGCAAGGCCGCCACGTAGCCGCCGGGACCGCCGCCAATCACGACGACATCAACGCCTTGAGTGCTCATCGCTTCCCCTTCCCTTCCCGGGCGCGTTCCGCCGCCCCCGGTGCTTATGCTTACAGCAGCATGGTTTCCGGTGCCTGGATCAGGGCCTTGAACGCCCCCAGGAACTGGGCGCCCACCGCGCCATCCACCACCCGGTGATCCACCGACACGGTGCAGGTCATCACCGTGGCCACGGCCAGCCCGTGGTCGCGCACCACCGGCCGGGGCTCGGCCGCCCCCACCGCCAGCAGGCAGGCCTGGGGCGGGTTGATGATGGCCGAGAACTCGCGCACGCCGTACATGCCCAGGTTGGAAATCGAAAAACCGCCGCCCTGGTATTCCTCGGGCATCAGCCGGCCTTCGCGCGCCCGCGCGGCCAGGGCCCGCACCTCGGCCGCGATGGCGCCCAGCCCCTTGCGGTCGGCCTCGCGCACCACCGGCGTGACCAGCCCGCCCGGGGTCGCCACCGCCACCGCGATGTCCACGTTTTCCCAAAACACGAGGCCGTCGTCGTGCCAGGACGCGTTGGCCTCGGGCACCTTGCGCAAGGCGAGGGCCACCGCCTTGATGATCATGTCGTTGACCGAGATCCGCCCCCCGTCCTCCAGATGGGCGTTCAGGCGCTGGCGCAAGGCCAGCAGGGCGTCCATCTCGATATCAACGCTGAGATAGAAGTGCGGCACCGTCTGCTTGGATTCGGTCAGCCGGCGCGCGATCACCCGGCGCATGGTCGTGTGGGGCACCAGACGGTGGGGCGCCTGCGGCAACGCGGCCGAAGCGGTCGGCACAGCCGGCGCGGCCTGCGAGGCCTGCGAGGCCGGCGCGGCCTGCGAGGCCTTGGGAGAGTGCGAAGCCGGCGCGGTCCGCGACGAGGGCCCTTTGGCCAGGGCGGCTTCAACATCGTTGCGGATGATGCGCCCATGCGGCCCGGATCCGGTCACGGTCCGCAGGTCCAGGTGCGCCTCGGCGGCGAGGCGCCGGGCCAGAGGACTGGCGAAAATCCTTCCCTGTCCTTGGGTTGCCTCGGGTTCCTCCGTGTCTGGTCGAGGATCGGCGGGCGGGGGCGGGGATGCGTCGGCGGCCTCGGGCGGCGCGGGCGGGGCAGCAGCGGCCGGCGCGCCCTCGTCGAGGGCGGCGGGATCCTCCCCCTCCTCAAGCAGCAAGGCGATGGGCTGGTTGACGGCCACCCCGGCCGTGCCCGCCGGCACCAGGATGCGGCCCAGGATGCCTTCGTCGACCGCCTCCACTTCCATGGTGGCCTTGTCGGTTTCGATCTCGACCAGCAGGTCGCCGCTGGCCACCGGGTCGCCCTCGGCCTTCAGCCAGCGGGCCACCGTGCCCTCCTTCATGGTCGGGGACAAGGCGGGCATGAGGATGGGCACGGGCATGATCGGATTCCCCCAGCATCACAAGGCAATGGGCACGGGCGGGCAAGCACGGGCGGACGGGCGTCTCCTGGCCTACGGGGAGGCGCGGCGGGTGCCGGAGCGCTGGGCACGGACCGCTTCCACCACCCTCTCGGCGGTGGGCAGGGCCAGGCGCTCCAGGTTGGCGGCGTAAGGCATGGGGACATCCTCGCCGGCGACGCGGGTCACCGGGGCGTCCAGCCAGTCAAAGGCCTGCTCCATGATCAGGGCCGAAAGCTCCGCCCCCATGCCCGCCACCGGCCAGCCTTCCTCGATGGTCACGCAATGGCTGGTTTTGCGCACCGAGGCGGTCACGGTGTCGCTATCAAGCGGGCGCAAGGTGCGCAGATTGACAACCTCGGCCGAAAGCCCTCGCTCGGCCAGCAGATCGGCCGCTTCCAGGGCCACGCCCACCATGCGCGAAAAGGCCACCAAGGTGACATCCGAGCCCGCGCGCTCAATGCGCGCCTTGCCCAGCGGCAACACGAAATCCTCCTCGTCGGGCACGTCGAAGGTCTGGCCGTAGAGGATTTCGTTTTCCAGGAAAACCACCGGGTTGGGGTCGCGGATCGCGGCCTTGAGCAGGCCCTTCGCGTCGGCGGCGCTCCACGGCGCCACCACCTTCAAGCCCGGGCAGTGGGCATACCACGACGCAAAGCACTGGCTGTGCTGGGCGGCCACCCGGGCGGCGGCGCCGTTGGGCCCGCGAAACACGATGGGACACCCCAGTTGCCCCCCGGACATGTACAAGGTCTTGGCTGCCGAGTTGATGATCTGGTCGATCGCCTGCATCGAGAAATTGAAGGTCATGAACTCGACGATCGGCCGCAGTCCGGCGAAGGCCGCGCCCACCGCCAGCCCGGTGAACCCCATTTCGGTGATCGGGGTATCGATCACGCGGCGGGGACCGAACTGGTCGAGCAGGCCCTGGCTGATCTTGTAGGCGCCCTGGTACTGGCCCACCTCCTCGCCCATCAGGAACACGGCCTCGTCGCGGTGCATTTCCTCGGCCAGGGCCTCGCGCAACGCCTCGCGCACCGTCAGGGCCCGCACGCCCGAACGACCCGTCGACGACGGGGCACCCGGGGAAATCGCAGTCGCGGACGTGGTCATGATCGCTTGGCTCCCGCTTGGTCTGAAGGGTCAGGGCGTTACCAGGACATCGGTGTACAGCTCGGCCGGATCGGGTTCGGGGCTCGACTGGGCCAGGGAAGCGGCCTCGCCCACCACCGCCTTGATGTCGCGATCGAGCGCCTTCAGTCCCGCGTCGTCAATCAGGGCCTCGGCCAGCAGACGCGCGCGCAAGGTATCCAGGGGATCGTGATCGGCGCGCATTTTCTCGACCTCCTCCTTGGTGCGGTACTTGGCCGGATCCGACATCGAATGTCCGCGATAGCGGTAGGTTTTCATTTCCAAAAGCGCCGGCCCCTCGCCGGCCCGGGCCCGGGCCACGGCACCGGCCGCCCCCTCGCGCACCGCCATCACGTCCATGCCATCCACGGCGAACCCGGGAATGCCAAAGGATTCGCCGCGCCGCGCCAGATCGCGCATCGCGCTTGCCCGTTCGACCGAGGTGCCCATGCCATAACGGTTGTTTTCGATGACATACACCACCGGCAGCGACCACAAGGCCGCCATGTTGAAACTTTCGTACACCTGGCCCTGATTGGCCGCGCCGTCGCCCAGGTAGCAAAAACAAACGCCCCCGTCGCCGCGATAGCGGTGGGCGAAGGCCAGCCCGGTGCCCAGGGGCACCTGGGCGGCAACAATCCCATGCCCGCCGTAAAAGCCGCGCTCGCGGCTGAACATGTGCATCGAGCCGCCCTTGCCCCGCGAGTAGCCCGCCGCGCGCCCGGTCAGCTCGGCCATCACCCCGGCCGCGTCCATGCCGGTGGCCAGCATGTGGCCGTGGTCGCGATAGCTGGTGATCACCGAGTCTCCCGGACGGGCCAGGGACTGAAGCCCCACCACCACGGCTTCCTGCCCGATGTACAAATGGCAAAATCCGCCAATCAGCCCCATGCCGTACAGCTGGCCGGCCTTCTCCTCGAAGCGGCGGATCAGCAGCATGTCGCGGTAAAGAGCCACCAGATCGACGGGCGCGAGCGGCTCTTGCGTCGCGGCCGGCCGGGTTGGTTCGTTCACGGGCGGGGAAGAAGGAACACCGGGCATCCGGGGGGGTAAGGCGGCCATGGGTCCTCCTGGTCGGGGGTCTGCACGACAAGATCGCCCCGGTATCCCCCAAGGCCGATCTTGCTTTGATCGCCTTTGGAAGGTAGGCGGCTGTGAGCTGGGATCAAGGGAAACTTTTGTCCACTTCTTTGTTTTGCAACGCACAAAACACCGGGCAAGCCTCGCGGAACGGGGGAAAACACCCGGGCCTGGGTCTGGACAGGAGACTGGACAGGGAAAGGGAATGGCCGCGCATTGTTCCCGGAACACCGGCGGCGCCGGAGGGCCGGAACACCGGCGGCGCCGGACGACCGGAACGGGACCGATCAGGACGGCCCGTCGAGTCGGATGATCACCTCGTCGGGGCGGACCCGGTTGAGCATGGTCCGGGCGCGCTCGTCCAGCAGATCGGGATCCAGGCTTTCGGGCGAAAGCCGCGTGACTCGCGCCTGAAGGGATTCTTCCTCGGCCTTGAGCTTGTCAAGCTGGGTGTGCGCTTCGTCGATTTCGCGGTTCAACCGGGCCAGGGCCAGGACCCCGCGATCTCCTTGCACCGCGTGATAGCCAAAATAGACAACGACCAGCAATCCCAGCAACGAGCCGAGAAAGCCGCGCAGTCGACCACGGTGGGAATGAAATGCCGAAGGTGCCATGAGCGCATGGAAGCACGCGGCTTGACCCTTGGTCAAGAAAATCCCGCGCACGCATCCCCTCCCTTTTTCCACCGGGAGGTAGGAAGTCAAAGGGAAAAAGGCGGCAGGCGGACGCGCCCCGAACTAATGGTTCCGCCCACCGCCCGGCCTTGCCACTGGTCCGGCGAAACGCCTGTGCGCCTAAACACGAGCCGTCATGACCGCCAGAACCGGCAAAAGCATCCCTACCCTAGGCCATGAAAAAGCGGTCCGCATTGACGGTTTTCGCGCCAGGGGCCGGACTCGATTGATAATTGTCAATCAGCCGGACCGTCACAGGCCCGCCCGCTGCCCCCGGCGAGGACGCGCAAGGCGTCCCGCACCTCTCCCGCGAGGACGCGCAAGGCGTCCCGCACCTCTCCCGCGAGGACGCGCAAGGCGTCCTGTTACTCTCCCGCGAGGACGCGCAAGGCGTCCTCGTTGCACACAAACGTGTTCAGCTTGCGCTCGGTGATGACCCCGCTGCGCTTGAGATCGGCGATCATGCGGCTCGCGGTTTCGGTGGTCACCCCCAGCATGGCCCCGATATCCTCGCGGCTCAGCAGTTCGCACACGGGCACCCCGTCGGCCCCCGCCTCCTTGGGGATATCCAGCAGGAAACGGGCGACCCGGGCCTTGGCGCTCCCGGTCGAAAGGGCGGTAAGCCAGGTATCGGCCTGACGCACGTTGTTGTGCCAGCGCATCATCAGCTGGCGGTGCAGGCGGGGGGTTTCCTGGCTCAGGCGGTGAATGACCTCGACCGGAATCCGGCACAGCAAAACCCGGCGCAAGGCCACGGCGGTGTGCTCGTACTGATCGCCCACCGTGGCCTCCAGCCCCAGGGTATCCCCGGGCCGCTGCAGGCGCACAATGCGTTGTGAACCATCGCTCAGGTATTGCACCAGCTTGACCAGCCCCGAGCGCAAGGTCAGCAAGGCGCGCGCCTCGTCGCCGCCGTTGTACAAAACCGAGCCCGCCTCGACCTCGAATTCGTCGATCGGCAGGTGAATCAGGTTGAAATCGGCCTGCTGGAGGTCCGCGAACAAGGCCAGGTCGCGAATGGAACAGCCCTGGCATTCGGGTTGCCCCCGCCAGGCGGCTTCGATCCGGCTGCGTTTCACGACGTCCCCTTCCCTGGAGGGCTTCTGTTTGCACGAAGGCCCGTTATCCTCGCCCTCCGCGTTGGACCGGTCCGCGCCGCGGCCTTGCGCCGGTCCGCGCCTCATCACGCCACGGGGCCCGTTTTGTCGCGTGGAAAGGAGAGGCCTCCCGCCCCGTTCCCCGGGTCTTGACCGCTGTGCCCGCCGTTCGACGCCCCCATTCCCCCGTCCGTTGCCCCCGTCCCTTCCCTGCCGCCACGGCAATCGTGGCGAAGCCGCCCGCGAACGTCAATCGCCTACAGACAGGCCCTCCTTCCGGCGGCCAGGGCGCCCCCCCCC
>NZ_BJZO01000103.1 GCF_007992075.1 Pararhodospirillum oryzae
TTGGGGAACCCTCCTCCAAGGGTATCCAGGGCTTCACCCGATTACCCTGATTGCCCTGGCGACGCCCCTTGACGCCCTCCCCTCGCCGCCGTTACCGTTGGGTCCGTGGGGATTTGAGACCGGCTTGCGCCCACGTAAAATAAACCGCTAAAAGGGTCGCGTGACGCAAGTCCCGGCCTTGTGCGCCGGAAGACCTGTTTCACGGAGATTGCCGCCATGACCCGTCCCGTTTCGCGCCCGTTCCACCCCGACACCCTCATGGTGCGGGGCGGCCTGGATCGAACCGCGTTCCAGGAAACCAGCGAAGCTCTGTTCTTGAACTCGGGCTATGTCTACGACGCGGCCGAAGCCGCCGAAGCCGCGTTCGATGGCTCGGTGGAACGCTATGTGTATTCCCGGTTTCGCAACCCGACCTTGAGCGTTTTCGAGGAGCGGATGACCGCCCTGGAAGGCGGCTGCGTGGCCCGCGCCACCGCCAGCGGCATGGCCGCCGTCACCGCCGCCCTTTTGTGCCAGGTCCGCGCCGGCGACCGGGTGGTGGTGGGGCGCGAGCTGTTCGGATCGTGCTCGTGGGTGGCGGAGGAGTTGTTGCCCCGCTACGGAGTCGAGGTCGAGGTCGTCGCGGCCGCCGACGAGGCCGGATGGACGCGGGCGCTGGCCCGCCCGACCCGGGCCGTGCTGCTGGAAACGCCCTCCAACCCCGCCTTGCGCCTGACCGATCTGCACGCCGTCGCCGCCCTCGCGCACGCGGCCGGGGCCACGGTGATCGTGGACAACGCCGTGGCCTCGCCCGTGGTCCAGCGCCCCCTGGAGCACGGCGCCGACGTGGTCGTGCATTCCGCCACCAAGTGGATCGACGGTCAGGGCCGGTGCCTGGGCGGCGTGATCGTGTGCGGCATGGCCTTCGACGAGGAACACCTGGGCCCCTTCCTGCGCCACACCGGGGCGTGCCTGTCGCCCTTCAACGCCTGGGTATTCCTCAAGGGCCTGGAAACCCTGGGGCTGCGCATGGCCCGCCACGCCGCCACCGCCCTGACCCTGGCCCGGGTGGCCGAGGCGCATCCGGCCGTGGCCGCCGTGTGGTACCCGGGCCTGGACAGCCATCCCCAGCGCGCGCTCGCGGTTCGTCAGATGCGCTCGGGCGGCGGGCTCATGGCCCTGGACTTCAAGGGGGGGCAAGAGGCGGCCTACCGGTTCTTGAACGCGCTCCAGCTCATCGACATCAGCAACAACCTGGGCGACGCCAAATCCCTGGCCTGTCATCCCGCCACCACCACCCACCAGCGCCTGGACCCGGCCGACAAGGCCGCCCAGGGCATCACGCCCGGCCTGGTGCGCCTTTCCGTGGGGCTGGAAGACCCGGAAGATCTGACCTGGGACCTGGAAGCCGCCCTCGACGCCGCCCGGGACTGAAGCCCTCTCGGGGACCTGCCTTTTCCACCAGCGGCCCCGGGATGCCCACGGGGAGCCGGGGCCGTTACCCGAAGTCGGGGGGGGCGACGGGCAGGCTCATGCGCACGGTTGTCCCCTGGCCGGGCTGGCTTTCCAGGGAAAGCGTCCCCCCGTGCAGCTCGACCAGGGCCTTGGACAGGGGCAGCCCCAGGCCGGTGCCTTCGTAGCGGCGCGCGAGCGTGCCATCCACCTGCCCGAAGGGCTGCAAGGCCACCGGGATATCCTCGGGCGCCATGCCAATGCCGGTGTCGCTCACGTCGATCAGCAACGCCTGGACCAGGGGATCCGGGCGCGCCCACACGCGCACGAAGCCCTTCTCGGGCGTGAACTTGATGGCGTTGCCGATCAGATTGATCAAAACCTGCTTCAGGCGTCGCGGTTCGCCCAGGATCGGCTCCAGCGGCTCCTCGGCCAGGATTTCCAAGGTCACGCCGGCCGCCTGGGCGCGCTGGCCGATCAGGCGGCGCACCGATTCCAACAGGCGATGCACATCGACCCGTTCGGGAAAAATGCGCATGCGTCCGGCCTCAACCCGGCTCACGTCCAGGATATCGTTGATCACGTCCAGGAGATGACGCCCGGATTCGCTGATGTTGACCGCGTAGTCCTTGTATTGACGGGCGCCAACCGGACCGAACATTTCGTTTTGGATAATCTCGGAAAACCCGATGATCGCGTTCAAGGGCGTGCGTAGCTCGTGGCTCATGTTGGCCAGGAATTCGGACTTGGCGCGGCTCGCGATTTCCGCTTGCTCCTTGGCTTCCATCAGGCGTTCCTGGGCCTTGCGCCGGTCGGTGACATCGGCCACCGATCCGGTCATGCGAGTAACCCACCCGTCGGCCCGCCTTCGCACCGTCGCCTGGTGACGGATCCATGTTTCGTCCTTGTCCTTGGGCCGGGCCAGGCGATACTCGATCGAAAAAACTTCGGTTTCGCCCTTCAGCAGGCGGCGCAGCTCGTGGCGGAAAGGCTCGATGTCGGCCGGATGGATCAGGGAAAGCCAGACGAGCGACGAACGGGAAACCTCGGGATTGAGCCCGATCACGTCGCGGATGCGATCGGAATAGGTGACGATGTCGCTTTCGACATCCCAGTCCACGATGGCCTCGTTGATCGCCGACAGGGCCAGGGCCTGGCGCTCCTCGCTTTCGCGCAAACGGTCCTCGGCCTTCTTGCGCTCGGTGATGTCGCGCACGATGCCCGTGTAGATGGTCTGCCCATCCAGGTCGACCTGACTGACCGTGATTTCGACCGGAAAGGTGCTGCCCTTGCGGCGCCGGCCGGTGCCCTCGCGTCCCCGCCCCAGCAGCCGGTCAAGGCGCCTGGTGCGCAAGGCCGTGGCAAGGCTGCCCGGCCGTCCGCCCAGACGCCCCGGGATCAGCATGGAAACAGAGGCGCCCACGATCTCGTCGGCGCGGTAGCCGAACATGCGCTCGGCCGCCGGGTTGAAGGACTGGATGATCCCCTTGTCGTCAAACACGATCACGCCATCAACCATGGCGCGCATGATGCCGTCCAGGCGCTGTTCGCGCTGGCGGGCCATGTCGGAAGCCTTGCGGGTCGCGGTGATGTCGATCATGACGCCGACGCGCCCGCCCTCGGGGGTCAGGGATTCCATGATCCGCACCCACCGGCCCTTGCCGTTGATGAAATCCCACGGCCCGCGCGGCGACTGGTGGCGGGCCATGCACAAGCCCAGCCAGCGCTGGGGATTGCGTCGCGCCGCCGGGATCGCGCCCAGCAGGCATGCCAGGCTCATCATCTGGTAATAAGTCGTGGTCGGGGTGGGAGGCTTCAGGCCGGGCAACAGTTCGGTGACCTTGCCATTGCACAAAACCACCCGATCGTCGGCATCGCACAGATAAAATCCCTGGGTGGTTGATTCCAGGGCCCGGGCCAGACGGTTTTCGATTTCCAAGACGCGACGGTTGCTTTCGGCCAGCTCCTCGGCTTTCAGCTTCATGGCCGTGATGTCGCGCACGGTGGTCATCAAGGTGCCGTCGGAAAACGGAATGTTGCGCACCTCGGCCCAGTGGCCGTTGGCCAGGCGGATTTCCGTTGGCCCTCGCTGGCGCTGGGCCAGCCGCTCGCGCACCCACGACGCCCCGCCATCGATCCCGGGATCCACGTAGCCCACCTCGACCAGGCCGTGGGCGATGTCGGCAAAGGTTACCCCGGGCACCAGAATCGGGCGCAGGTTCTCGAATAAAGCCAGATAGCGGGAGTTATGGAAGACCAGACGGTCATCGGCGTCGAAATAGGCAGCCCCGTCATCAAGGCTTTCCAGATATTCAGCCAGCTTTCGTTCTACATGCATGGCAAGGATCGCTGTACGCCCCATCTCCCCCGGCGCATGATGGCCGGGGTGGTTTATTCTTCTTGTCACCGAGCCCCTGCGTTTGGATGCATCGGTCCTTCCTTCCCCATCTTATTGTACCGCACGGTCGCCGGAAGCGCACGTTCCGTCTTCCCGTTGGCTGTTCCAACCTCTTGCCCCACAAAGACGGCCAAAAGGCGATGAGCGTGATTGACCTTCCGACAAGACATGAAGACAATGGCATGGGCTTGTCGTCGCCTTTTCGGGTAAGGAGCCTTGCGTATGTCGCGAACCGGGGACAAACGACCATTCGCCGTTGAGTTGCAGCGCCGACGCCACCAGGGGCACGCCGACAAAGCCCCGGTTGAAATGGCCGATCTGATGAGCGCCATCCTCGCCTTGCATGCGGATGTGCTGGCCCTCGGCCAGGGCCTGGCCCCCGAGGCCAAGGCGGCGGCGAAACCGGATGCCCCCGCGCCCAACCCCGAGGCCGACGCCCTGCGCAGCCGCATGGATCAAGAGCGCGCCGAGGTACGGATGCTCAAGATCGAGCTGAACGCCCTGGCCCACAGCATCGAAACCACCAAGAAGGAAATCGCCTTGCTGGTGGCGGAAACCGACAAGGGCGATCGCCTCAGCACGGTGACCGACGAACTTGATTCGGTGGTCGAGGCCACGGAAAACGCCACCGATACCATCCTTGACCACGTCGAGCGCATGGCCAACCTGGCCGCCGAAATCCAGTCCCAGGAACAAGACAGCTACATCCGCCGCCTGGCCGACGAAATCCAGGAACTGACCGTCGGCGTGTTCGAGGCCTGTAACTTCCAGGACCTCACCGGACAGCGCATCACCAAGGTGGTCAACACCATGAAGTACGTCGAACAGCGGGTGGACCGCATGATGGCCATCTGGGGCCGCGATACCTTCCGCGACCTGCCGTTCGAACCCGAGGAAACCCGCGCCGCCGATACCGACAAACGTCTACTGAACGGCCCCCAGGACAAGGAAGCGGGCATCAGCCAAGACGAAATCGATCTGTTGTTCGGATGAGCGCCGATCCCGCGCGGTCCCCTTGTCGCCAGGGGGAACAGCCTTCCCCGGTTCCGGCTCCGGTGCCTTATCTGGTCTGGAGCGAGGCTTACCGGATGGGCGACGCGCGAATCGACGAGGACCACGAACGTCTCCTTGCCGAAATCAATCTGCTGATTGATGCCATCAACGACGACTGCAAGGGGGCCGTTTTGATCGGGTCCCTGGAACACATCCTGGAGGTGGGATGCGCCCATCACCGGCGCGAGGAAGCGCTTCTGGAGGAAATGGCCTATCCGGCCCTGCCCGATCACCGCGAGGAACACCGCTGCCTGGAAGACGGCATGCGCGCCTTGATTGCCCGGGTCGCGGCCCATGCCATCGACGATCCGGCCGAGATCGCCACCACGGTCAAGGAATGGTTCGTCGAACACGTCATCGGCCAGGACATGCGCTACAAAACCTACATCGAGGAACGCGACCAGGAAGGCAACCGGCCCTGCCCCTGAGGGAAGGGACGAGGGAAAGCGGCAGCGACCGGCGCCGGATCCCCTGGCCTGGCCCTTCCTGGCCCCTTCACGACGCCCGGGCCGCGCCGCGCGCCAGTTCGGCCAGGGTGGGCGCCATGTCGTTGCGGGCCGGGCGCCAAAGGCCCCGGTCCAGCGCCTCCAGCAGCCGCCGCGCCATGTCCGCCAGGGCCTCGGGGTTGTTCTCGGCCAGGAACCGGCGCACCGGATCGTCCAGCAGATAGGCTTGCGCCACCAGGTCGAAGTGGTGGTTCTTGACCGTGCGCGCGGTGGCGGCGAAGGCGAACAGGTAATCGACCGTGGCCGCCATCTCGAAGGCGCCCTTGTAGCCGTGACGCATCACGCCCTTGATCCATTTCGGGTTCACCACCCGGGCCCGGACCACGCGGGCGATTTCCTCTTCAAGGGTGCGCAGGCGGGGCGTTTCGGGGCGGCTGGTGTCGCCGTGGTACAAGGCCGGCTGGCGCCCGGACAACAAGCGCACCGCCGCCGCCGCGCCGCCTTCGAACTGGTAGTAATCGTCGGAATCCAGCAAGTCGTGTTCGCGGTTGTCCTGGTTTTGCACCACCGCCTCGGCCTGGCCCAGGCGGGCCTCGAACAGCCCGTGCGCCGCCTCGCCGTTGACGCCCGCCCCATAGGCATAGCCCCCCCACGCCACATAGGCCCGGGCCAGGTCGGCATCGGTTTCCCAGCCGCATTCGTCGATCAAAGCCTGGAGTCCCGCGCCATAGGCCCCGGGCCGCGCCCCGAACACCCGGGCCCCGGCGCGCTGGCGGGCGGCGGCGCCCTCGATCCCCCGGGCGCGCAACGACTCGGTTTCCTCGCGCACCCGCTGGGCCAGGGGATTGAGCGCGGCCGGCTCGTCGGCCTGGGCCGCCACCGCCCGCGCCGCCGAATCGACCAGATCAATGAGGCCGGGAAAGGCATCGCGGAAAAAACCACTGATGCGCACGGTCACGTCCACGCGCGGGCGGTCGAGCACCGACAAGGGCATGACCTCGAATCCCGTCACCCGCCGGCTGGACGAATCCCACACCGGTTGCACCCCCATGAGCGCCAGGGCCTGGGCCACGTCGTCGCCGCCCGTGCGCATGGTCGCGGTGCCCCACGCCGACAAGACGAGCGCGCGCGGCCACTCGCCATGATCTTGCAAGTGGCGCTCCAAAAGCAGGTTGGCCGCTTTCCACCCCAGGGTCCAGGCGGCCGGAGTCGGCACCACCCGGGGATCGACGGAATGAAAGTTGCGCCCGGTGGGCAGCACGTCGGGCCGCCCGCGCGTGGGCGCCCCGGCCGGGCCCGGCTCGACGAATCGGCCGTCCAGCCCCGTCAGCAGGCCCTCGATCTCGGCCGGACCGCAGGCATCGACGGCCGGCCCCAGGCGAGTCGCCACCTCGTCCACCACCGCCCGGGTTCGCGTCCAGGCCAGATCAGGCGGTTCGGTCCCGCCAACCAGGGCGCGGGCCAGCGACTCCAGCCGCTCCACGGTGTCGGAGGTCGTGCGCCAGGCCGCCGTGTCCTGAGCGGCCAGCACCGCCGGACGCGGGCCTTCCCAGGGGGCCCCCAGCTCGGCGGCCAGGGGATCGAACGCCAGGCCCAGGTCGGCGGCCAGGGCCCGGGTCAGGCCGGCGTCGCCCGGCTGGTTCCCGCGCGGCACCCGCGCCAGGGCCACCAGCAGGTCCAGGCGCTGGTCGCCGGTGGGCGAGCAGCCAAACACATGCAGGCCGTCACGGATCTGCATGTCCTTGAGATCGCACAAATGATTATCCAGGGCGGCCAGGGCGCCGTCCTCGTCGATGCCGCCTTCCAGCCCCAGGTCGGCCAGCAGCCCGGCCTGCCCGGCCAGGGCCAGGATCTCGCGCTTGAGCACCCCGAGGCGACGCGGATCCACCGCGGCGGCGTCGTAGAACTCATCGACCAGCCGTTCCAGGTCGGCGAGCACGCCATAGGTCTCGGCCCGGGTCAGGGGCGGCGTCAGGTGATCGATGATCACCGCCTGGGTGCGGCGCTTGGCCTGGGTGCCCTCGCCGGGATCGTTGACGATGAACGGATACAGGTGCGGCACGGGGCCCAGGATCGCCTCGGGAAAGCACGATCCGGACAGGGCCAGGGCCTTGCCCGGCAGCCATTCCATGGTGCCGTGCTTGCCCAGATGCACCACCGCGTGCACGCAAGCGACCCTGCGCAGCCAGGCATAAAACGCCAGATAGCCGTGCGGCGGCGGCGTGTTGGGATCATGGTAGCCGGCCACCGGATCCTCGGTCGCGCCCCGCCCCGGCTGCACGCCGACCACGATTCGCCCGAACACCAGAATCGACAGGACAAAACCGCCCCGGTCGCGGTCGAAGGCCGGATCCTCCTCCAAGCACCCCCACCGCGCGGTGACGGCCTCGGGCACCGGATCGGGCAAGGTCGCCAGGAACGACTCGTAGGCCGCGCGGTCCAGGAATACCGGCCCCGCCTCGTCCGGACCCCGCGCCCCGGGCAAACGGCGCAAGCGCGCGATCAGGGCCGCGCCATCGCCCGGACGCGAAGACCCCAGGTCGTAACCCGCCCCGGCCAGGGCTTCCAGAACCCGGTGCGCGGCGGCCGGCGTATCGAGGCCCACGCCGTTGCCCACCCGTCCCTGGCGGTTGGGATAGTTGGCCAGGATCAGGGCCACGCGGCGCTCGCCCGCCGGAGTGGCGCGCAAGGTGGCCCAGGCGGCGGCCAGCCGGGCCACGAAATCCACCCGGTCGGGCACCGGCCGGTGACAGGCCAGTTCGGCTTGCAAGGCGCCATCGTGTCCGGCCGGCCCCTTGAACGACACGGCGCGGGCGAACACATGCCCGTCGGCCTCGGGCAGGGCCACGGCCATGGCGATATCGCGCGCGACCAGCCCATGGGAGCCCTGGCGCCAGTCCTCCTCGGTGGTGGCGGCCAGCACCGCCTGCAAAACCGGGCCGCCCCCGGGCCGCAGGGGCGAAACCACCCGTGCGCCCGGGGCGGCCAGGGCAAAGCCGGTGAGGTTGATCACCACCCGGGGCTGATGACGATCCAGCAGGGTTTCCACCAGGGCGGCGGCCAGGGGATCCTTCAAACTGGCGGCATACACCGGCAAAACCGCGTGCCCCAACCCTTCCAGGGCGCGGATCAGGGCCGTGACCGGGGCCAGATCGCCGGCCTGCACCAGGGCCCGGTAGAAAACCACGGCCACCCGCGAGCGCGACTCGCCGACATCGGGTTCGGCCCCCCACACCCCGGCGACCGGCAAGGGCGCGGGCTCGCGCCAGGGGGCCGGATGGCCGATCAGACTCGCGCCATAGCGCAGGAACTGGCCGGCGTTGTCGATGCCGCCTTCCACCCAATAGCGCCACAAGCGATGCAAGGAGGCCGCGGGCAAGGTGGAGAGCCCGCTTAAATCCACGTCCGGATGCGCGTCGCCGGGCAGGAGCGCCAGGGCCGGGCCGCCCTCCTGGGCCAGGGCCCGCAGGCGCTCGACCCCATGATCCCAATAGGCGCGCCCGCCCAGCAGGCGCACCACCACCAGCCGCGCGCCGGCGGCGACCCGGTCCACCCACAAATCCACGCTCATGGGATGACCCAGCCACGTCAGATTGGCCGCGCGCACCGACGGGCAATCGGGCCACAAGGCGCGCGCCGCCGCGAGACAGGCAATTTCGGTGTCGGCCGAGGTCACGAACACGATCTCGGCCGGATCCTGGCCGAGATCGACCGCCTCGCTCCCGTCGGTGATGCGTCCCGGTTGGGCGGCCAGAAGATGCATGCGCTTCCCTTGCAGCAGGCCGGGCTTTTCCGGCCGCGCGCGGGGGCCGAGGCAGCGCGCGAGCCCCCGTTCCGGGCGGAATCCCCCGGGCCCGTGTCGCGAAAAAAGTTATTCGTCGTTCATGCGCAAGGCGCTGATGAAGGCAGTCTGCGGGATTTCCACCTTGCCGAACTGACGCATGCGCTTCTTGCCCGCCTTCTGCTTTTCCAGCAGCTTCTTTTTGCGGGTGATGTCGCCGCCGTAACACTTGGCGGTCACGTCCTTGCGCATGGCGGCGATGGTCTCGCGGGCAATCACCCGCCCGCCGATCGCGGCCTGGATGGGAATCTTGAACAGATGGCGCGGGATCAGGTCCTTGAGCCGGGCGCAGATCTGGCGGCCCCGGTATTCGGCCTGGGAACGGTGCGCGATGAACGACAGGGCATCGACGGGTTCGGCATTGACCAGGATGGAAATGCGCACCAGGTCGCTTTCCTGGTACTCGCTCATTTCATAGTCGAAGCTGGCGTAGCCCCGGCTGATCGACTTGAGACGGTCGTAGAAATCGAACACGATTTCATTGAGCGGCAGCTTGTACACGGCCATCGCCCGGTTGCCGGCATAGGTGAGATCCAGCTGAATGCCGCGCCGCTCGGTGCACAGGGCCAGCACCTGCCCCAGGTAATCGTCGGGCACCATGATGGTGGCCTTCACCCAGGGCTCTTCCATGTGATCGATCTTGGCCGGATCGGGCATGTCGGCCGGATTGTGCAGCTCGGACATGACGCCGTCGGTCATGTACAGGCGATACACCACGCTGGGCGCGGTGGTGATCAGATCCAGGTCGAACTCACGTTCCAGCCGCTCCTGGATGATCTCCATGTGCAAAAGGCCGAGGAAGCCGCAGCGGAACCCGAAGCCGAGCGCGGCGCTGGTGTCGGCCTGGTATTCGAAGCTGCTGTCGTTCAAGCGCAGCTTGGCCAGGCTGTCGCGCAGCGCCTCGAAATCGCTGGTGTCCACCGGGAACAGGCCGCACCACACCACGGGCACCGAGGGCTTGAAGCCCGGCAGCGGAGTGGCGGCCGGATTGCGCTCGTCGGTCAGGGTGTCGCCGATCTGACAGTCGGCCACGCTCTTGATGCCCGACATGATGAAGCCCATCTCGCCGGCCGACAGCGAGTCGGTTTCCACCATCTTTGGGGTAAAAATACCCACCTTATCAACCAGATGGACGGCACCCGTGGCCATCATGCGCAGCCGCATGCCCTTGCGCACCACGCCCTCGCGCACGCGCACCAGGGTGATGACGCCCAGGTACGAGTCGTACCAGCTGTCAACCAGCAGTGCTTGCAACGGCGCCTCAAGGTTCCCCTTGGGGGGCGGCAGGCGGTGCACCAGGGCTTCCAGGACCTGATCGACATGAAGGCCGGTCTTGGCCGAAATGCCCACCGAGTCGCTGGTATCGAGGCCGATCACGTCCTCGATCTGCTGCTTGACGCGCTCGGGCTCGGCGGCGGGCAGGTCGATCTTGTTCAACACCGGGATGATTTCGTGGCCGGCGTCGATCGCCTGATAGACGTTGGCCAGGGTCTGGGCCTCGACGCCCTGGCTTGCGTCCACGACCAGCAAAGAGCCCTCGCAGGCCGCGAGCGAGCGCGAGACCTCGTAGGCGAAGTCGACGTGTCCCGGCGTGTCCATCAAGTTAAGCTGATAGGTCCGGCCATCGGACGGCGACGTATAGTTCAGACGCACGGTCTGCGCCTTGATCGTGATGCCCCGTTCCCGCTCCAGATCCATGGAATCGAGAAGTTGTTCCTTCATGTCGCGGTCTTCGACGTTGCCGCACAATTGGATCAGACGGTCGGCAAGGGTTGACTTGCCATGGTCAATGTGGGCGATGATCGCGAAGTTGCGGATATGGGACAGGTCGCTCATGCTCGGTCCGTTCGGCGGATCGGAAAGGGGACACGCATCCCCGGTGAACGCGGGACCATAGGGCCAATTCGCCCCCGGTTCAACACAATGCCCCCGGGCCGGCCGCAAACCCCGGCCGAGGCCCTGTCCTCTTTCCACCCCATCGGATCAAGAGGGATATCATGCTTGTGAAGACCGAAGCCCGCCAGGCCGTTGAAACGGTCATGCGCGAGCGGTTCCCCGGCAAGGTGGAACACATCGAAATGGAACCCGGCAGCGACCAGACCGGAGAAGAGATCCTCGTGATTCGGGTGTTCCTCAGCACGGACACCACGGCCAGCGATTTCAAGGGACGCTTTTTTGGCCTGACCGAGCTTGTGCGTAGCGCGCTGGGGGATGAATGGCACGGCGTGTTCCCGATCATTCGCCTCGTTGAAAGCCATGCCTGACGTTTCCCTCGCCAAGGAGCTGATCGCAACGGCGCAAACCCTCGTCCACGCGAAGGGAAAAAGGAAGCCCAAGCAGGCGGACCTGCGCAGGGCCGTCAGCACGGCTTATTACGCCGTCTTCCATGCGCTGGCGCGGGTCGGCGCCGACTCCCTGGTTGGAACCAGCAAATCCGCCCGGCCGAATCGGGCATGGGTCGAAGTCTACCGAAGCCTTGATCACGGATCCGCCAAGACCGCGTGCCAAGCCGCGACAAACATTTCCTTCCCCCAGGGGATAAAAAATTTCGCGGATGCCTTTGTCCAACTCCAGAACGCTCGACACGAGGCGGATTACAACCCCATGATTCGCCTTAACAAAATGGATACTCTCAGCTACATCGCCTTGGCCGAGGACGGGATCAACACCCTCAACGACCAAAACCAAAACGACAAGCGGGCATTCGCCGTCTGGGTCCTGATGTCGAGCAAAGGGGTGCAGCAGGCCCGGAATTGGAGCAAGCGCGGGAATATCCGGACCCTTACCTGAACCGTGGCCGTTCAGGGCGGACGATCCCATTTTCGATTCCGATCCCCCTCCCCGAGGCTCCATCCGAGCGCCACGCCAGGGGCATCGGGCGAACCGATTGGCCTGGACTATTTCAAGGCCCTCACGCGCCTGGCGCGCACTCCGTGCGCTTGGCTCTCGCGGCA
>NZ_BJZO01000104.1 GCF_007992075.1 Pararhodospirillum oryzae
GGGGAGAACCATGAAGCTTCGCGTCGGGAGGCCGGTTTTTACGCCCCCTCCCCTCCCCCGTCAACCGCTTTTTTCAAAAAAATGAAAGGGGGCTCCGGGGCATCGCCCCGGGCGGGTGTGGGCGGCAGCCCACCAGGCGCACCGCGCCCGAAACGTCCAACCGGCCGACGTGTGTTTGCTGGACAGCCCCCTCCCCCTTCCCCACATCGAAGAAAGAGCGAAACACCCTCGCCCTTTGTTCAAACGAGGATATGCCCATGACGCAGTGCGGCCCGGGAAAACCCCAAACGCAAGAGGATGCTCTTTCTCCCGAGGCAGTCGCGGTGTTGCGCCAGCACGCCACCGAACGCCCGTTCACCAGCCCTCTGAACCACGAAAAGCGCCCTGGTCTGTTCACGTGCGCGGGCTGCGGCGCGCCCTTGTTCCGGTCCGACGACAAATACGACAGCGGATCGGGCTGGCCCAGCTTTACCCGGCCGCAAGCCCCGCAAGCGGTCGGGACCAGCGCGGACCGCAGCCACGGCATGGTCCGCACCGAAGTCCATTGCGCGACCTGCGCCGGTCACCTGGGGCACGTGTTCGACGATGGCCCCGCTCCGACCGGGGCGCGCTACTGCATCAACGGCCTTGCCTTGCACTTTACCCCCCACGAGGATGAACCGGCCCCTTAAGCGTTTGCCAGAGGAAAGCAGGCGCCGCTTTGTTCGAAAAAGGAAAACGCGGACAAAGGGGTCCGGAGCCGGCCCGCTTCCATCCGAAGCGGACCGGCTTTTAAGGGCCAGGGGCGCCCTTTCCCTTCCTTTCGTGTCGCCCGTATGCTGGGAAATCCTCGAACCGCCGTGGAGATCCGGTGATGATGCGCCTTCGCTTTTTCCTGGCCTGCCCGCGCCTGGCGGAGAAGCCCCCCTTGGACCGGCAGCCCACCCTGGGCCGGCAGCCCACCCTGGGCCGGCAGCCCACCTTGGGCCGGAAGCCCACCTTGGGCCGGAAGCCCACCTTGGGCCGGATGTCGGCCGGGATGGCTTGCGTTGGCCTTGCCCTTGGCTTGACGGTTTGGGATGGAATAACGCCAGTTGCGGCCCAGGACACGCTGCCCGCCCAAGGGGGGCTGCCCGCCGACGGCGAGGAGTTGCCGGCCCTGGAGGGTCCCCTGGCCGTGCGAGACCTGCTGGGGCTGCCCGTGCGCACGTATGGCGGCGCGCCGCCGGTGGCCACCGTGGACGACGTGCTGATCAAGGCGAACGGCACGGTCGACAAGATCGTGCTCGACGACGGCACCTTTTTACGCATGGGCGTGGATGGCAAGCGGGTGGCCCTGCCCTATGGCGCCTCGGTCACCGTTCCCGGTGCCGACGGCCGCCCGGCGTATTTGCGCATCAACATTGCCCAGGCCTATGGCCAGGTGATCCGCGAATTCGTGTACGCCCTGATCTCGCCCACCGACATCGCCGCGCGGGCCGTCATCGGGGCGCCGCTGGCCGCCGCCGACGCGCCGTCGGTTGGCAAGGTGACCACGCTATGGATCGCGCCGGGTGGGGTTATTGACCACGCCGACGTGGACCTGTCGTCCCTGGGCCGATCCGTGGGGTGGACAATCAGCGTTCCCTTCCGGGATCTTGTGTTCACGCGGTCCCGCCCCGAGGCGGAAACGAGGGTGAGCACCCGCCTGACCCAGGCCGGGCTGCGGGCCCTGTCGCCCGAACCGCTGCCCGCGCCGGGCGACGTGAATCCCACGACGACCACCGTCCCCTGGAACACCCCTCCGGCCCCGGCCCGGCAGGAAGTTCCGCCGGCCTTTTCCACGTCACCGGCCCCGCCTTCCCCGGCCGGGGGCCTGACGGGGCAAAACGCGCTCCCTGTTCAGCCGCCGGCGTTTTCCGAACCGGTCTCCCCCCCCACGGGAGAAGGCGCGCCGCTCGCCCCCTTGCCGGCCGCCGGTAGCCAGTACTGACCGGGCCGTTGGTCCTTGCCTCCCCCCGGGGGCAAGGACCGAACGTTCCAGAGCATCGAAACTCCATCAGAATTATTTATTTAAAATAACGCATTACGACGTTTTATTAATCCATTGCCTTAGCTGGTCCATCCCAGCCACCCCAAGGCTGCCGCCCACGAACAGCCCCAGGGCCACCACGACCATGGAAGGACCCGCCGGGGTATCGGCCGCCATCGAGACGCCCAACCCGCCGGCCACCGCGACCAGTCCCAGAACGGAAGCCAGGACCGCCATGCTCTCGGGTGACCGGGCCCAGGGCCGGGCCGCCGCCGCCGGGATGACCATCAAGGCGGTGACCAGCAACACGCCCACCACTTTCATGGCCAGCGCCACGACCCCGGCGATCAGCCCCATGAGAACCATGTCAAGCAGGCGGGTGGGCACCCCTTCGGCCTGGGCCAGATCGGGATCGAGAGTGGTGGCAAGCAGGCCTCGCCACGCGACGGCAAGGACGGTCAGCACGCCCACGACCCCGCCGCCGATCAGGGCGACATCGCGCCACGACACGGCGAGGACATCGCCCAGCAAAAGGCCCAGCAGGTCGATCCGGGTCGCCATGACCGCGACGGCGGTGAGGCCCAGGGCCAGGGCGCCATGGGCGAAGACACCGAGCACCGTATCCAGGCTGAGCCAGCGCCGACGGGCCAGGACCGACAGCCCCACGCTCAACACCAAGGCCAGGACCAACACCCCGACCAGGGGCGGCGCGCCGACCGCCAGGGCCAGGGCCACGCCCAGCAAGGCGCCATGGGCCATGGTATCGCCGAAATACGCCATGCGCCGCCACACGACAAAGCACCCGAGCGGCCCGGCCATCAGGGCCACCCCCGCGCCGGCGAGCAAGGCGCGCAACAAGAAATCATCCATGGTGGGATCGGGCCCCTTCCGGAAGATCCGCCGGTGGCGAGGGAAGATCGCAGGCCGAGGGTTCTTTATGATGAGAATGAGGATAAAGGGCCAGCGACGCGGCCCGCGCTCCGAAAAGAGCCTGGAACGTCGGCAGCTCGGCCACCGCCCGCGGCGAGCCCGAACAGCAGATCCGGCCATTCAGGCAAATAACCCGGTCGGTGGCCGCCATGACCACGTGCAGATCATGCGAAACCATGAAAATGGCGCAGCCCCGGGTGGTCCGCACGCGGGCGAGGAGATCGTAAAGCGCGGTTTCCCCCGCGAAATCAACGCCTTGCATCGGTTCGTCCAGCACCAGCAACGCCGGATCGCGCAACAGGGCGCGGGCCAGGAGCACGCGCTGGAACTCGCCACCCGACAGGATGCGGACCGGGGCGTCGATCAGGGCGCCGACCCCGGCCTCGTCCAGGGCGGCCTGGATGCGGGCCCGGGGAGCCCGGCGGGTGGCGCTGACCAGACGCGCGACGCTCAGCGGAATCACGGGATCCAGGGTCAGACGCTGCGGGACATAACCGATCCTCGACGCCTGAGGACGGTCAATGCGGCCCTCGCTCACCGGCACCAGCCCCAGCAGCGCCTTGACCACCGTTGTCTTTCCCGCCCCGTTGGGACCGATCAGGGTCACGATCTCGCCCGGGTGGACGGCAAGGCTGATTTCGCGCACCAGCCACCGCCCGCCCCCCTGAACCCCCACGCCGTGCAGCGCCACCAGGGGACGGGCAGGGTTTGGCGTGGGGGAAACGGATGCGGGCTCACTGTTCACGGTCGCTCTCCCTGGCGCGGCAATGGGCACACAGCCCATCCACTTCGACCACCGCCCGGCCATCGGGCAGGAAATCCGAGGCCCTGGCGGCGGCGCTCAGCAGATGTGTGACCGGTGCCCCGTCCTGTTCAATGACCGCGCGACACGAACGGCAGATCAGGAACTGGGGCGCATGGGGCCCGGTATCCGGATGCGGGCACGCCACGAAGGCGTTGAGACTGGCGAGACGGTGGACCAATCCCTCGGTCATCAGGAAATCCAAGGCGCGATACACACTCATGGGCGCGGGCCGGCCGGGCCCCTGGCCGGCCAGCCGCTCCAGAATGTCGTAGGCGCCCAGGGCATGGCCCTGCGGGGCCGCCCGCAGAACGTCCAGCACCCGCTGCCGGGCCGGTGTCAGGCGGCGGCCCGGGGGCGGCGACTTGTGGCCCTTGTCCCCCCCGGGCGACGGAGGATCGATCTGGTGCGCGTCTTGGGTCACATCCCCTCCCTTGCCAAACGTTATAACATCACACATGTTGAGGGAGTCAGAAAGCGGGTGCCTTGACTCCACCACCGCGCCGACAGGGTGCCCCTTCCCACGCGTTCCTTCAAGAAGGAGGAGATCCTTCCATGCGCCCCGTGAGGTTTCTTCGAGCTTTTACCCTGGCCTGGGTCGGCCTGCTCCCCCTGGGGGGGCAGGCGTTGGCCGATCCTCCCAAGGTCGTGGTCACGCTGGCTCCCCTGCACAGCCTGGTGGCCTCGGTCATGGCCGGCGTGGGGACGCCAACCCTGCTGATCAACGGCGCGGCGTCGCCTCATGGCCATGCCCTGCGCCCCTCCGACGCCCGGGCCCTGGCCGACGCCACGGTGGTGGTTTGGGTGGGACCGGCCCTGGAAACATTCATGATCAAACCGTTGGAGTCTCTTGATAAGAATGTGGTTCAAGTTTCCCTGCAATCGCTCGACGGCGTTCATGTCTTGCCGGCCCGGGATCTTGAAGATCTGGCGCCGCCTTCGGGGGACGGACACGACGTCCATGAACACGAAGAGCACGAAGACGAGGACCACGAAGACGAGGAACACGGGCACGCTCATGCGCACGCCCCGGGCAGTCCCGATCCCCATCTGTGGCTGGACCCACGCCATGGAGCCGCCCTTGTCCGCCGGATCGGCGGCATTCTGGCCGAACAAGATCCCGCCCACGCAGAAACCTACCGCCAGAACACCGAAAAGACCCTTGCCGCCCTGGCTTCCCTGGACCAGCGCCTGGAAGCACGCCTGAGCCCGGTCCGGGATCGCTCGTTCGTGGTTTTCCACGATGCCTATCAGTACTTCGAGCATCGCTATGGGCTGCACGCGGCCGGTGCCCTGACCCTTTCCCCGGAAACGCCGGCGGGAGCGGCGCGCATGGCCCAGGTTCGCCAGCACCTGATCGAACACAATGCCGCGTGCGTGTTTGCCGAGCCCCAGTTTTCCCGCGCGGTGATCGAAGCCGTGACCAGCGGCACCCCGGCCAGGGCGGCGACGCTTGATCCCCTGGGGGCCGACCTTGAGCCTGGCCCCGCCTTGTACGGGCAGATGATGACCCGGCTGGCCGACGCGCTGGCCGACTGCCTGACTCCGTGAGAAGAGTCCGCGACAAAAGCCCCGGGGGAAGCCCTTCCGCCTTGAACGCGGCGCTTCCCCCCTTTCGCGGTTCCCGGAAGCGGAGGCTTCCTACCCCTCCTTTTTCTTGCTTTTTTCCTTGTCGGCGTGGGTCTTCCGGGGGGGCTCGTTATTGATGTGAACGCCCAGGCGCGCCTCCAGGGCTTCGCACACGGTGGTCAGCACCTTGACGCGGGCGTGGTGCTTGTCGCCCGCCTCGACCAGGGTCCAGGGCAGGCGCGAGGTGCTGGTGCGCTCGATCATGTCGTTGATCGCGTCTTCGTACTGATCCCACTTTTCGCGGTTGCGCCAGTCCTCGCTGGTCAGCTTCCAACGCTTGTAGGGGATGGTTTCGCGCGCCTTGAACCGCGACAGCTGTTCGTCGCGGGTGATGTGCATCCAGAACTTGGCCAGCACGATGCCGTGTTCGACAAGCTGTTCCTCGAAATCGCGGATCTCGGCGTAGGCCCGGCGCCATTCCCGGGGCTGGGCAAAGCCTTCCACCCGCTCGACCAGAACCCGGCCATACCACGAGCGGTCAAAGATCAGCACCCGGCCGGCCCGGCTCAGGTGGCGCCAGAAGCGCCAGAGGTAATGATGGGCCTTTTCCTCGTCGGAAGGAGCGGCGACCGGGATCACCTGATAGTCCCGGGCGTCCAGGGCCTGGGTCAGACGGCGGATGGCCCCGCCCTTTCCCGCCGCGTCCCACCCCTCGAACACCAAGACGGTTGAAACCTGGCGGGTGCGCGCCTCGCGCATGAGCAGGTTCAAGCGCCCCTGTTCGTGGGCCAGACGCACCGCGTAGGTTTCCTTGTCCAGCACCAGATCCGTGGGCAGGCGATCCAGGATCGAGGGCAGGCCACGGCGAACCTCGCTCAGCAGGCGATCGACCTCGCCGCTTGCCGCCATCAAGGGGGCATGCCCCGGGGCGTCGGTGTCCATGGGGCTGGGGTTCCGCGGATCGGCCGGCGCCGCCTCTTCCTCGGCCAGCGCGACGGCATGACCCACCACCCGGCGCACCGCGCGTTCCTCCAGATGGCGGCGGATCGCGTCGCGCAGGGTCGTCAGAATGGTCAAGGAGCGATAGCGGTGATCCTGGCCTTCGACGATCTGCCAGGGGGCATAGCCGACGCTCGTGCGTTGCAACAGACGTTCGGCGGCGGCGATGAAGGCGTCATAGCGCCCCCAGTTTTCCCAATCGGCCGGCGTGACGCGCCAGCTTTGCAACGGATCCTTTTCCAGGGCCTTGAAACGCTGGCGCTGGGCTTCCTTGCCCAGGTGCATCCAGAACTTCAAAATCAAGGCCCCATCGTCGGCCAGGGTCCGCTCGAAAGCCGCGACTCGTTCCAGGGCCTTGTCAAAGGCGGCCTCGTCCGCGTGGCCCACGGCGCGGTCCCTGAACGGCCGCGAGTACCAGGACGACAAGAACAGCCCCACCCGTCCGCAAGGCGGCAGGTCGCGCCAGTAGCGCCAGAACTCGGGCCGTTCGCGTTCCTCGTCCGAGGCCGGGCCATAGGCGCGGGTCACGATCCAGCGCGGATCCATCCACTCGTTAATCAGGTTGATGCTTTCGCTCTTGCCGGCCCCATCGACACCCGCGAAGAGCACGATCACCGGAAAATCAGCCCCCAGAAGACGCTGCTGGAGTTCCAGGAGTTCGGTGCGCAAGGGCTCGGTCAACTGTTCGAACTCGGTGCGCGAGACCTTGCGTCCCAACTCGGCGGTCCGGAACATGCTTTTCCCTCCTTGTGGCCGGTGGGCCGGCGACCCGCCCCCGGGATCGCCCACCCCCTACCCTAGACCAACCGACAGCCCGACGAAAGAGCACCAGGTGCGCCAGAGCCTTTCGTCGGCCGGGCCCGTCCCCCCATCCCGTCCCATCGATTCCATGGATTTTAGAGATTTTCCGGAAATTCACGGCGGGGAGGGGTTGGGAAAAGACGATCGACCTGCTACTTTCCCGTCGGCCGCCGCCGCCCCGCCCTATATGGGAGGGAAGCCGCCGCGTGCCCAACGGGCACCCGACGGTGCCCACTGGCCCCGGTGCCATGCCACATGCAAGGAGGATGCCTTATGGCTGTTCGTGTTGCGATCAACGGATTCGGGCGCATCGGCCGCCTTGTCTTGCGCGCCCTTGTCGAATCGGGCCGCAACGACGTCGAGGTGGTGGCCATCAACGATCTGGGTTCGGCCGAGGCCAACGCCCATCTGCTCAAGTACGACTCGGTGCACGGCGTTCTGCCGGCCGAGGTTTCGGCCACCGCCGACAGCATGGTGATCAACGGCAGCCCGATCAAGGTGCTGGCCGAGCGCGATCCCACCAAGCTGCCCTGGGGCGACCTGGGCATCGACATCGTGATGGAATGCACCGGTATCTTCACCGACCGGGACAAGGCCCAGGTTCACCTGGATGCCGGCGCCAAGCGCGTGCTGGTCAGCGCGCCGTCCAAGGGCGCCGACCTGACCGTCGTGTACGGGGTGAACCACGACAAGCTGTCGTCCGAACACCTGGTGGTGTCCAACGCCTCGTGCACCACCAACTGTCTGGCCCCGGTTGCCTCGGTGCTGCATGCCACGTTTGGCATCAACCAGGGCTTCATGACCACCATCCACTCGTACACCGGCGATCAGCGCACCGTGGATACCTTGCACAAGGATCTGCACCGCGCCCGCGCCGCCGCCTTGTCCATGATTCCGACCACCACCGGCGCCGCCAAGGCGGTGGGCCTGGTGCTGCCGGAACTGGCGGGCAAGCTGGATGGAACCTCGATCCGCGTGCCGACTCCCAACGTGTCGGTGGTCGACCTCAAGGTCATCGTCGAGAAGAGCGCCACCCTGGAAGCGGTCAACGAGGCCATGACCGAGGCCGCCGCCGGGCGCCTGGCCGGCGTTCTGGGCGTCAACACCCACCCGCTGGTGTCGATCGACTTCAACCACAACAAGCTGAGCTCCATCTTCGATGCCCCCCAGACCAAGGTCATGGGCGGATCGCTGGTGCGCATTCTGTCGTGGTACGATAACGAATGGGGTTTCTCGAACCGTATGCTTGATACGGCCGTGGCGCTCGCCCGCCACATCTGACCCCCGTGCCGCCGGCCCCGCCGCCCCTGGTTCGCCCGGGGCGGCGGAATGCCGTTTGCGGCCCAGGGTTTCCTGGTCCGCCTCCCCGCCTGGACTCCGTCGGGTTCTCGCAGGCGGCGGGCGTACCCTGGATTGCTTTACGTGAGTTTGTCTTGTCGGGAAAAGCGGGATTCCTTTTCCCCTTGCGAACTCCAAGCCGGGCCGCGGGGGACACCATGCCCCGCGACAGCCGCGGCCGATCCCCGCGCAAAAACCCATAGGGAAAGCAGGCCATGCCTTCGTTCAAGAAACTGGAAGACCTGGATGTCAACGGCAAGCGCGTGCTGGTGCGGGCCGACCTCAACGTGCCGGTGCGCGACGGGAAGGTGTCGGATACCACCCGCATCGACCGCTCGGCCGAAACCGTGCGGGAGCTGGCCGACCGGGGGGCCTGCGTGGTGGTGTGCTCCCACTTCGGCCGCCCCAAGGGCGCCCGCGTGCCTGAAATGAGCCTGCGCCCGGTGGTCGAGCCTCTTTCGCGGGCCCTGGGCGGCCGCCCGGTCGCCTTCGCCGAGGACTGCGTGGGCCCGGCGGCCGAGCTGGTGGTCAATGGCCTGGCGCCCGGCGATGTCGCCCTGCTGGAAAACCTCCGCTTCCACGCCGAGGAGGAAAAGAACGATCCGGCCTTTGCCCAGAAGCTGGCCGATCTGTGCGATCTTTATGTCAACGATGCCTTTTCGTCGGCGCACCGGGCCCATGCCTCGACCGAATACATCGCTCATCTGGTGCCCTGCGCCGCCGGCCGCCTGATGCAAGCCGAGCTGGAGGCCCTGGGCAAGGCGCTGGAAAACCCGCAACGCCCCGTTGCCGCCGTGGTCGGGGGCGCCAAGGTGTCGACCAAGCTGGAACTGCTGGGCAATCTGGTGTCCCGGGTGGACCGCCTGATCATCGGCGGAGGCATGGCCAACACCTTCCTGTTCGCCCAGGGGACCGAGGTCGGCGCCAGCCTGTGCGAGCGCGACATGGCCGATACCGCGCGGGCGATCATGGACAAGGCCGCCGCCGCCGGCTGCACCCTGGTTCTGCCCATTGATGCCGTGGTGGCGCGCGAGTTCAAGGAAGGCGCCGCCAACGAGGTCGTGGCCATCGAGGCCGTGCCCGCCGACGCCATGATCCTGGACGTGGGCCCGGCCAGCGCCCAGGCGGTGATCGATACCCTGAGCGCGTGCAAGACCCTGGTGTGGAACGGCCCGATGGGCGCGTTCGAAATCAAGCCGTTCGACGCCGCGACCAATGCGGTGGCCCGCTGGGCGGCCGACGCGACCCGCTCGGGTACCTTGCTCACCGTGGCCGGTGGCGGCGACACGGTGTCGGCGCTGGCCAACGCCGGCGTGGTCGATGTGTTCTCGTATGTCTCGACCGCCGGCGGCGCCTTCCTGGAATGGCTGGAGGGCAAGACCCTCCCCGGTGTCGCCGCCTTGCAGGCGTAATACTTGGGGATGACCCGACGGTCCCGGCCTCCCCCGGACCGTCGGGGCCCTTTTCGCCACCGTTCGGGGAGCGCGTCGTCTCCCCGTGGCCCGCACGTGGGGTTTCGCCGTTCCCGACGCGAAGCCCGCATCGGAAGACGAGGTTCTCTCCCGTGGCTCTGCGTCTGATCGGTCGCCTTTTCGCTGGCTTGCTTGTCGTCATCGTCCTTCCCGGCCTGACCTGGGCCGCCGGACGCCCGGCTTCGTTGTCGGCCGCCGACGCGGCCACCTACGCCGCCGCCTTTCGCGCCGCCGACCTGGGGCGGTGGGGCGAGGCCCGCGCCCTGGCCGACAGCGCGAACGACAAAACCCTGCGCGACGTGATCGTGTGGCGTCACATGCGCACCGGGCCGCCCGATGGCCCGTCGCTTGATGAACGGCTGGCGTTTTTGAACACCCATCCGGACTGGCCCCTCACCGGCACCATCCGCCGCCTGATCGAGGAAGGGCTTCTGGCCTCGCCGGGCGGCGTGCCCGAGACCCTGGCCCTGTTCCAGCGCTTTCCCCCGGTCAGCCCGGCGGGCAAGCGGGCCCTGGCCCGGGCCCTGCTGGCCAGTGGCAACACGGCCCGGGCCACCGCCTTGCTGCGCGAGGTCTGGGTGGACGGCGACTTTTCCACCTCCGACGAAGCCGAAACCCTGAACGCCCTGGCCCCCTACCTGCGCGCCGAGGACCATTGGGCCCGGGCCGACCGGCTGTTGTGGGATGGCGACTATGACGACGCCCGGCGCATGGTCCCGCGCCTCGACGCGGGGCGGGCGGCCGTGGTTCAGGCGCGCGTCGTGCTGGGCACGGGCCAGGGCAACCCGGACGCGGCCGTGAACGCGGTCCCGGCGGCCTTGCAAAACGATCCCGGACTGGTGTTCGAGCGCGTGCGCTGGCGCCGCCGCGCGGGGCTGGATGACGGCGCGATTGATCTCCTGCTCAAGCATGGATCACGAGGTGGGCGAGATCAGCTGTGGTGGACCGAACGGGCCATCTTGCTGCGCGATGCCCTGGATCAGGGGCACATCAGCGTGGCCTACAAGCTGGCCGCCGGGCATGAACGCGACGAGGGCACCGCCTTCGCCGAGGGAGAATGGCTGGCGGGCTGGATCGCCTTGCGCTTCCTGCGCGATGCCAGGATGGCGCTGCCTCATTTTCGCACCCTGTACGACGGCGTTTCCTCCCCCATCAGCCGCTCGCGCGCCGCGTACTGGGCCGGACGCGCCGCCCAGGCCCTGAAGCGCCCCGAGGAAGCGGCGCGCTGGTATGGCCTGGCCGCCGCCCATCCCACCACCTTTTATGGTCAGATGGCCGCCGCCCGGCTGCGCTTGCCTCTTCACACCTTGCTGCCGCCCACCGATCCCCTGCCCTCGGCCGAGGAAGCCCAGGCCCTGGCCGGGGATCGCATGATGCGGATCGCCGCCCAGCTGATCGAGCTGGAACGCCACGATGAACTGCTGTCGTTCATGTACACCCTGGTCGGGGCCCATCCCGGCACCGGCGCCCGGGCGGCGCTGGCCGATCTGGTGCTGTCGGCGGGCCTTCCCGAAATGGCGGTGCGCCTCGCGCGGCGCGCCGCCCAGGATGCCACGGTGCTGCTGGCCGGTGGCTATCCCCTGCCCGACGGCCTGACCCCGGCCGTGCTGAGCCAGGCCCGCAACACTGGCCTGCCGGCGGCGGCGGCGTTCGGAATCATTCGCCAGGAAAGCAATTTCGATCACGAAGCACGGTCGTCCGCCGGGGCACTGGGCCTGATGCAGCTGCTCCCCTCCACCGCCCGGGCCATGGCCCAGGTCGAGGGGGTGGCCTTCGACCCCGCCTTGCTGACCCGCGACCCCGCCTTCAATACCCGACTCGGAACCCGCTACCTTGCCAACCTCATGGACCGTTTCGATGGATCCCTGGTTCTGGCGGCCGCCGGATACAACGCGGGCCCCAGCCGGCCGGCGCAGTGGATCCAGGATCATGGCGACCCCCGGCAGATGACTCCGGACGAGGCGATCGACTGGATCGAGCAGATCCCGTTCCGCGAGACCCGCAATTATGTACAGCGGGTGTTCGAAGGCGCCTTGGTTTATCGCCTGCGCCTGGGCGAAACCCTGGCTTCGGATACTCCAACCACCAACCTGATCCGGTTTCGCTAGAGTAATCCGAGACCAGGTTGGGCCATTTCTTGGCCCAACCTGGTCTCGAAGTTA
>NZ_BJZO01000105.1 GCF_007992075.1 Pararhodospirillum oryzae
ACACATGCCCAGGGGTTACACCGCGCGGGTCATGATCTGGGCCCGGCGGGCCGACAGGCGCGGGTGCGCGGGCAGCGCGATCATGCCCGCGTGCTGGAAGCCGAAGTCCTCGTAGAGCTTGATCGCCCGAAGATTGGTGGACCAGACCAGCAGGCTCACCGTTTTTCGCTTTTGCGCGCCGGCCATGCCCACGGCCTCGGCGATCAGGCGCATGCCGATTCCCGCGCCGCGCTGGGCCGGATCAACGGCCATGGCGTTCAGGCGCAGCGAGCCTTCCACCCGGGCCTGGAACAAGGGCGCGAGGTGGGCCAGCCGGTCGGCGGGGATCATGTCGAGCGCCATTTCGTCGAACCGCTCGACCGGGAAGGCATTGACCATGCCCACCACCTGGCCATCCTTGAGGGCCAGGCGGCATGACGGCCAGCCCAGCGGCCCTTCCCCGGTTTCAACCAGGTGGGTCAGCAAGGACTTGGCCGACATGTCGGCGACCAGGTCGGCCAGCAGAAACTCATACAGCCCTTCGCCGGCCTGGATCATGTAGCGGGCAATGGTTCGGGCGTCCGCCTCCTGGGCATCGCGCACCGTGATGGATTCATTCATGGCCGGTCTCCTTGGGCAGCCGGAAGGAGGGCGCGGGGCCCTCCTCCTTGACGATTCAATCGCCCCGGCGGCCGGCCGGATCCTCAGGCCGCCGCCAGATTGGAGGCGATGAAGTTCCAGTTTACCAGATGATCGAGCACCGTTTGCACGAAATCAGGGCGCCGGTTCTGGTAGTCGAGGTAATACGCGTGTTCCCAGACATCGCAGGTGAACAGGGGCGTCTGGCCGCTGGTCAGGGGCAGCTCGGCGTTGCCGGTCTTGGTGATCTTCAGCTTGCCCTCGTCAAGGACCAGCCACGCCCAGCCACTGCCAAACTGGGTGGTGGCGGCCTGCTTGAACTGTTCCTTGAAGCCCGCGACCGAGCCGAAGGTGCCGTTCAGGGCCTCAAGCAAGGCGCCCGTCGGCTCCCCCCCGGCCGGCGACAGGCCGTTCCAGAAGAACGTGTGGTTCCACACCTGGGCGGCATTGTTGAACACGCCCATGCGGGTGGGATCGCCGCTGGTTTGGCGGATGATCTCCTCAAGGGACAGACCGGCAAGGGGCGTGTCCACGATCAGGCCATTCAGGTTGGTGACATAGGCGTTGTGGTGCTTGCCATGGTGGAAGCCCAGGGTCTGGGCCGACATGTGGGGCTCCAGGGCGTCCTGGGCGAAGGGAAGGGCAGGCAGGACGAAAGCCATTTGGGAAGTCTCCATCCGGGGAACGGACGGCCTTTCGGGCCGGGGCGAAATGCCCCAGATTTATGATGCGTCTTGGTCGTTGTGAAGAGTGCGCGACCAGATTTGCACATTTTACGTCCTTTTGTTGCTACCCTCCCGCCCTGGAGCCCCCAGCCCATGCCTTCCTCGCCGCCTCCCCTGTCCGCGCTGGCCCGTCAGGCGCTGGAAGAGGATCCCGAGCGCTTTCAATGCGCCTTGTTCGCTCCCCGGCCCCGGCGCGAGGCCGTGATGGTCCTGCTGGCCGTCAACGCCAGCGTGGCCCGGATCGCGCCCTCGGTGACCGAGCCGGTGCTGGGCCAGATGCGGCTGCGCTGGTGGCTCGACACCGTTGCCAGCCTGGGCCAGGGCGAGCGCGCCCCCAGCGGCCACCCCGGCGCCGAGGCCCTCCATGAACTGGCCTGCCAGGGCGTGCTGGATCCCACCGCCCTCGCGCCGATGATCGAGGCCCGCGCCGCCGACCTGGAGCCCTCCCCCTTCCCCACCCAGGACGCCCTGGGGACCTATGCCCGGGCCACGGCCGGAACCTTGTCGGATCTGTCGGTCCGGGTCCTGGGCGGCGCCCGCGAAGCCCCCCCCGAGGTGGCCCGCGTCGCGGCCCGGGTGGGCACGGCGTGGGGCCTTTTGGGCCTTTTGCGCGCGACCCGGGCCCTGGCCGCCGAGGGACGCTGCGTCCTGCCCGTGGACGATCTGGCCCGCGCCGGCGTCGCGCCCACCGACCTTTCCCAACCGCCGGCCCTGCGCGCCCTGGCGCCCGTCTGCCGGGCGCTGGTGGAGCGGATCCAGGACACCCTGGCCCAGGCGCGGGCCGAGGCCCACCACGTGCCCACGCCGGTGGCCGCCCCCCTGCTGCTCACGGCCCTGGCCGATCCGTTCGTGCGCCGCTTGCGAAGCACCGGGTTTGACCTGGCCGACCCCGCCCTGGCCGCGCGCCCGGCGCGCCCGGCACGCCTGGCGGCGGCCGCCCTGGGCCAGCGCTGGCGGAGCCGCCACGCGTCCCTCTCCCCCGCAAACGGCCAGCAAAACCAGGGGCTTCCGTGAATTCACCACAGTCCTTCGCGTCACAAATGCTGACGAAAAAATCCATCCCCCAGGATCGAATGGCTAGTTTCAGGGCAAAATTCCTTGATCAAACAGTCAATTACCCCTATTCTTATCGCCATCCCCATGGAATAACTCACCATTCCAAAACATGTTTTGGGATTGCCTTCCCTGACCGCGACACAGGCCGAGAAGGATTATGGGGATCGCCTCCGGCCCTTCGTCCGGTCACATCAGCATTGGAAGACGGATGTGTGGACTTTGTGGAGAAATCCGTTTCGATGACCAGCCGGTCGATGCCGCGACCGTCGCCCGGATGGCCCGGGTACTGCACCCCCGGGGTCCCGACGATGGCGGGCTCGTGGTGCGCGGCCGGGTGGCCCTGGGCCACCGCCGCCTGAGCATCATCGACCTGTCCGCCCGGGGTGAGCAACCCATGGTGGATTCGACCCTGGGATTAACCCTGGTCTTCAACGGCTGCCTCTACAACCATCAGGATCTGCGCCGCGCGCTGGAAGCCGAGGGCTACCGGTTCTTTTCCGCGAGCGACACCGAAGTGGTCCTGAAGGCGTATCACGCCTGGGGCACGGCGTGTTTCGAGCGCTTCAACGGCATGTTCGCGGTGGCGATCCACGAACGCGACAGCGGCCGGGTGATCCTGGCCCGCGACCGTTTTGGCATCAAGCCGCTGTACTGGGCCACGGCCGATGATGGCGCGCTGTTGTTTGCCTCGTCGCTGCCGGCCCTGGTCGCCAGCGGGCGCGTGGACCGGAGCCTGGATCCGGTCGCGCTTCAGTTCTACATGAGCTTCCACGCGGTGGTGCCCGCGCCCCGAACCATCCTGGCCGGGGTGCGCAAGCTGCCCCCCGCCACCTGCCGGGTGATCGAGCCCGATGGCACCAGCACCGACCGGACCTACTGGCGCCTGGACTTCACCCGCTCGGCCGAGGACGAGGCCCGCCCGGAAGCCGAGTGGCAGGACCTGGTCCTGGACTCCCTCAGGGCCGCCGTGCGCCGGCGCCTGATCGCCGACGTGCCCGTGGGCGTTTTGCTGTCGGGTGGGCTGGATTCCAGCTTGATCGTGGGCTTGCTGGCCGAGCACGGGCATGCGGCCATTGAAACCTTCTCCATCGGCTTTTCGGCCGCCAACGGCGAAAAGGGGGACGAGTTCCAGTACTCCGACCTGATCGCTGCGCATTTCGGGACCAGGCACCACAAGATCTTCATCCCGGAAGACGAAATGCTCGATGCCCTGCCCGGGGCCATCGCCGCCATGGCCGAGCCCATGGTGTCCTACGACGTGGTCGCGTTTTACATGCTCTCGCGCGAGGTTTCGAAGCACGTCAAGGTCGTTCTTTCCGGCCAGGGCGCCGACGAAATCTTCGCGGGCTACCACTGGTATCCGCCCCTTGTCGACTCGACCGACCCGGTGGGCACCTACGCCAAACGCTTCTTCGACCGCGACCACGCCACCTTGGCCACCCACCTGAACCCCGCCTGGCAGGTGAAAACCGACGAGGCGCGGGCCTTTGTCGAGGCCCACTTCGCCCAGCCCGGAGCCCCGGATCCGGTCGACAAGGCGCTGCGCCTCGACAGCACGATCATGCTGGTCGATGACCCGGTCAAGCGGGTGGACAACATGACCATGGCCCATGGCCTGGAAGCACGGGTGCCGTTCCTCGACCACACCCTGGCCGAACTCGCCGCACGGGTGCCGGCCCGCCACAAGCTGGCCCAGGGCGGCAAGGGCGTGCTGAAGGAAGTCGGCCGGCGGGTGATCCCGGCGGCGGTGATCGACCGCGAAAAGGGCTACTTCCCGGTTCCGGCCCTGAAATACATCGAAGGCTCGCGCCTGGATTTCGTGCGCGATGCCTTGAGCAGCCAGGCGGCGCGAACCCGTGGCCTGTTCCGTCCGGACTACCTGGATCGTCTGATGGCCAACCCGCGCGACGCCATTACCCCGCTCAGGGGGTCGGAACTGTGGCAGGCGGGGTTGCTGGAATTGTGGCTGCAAGCGCAGGGGATCTAGGGCCACCATGCCGGAGCACGCCGCCATCCGCCGCGAGGCCATTCCCCCCGCCGGACTCACGGAGGGGGCGCGGGCGTGCGACGGGCCCCGGTGGCCCGCAGGGCCCGCGAGGCCTGCGAGGCCTGCGAGGCCTGCGGGGCTCGCGCCAGAGGGCCGGGTGTCGAACCGGATCCGGGCCGGGTGCTCTCACCCATTGCTCTTACGTTCGACTGATCCGAAAAGCGGTTTTCGCTTCCCGGGTCTCGCGTTATCCCGGCCGCGACGGAAAGGGAGCCGCCATGCTCAACCCTTGCCTCGGGGTGCCCTCCTGGGCCGGGGGGGGTGGCCCCCCCTGGCACGACGGGCACGCCTCGACCCTGTTCCGACCAGCCTGCTTGGCCCGGTACAAGGCTTGATCGGCGCGGATCAGCACATCCTCGAAACTGTCCGTCCCCGAGGCGGCGCGGCACGCCACGCCAATGCTTACGGTGATGGAAAAAACCGCTCCGTTGAAATCCACGGTCATGGCGGCCACGGCGGCGCGCAGGCGCTCGGCGACGGGCGCGGCCTCGGCGGGGGGGGTGTTGGGCATGAGCACCGCGAACTCCTCGCCCCCCAGCCGGCCCAGCAGGTCCGTGGCCCGCAGCGTGGCGCGGGTAACCTCGGTGAACCGACGCAAGGCGAGATCCCCGCCCGGATGCCCGAAGCGATCGTTGACATCCTTGAAATGATCCAGATCAAGGGCCAGCACGCAAAAGCCTTGCCCATAGCGGACGGCCCGGCCGCATTCATTTTGCAGCATGCTCAGGAAAAAGCGCCGGTTGGCACAGCCCGTCAGCGCGTCGGTCGCGGCCTGCCGGGCCAGATCCCGGGCATGGCGCTGGTTGGCGCGTACATACAAAACACTCGCCACCGCCGCCAGGATCAGCGCCGCCCCGGCCAGCCCCTGCAATCCGAAGGAGAACAAACGGTCGCTCCTGATCGCGGCCAGGGTCTTCAATTCGCGCAGGACGTGGACGGTCACCAGATCGCCCTCGCGCCGGGCCCAGATCCACGGGGAGGGGCTGCCCGGACGGTCGTACACCCCCGCGTCCGGAAATTCCCGCGAGGGCGTCAGGTCAAGGGGGGCGAAGGTGGTTCGTCTGTAGCGCCCCAGGCGTTGCTCCGGCGTCAGGTCCCTGGTGCGCGCGTCGGGCAGCTGTTTCATCATCACATCGGGATCCCGGGCGTAGATGACCACGCCAAACGCATCGGTCAGAAAGGCACCGGGGCCGAATCCTTGGGTAAGATCAGCAAGATCAACACGCGCGCCAATGGCCCCGACAAACCGCCCTTCCAGAAAAACCGGGGACGCGAAGAAAAATCCAGGAACACCCCCAACCTTGCCGATCGCGAACTGCTGGCCATTCCGGCCCGCGCGCGCCGCCTGGAAATACTCGCGCTCGCTATAATTCGAGCCCGTGTAATCGATGCCCGCGCTGGGCAGCGCGATGGCGATGGTGTCGCCGGCGGCATTCATGACCCAGATTCCCTTCGCCCCAAGGTCGGCGCGGGTAATCAAGGCGTGCAGTTCCCCGGCCAGAACGGCCAGGGCGGGATCGGCCCGCCACAGGCGGTTGCGCTCCGCCATGGGCAGGGGCGACGGCCGCGCATCCGGGCCGAATTCGGCCAGGCGGTCGATCAGCGATTCCTTGCTGGCCAGGATCAGGGGAATGGTGCGAATGCGCGCGAAGCTGACCCGGCTGTGCGAGGCCAGGATTTCCGCTTCGTACTCCGCTTCCGTGCGTTCGCGGGTGATCAGGGCGTGCATGCGCGACAGCGCCGCGTTCCCGGTCAACTCCCAGGCGACCAGACACCACCCCGCAAGCAGCGCCAGAACCCCGACCACCAGGATCAGGGTCCCGGAAAAACGCCTCCTGTCCAGGGGGGCAGGCCCGGCACGCCGCATCAAGATCAAGGTGCTCTTCATCGAAGGGAATCCCTTCTTCATGGTCACCCCACCATGCCCGGGCGAAAGACTGTCGGGAAACAAGATCACGCCCCGCCTTGCCGTGCGTTTTCCATGAACGGGACAAGGAGGCCGATGGACAACCTTAGAAAATTTCCATCCGCGTGGAAAGGGAACACCCATTCGCCGCGAACTAAAAAACACCCTCGCCTTTTCCTGGAATCAGAAAAGATGGGAAACTTTTAAACTTTTAGGTGCCGACCCCTTGCGCTCATCTCTTCTCGGGGAAGGCCCGCCCCACGGGAGGCCCGGCGTCCGCGCCGTCCCTGCCCTGGCCGGCCCCGGTTCTTGCAAGGACCGGAGGGAAACCAGCCCCCGCCACCAGGGCCGCCCTTGCCGGGAGGCCCGATCGATCCTGAAACCTTATCCAACGGGTGAACGATGACTGCCGATCTCATCTTGCCTTCCGCCCTGGCCCCCCCGGCGTGCACCCGGGCGGAGGCCTCCATTGATTGTGGCTGGGGCAGCCTGCTCTTTGGCCAGACCTTCAGAGACCCGGACCGCCTGATCGAGGCCATGCGGGCCGAGGGCCCCGAGCGCCGCGACGTGGCCATTTACGTGCAGGACCCGCACGTGGTCCTGGCCCTGGCCCCCCAGGAAATGTTCCTGGATCCGTCGCACACCTTTCGCTTGCGGGTTTCCGACTACCGGCCGCGCGATCGCAACCCGGCCGGCTTTCACATCCGCCCCTTGCGCGTGCCGGACGACATCAACACCGTGAACCGGCTGTACGCCGCCCGCCACATGGTGCCCATCCGGCCCGATTTCTTCGAAGGCCCGTTCACCGACGCGGGTCTTGCGGTTCTGGTCGCCCAGGACGACACCACCGAGGCCATCTTGGGCACCGTGATGACCATTGATCACAAGATTGCCTGCGGCGATCCCGAGCATGGCTCCTCGTTCTGGTGCCTCGCGGTCGATCCCCAGGCCGCGTTGCCGGGCATCGGCGAGGCGCTGGTGCGCGCCGCCATCACCCGGCTGGCCGGGCAAGGCGCCGTGTTCGTGGATCTCACGGTCATGCACGACAACGACCAGGCGATTGCCCTTTACGAAAAGCTGGGCTTCGTGCGCGTGCCCTGCTTCACCATGAAGCGCAAGAACCCGATCAACGAACGCCTGTTCACCGGCCCCCTGCCCGATGCCGACCTCAACCCCTATGCCGGCATCATCGTGACCGAGGCGCGCCGGCGGGGCATTGATGTCAAGGTCACCGATGCCGAGGGGGGCTTCTTCCGCCTGTCGCTGGGCGGGCGTTCCATCCATTGCCGCGAAAGCCTGAGCGAACTGACAAGCGGCGTGGCGGTCAGCATCTGCGACGACAAGGCGGTGACCCGGCGCGTGGTGGCGGGCGCCGGCGTGCGCGTGCCCGACCAGATCGAGGCCGGCCCGCGCGAGGCGCTGTCAGCCTTCCTGTCCGATCACGGCTCGGTGGTGGTCAAGCCCGCCCGGGGCGAGCAGGGCCGGGGCGTGGCCGTGGGCCTCGATACCCTGGAGGAAGTGGAAGCCGCCATCGCCACCGCGCGCCGGGTGTGCGACCGGGTGTTGATTGAACGACGGGTGGAAGGCGAGGACCTGCGGCTGGTGATCATCGGCTTTCGCCTGGTCGCGGCCGCGATCCGCCGCCCGGCCCGCGTGACCGGCGACGGCCGCACCCCCTTGCGCGAGCTGATCCGCCTGCAAAGCCGGCGCCGCGCCGCCGCCACCGGGGGCGAGTCCACCATTCCGCTGGACGACGAAACAAGGCGCTGCCTGCTGGCCGCCGGCTTCCGGCTCGACGACGTGCCCCCGGCCGGGGTGGAGATCCCGGTGCGCCGCACCGCCAACCTGCACACCGGCGGCACCATCCTGGACGTGACCGACGAGGTTCATCCCGCCCTGGTCGGCGCCGCCATCCGCGCCGCCCGTGCCATTGACATTCCCGTGGTCGGGATCGATTTCATGGTCCGGTCGCCTCGCGAACCCGACTACGTGTTCATCGAGGCCAACGAACGCCCCGGCCTTGCCAACCACGAGCCGCAGCCCACGGCGGAACGCTTTGTCGATTTGCTGTTTCCCAACGCCATTCCCACCGTGCTGCGCCAATCCGCCGCGTTCGAGGCGCCGGCCGGCTGAGCCCGGCCCTGCTTCCAACGCTTCGTTTCTCGTGCCCCGACAAGGACATCCGATGGCCCGCCTGCCCATCGACACCCGCTATCTTGGGTCCATCCTGGCCCGGTTGCTGGCCATTCCCAGCCCCACCGGCTTCACCGACACCATCGTGCGCGAAACCTGCGCCGAGGTGGAAAGCCTGGGCCTGACCGCCACCTTGACCCGGCGCGGCGCCGTGCGCGTGGTGCTGCCCGGCGCCGAGCCCCGCCCGGCCCGCGCCCTGGTCGCCCACCTCGACACCCTGGGCGCCCAGGTCAAGAACCTGAAGGACAACGGCCGCCTGGAACTCGTGCCCATCGGCACCTGGTCGGCCCGCTTCGCCGAGGGCGCCCGGGTCAGCGTGTTCACCGACAAGGGCTACCTGCGCGGCACCATCTTGCCCCTGAAAGCCTCCGGGCACATCTTCAACGAGGAAATCGACAGCCTGCCCGTGGGCTGGCCCTCGGTGGAATTGCGTGTGGACGCCCGCGCCGGCTCGGCCGGCGATCTGGCCCGCCTGGGCCTTGATATCGGCGATATCGTGGCCATAGACCCCCAGCCCGAGTTCCTGGAAAACGGCTACATCGTTTCGCGCCACCTGGACGACAAGGCCGGGGTTGCCGTGCTCCTGGCCGCGCTCAAGGCCCTGATCGCCTCGGGCGAGAGGCCCCCGGTCGATGTCCATTTCCTGTTCACCATCGCCGAGGAAGTGGGGGTGGGGGCCTCGTCCGCGCTGACCGACGACGTGGCCTCGGTGGTCGCGATCGACAACGGCACCAGCGGCCCCGGCCAGAACTCCAGCGAGTTCGGCGTGACCATCGCCATGGCCGACCAGACCGGGCCCTTCGACTACCACCTGACCCAGACCCTGATCCGCCTGTGCCAGGAAGAGGATATCTCGTATCGCAAGGATATCTTCCGCTACTATCGCTCCGACGCGGCCTCGGCCATCGTGGCCGGCCACGACGTGCGCAACGCCCTGGTCACCTTTGGCATCGACGCCTCGCACGGCTACGAGCGCATCAACATGCACGCCCTGCGCTCGGTCGCCGAACTCATCAGCGCCTATGCCCTTTGCCCGGTTCGCATCCAGCGCGATGCCGACCAGAGCACCGACGGGGTGGTGGGGTTCACCCGCCAGCCCATTCCCGACCACATGGCCCCGGACCTGCCGGAAATCCCGGCCAAGGGCCCGGTGCGCCCCGTAGACTGACCCAAGGCCCGAACAGGACCAAACACCTCCCCAGGGGGCGCGCCGGCCGCGCGGGCGCGGCGCGGTTCCTTCTCCCCCCGGGGCCCTGCTTCCTGTCCGGGCTTCCAGCCAGAGGTTTTCGCATGGCATCCGTTCGTAATCGCTGTCCTCCCTCGCTTCGCCTGGTGCTCGGGCTGATGATCGGCCTGGGGCTGATGGGGGCGCTGGTGCCCGCCGCCCGCGCCGCCGACAACCTGGGCCCCGGCCCCGCTCCCGCCGCGCCGGCTCCGGTCGTGCGCGACACCCTGGGCCGGGACACGCCCGAGGGCATGGTGCGTGGCCTGCTCAAGGCCATGGCCGAGGAGGACTACACCCGCGCCGCCCAATACCTGGACATCCCCAGCCGCCGCTCGGCCCGCCGGGGCCTGAGCGCCGAGGAACTGGCGCAAGGCCTGCAACAGGTGCTCGACAAGGGGGGCTGGCTGGAAGCCAACTCCAAACTGAGCACCGCGCCCGAAGGCCGCCTCGACGACGGCCTGGACCCGGACCTGGAACGCTTCGCCAGCGTGCGCACGCCCGACGGCACGGTGGACCTGATCGCCCAGCGGGTGGACGGCCCCAACAACACCCCGATCTGGATCGTGTCCGGCGCCACCATGACCCTGATCCCCAAGCTGATGGAGCAGGTGGAAACCGGCCTGCTCGATCGCTGGCTTCCGCCCGAACTGAGCGACGGCCTGCGCCTGTGGGGGGTGCCGCTGGCCCACTGGGGGGCGCTGCTGGCCCTGGCCGCCGTCGCCTATGCCGGGGCCGGCCTGCTCACCGCGCTGGTCCGGGGCTTCGCCTATCTGCTCTGGCGCCACAACCCCAGCTCGGCCCGCCTGCGCCTGATCGACGCCGCCCAGCCGCCCTTGCGGGTGTGCCTGGCCGTGTGGCTGTTCGCCTTTGGGGGCATCCACCTGGGCGTCTCGGTGATCGCCCGCCAGGTGCTGGGCTGGGCGGCCGAAATGGTCGGCTGGGTCGGCCTTGCCTGGTTCTTGTGGCGGATTGTCGATGCCGTGGGCGCGGCCAGCATCGAACGCAGTGCCCGCCAGCGCAAGGTGGGCGCCCTGGCCGCGCTGCGCTTCTTCCGCCGCGCGAGCAAGGGAGTGGTGATCGGCGGGGCCACGATCATCATCCTGGATGCCTTCGGGGTCGATGTCAGCGCCGGCCTTGCCGCCCTTGGCATCGGTGGTCTGGCCGTGGCCCTGGGCGCCCAGAAGCTGATCGAAAACCTGGTGGGCAGCCTGATGCTGATCGCCGACCGCCCGATCCGCGAAGGCGACTTCTGCCGCTTTGGTGGCACCATGGGCACGGTGGAAGACATCGGCATGCGCTCGACCCGCATCCGCACCTTGAACCGCACCGTGGTGACCGTGCCCAACGGCGCGCTTTCCGCCCTGGAAATCGAAAACTACTCCCGGCGGGACATGTTCTGGTTTCACCCGATCTTGTCCTTGCGCCTGGAAACCACCCCCGACCAGATCCGCCACCTGCTGGTGACGTTGCGCGACCTGCTCTATGCCCACCCCCGCGTCGATCCCGACCCGGCCCGGGTGCGCTTCCTGGGCCTGGGGGCCGACGCCTTGAAGATCGAAATTTTCGCCTACGTCCACGCCGAGGACTATTCGGATTTCCTGGAAGTCCAGGAAGACCTGACCTTGCAGGTCATGGACCGGGTCCGGGCCAGCGGCGCCGCCTTTGCCCTGCCGTCGCAAACCCTGTACATGGGCCGCGACTCAAGCCCCGACCCGGCCGCCCGCGCCGCCGCCGAGGCCCAGGTGAAGGCGTGGCGCGAAACCAACACGCTGCCCCTGCCCCGCTTCCCCGAGCCCCGCATCGAGGGGCTGAAAGGCACCGTGCCCTATCCCCCGGCCGGCTCCGCCAGCCACGCCCCGCCCGAGGTCGCCCTGGCGCCCCACCCCGACGACGCGCCGCCCCCCGAACCCCAGCCCCCCACGCCCG
>NZ_BJZO01000106.1 GCF_007992075.1 Pararhodospirillum oryzae
TCATATTGAGCATTTTTACGCCAGGGGTATTGACGAAGATCAGGTTTTCGTCTGGGAAAATCTTTTTCTCTCGTGCGAAGAGAAAAAACACTGCGGTCATTACAAGGATAGATCAGGCCACCAGACTTATGATCCGTCTTTTCTCATCAAGCCGGACGAAGAAAATCCCGAGGATTTTTTGTTTTTCCATTCCTCTGGAGAAGTTCGGCCCCGGAATAATTTAACCGAAGACGATCGGCGGCGCGCGGAAGAAACCATCCGCGTTTTTGGGCTGAACGCGCCTGTTTTGAAGGGAAAGCGCGCCCAAGCCGCGAAGGGGTTCAGAAAAAGCCTGGAACAGGACCTCGATACCCTCGCTTCCTGGCCCGAGGAAGAACGGCGAGACTACCTTTATTCGGAAATCGAGGCCCGGCGCGGGGAACCCTACGCCACGACTCTCAAGCATTGCCTGCTTGGAAACGGGGGATCCGGGCCAGCCGGGCACCACCCCCCGAAAACACCGCGCTTTGAAACGCGGCCCAACACGCGCCCCCAGCTAAAGGCCGGGGGCGTTGTCGTGAGGGATCAGTGCAGGCGCTCCAGGCCCAGGAGGCTGCGCGCGAAGTCGGTGGCGGTGAAGGGGCGCAAATCCTCGGCGCCTTCGCCCACGCCCACGTAATGAACAGGCAGCTTGAAGCGGTCGGCCAGGGCCACCACCACGCCGCCCTTGGCGGTGCCATCGAGCTTGGTCATCACCAGGCCCGACACGTCGATCATTTCCTGGAACACCTTGACCTGCTGGTGGGCGTTCTGGCCCACGGTCGCGTCCAGGACCTGCAAGCAGGTGTGGGGCACCTCGGGGTCGATCTTGCGCAGCACGCGCACCACCTTCTTCAACTCCTCCATCAGCTCGCTTTTGTTATGCAAGCGGCCGGCGGTGTCGATCAGCAGCACGTCGCAGCCCGCGGCGCGCGCTTGTTCCAGGGCGTCGTAGGCAAGGCCGGCCGCGTCGGCTCCGGTATCGCGGGCGATCACCGGCGAGCCGGTGCGCTCGCCCCAGATCTTGAGCTGCTCCACGGCGGCGGCGCGGAAGGTGTCGCCGGCCGCCAGCATGACCGAGCGGCCCTCGCGCACCAGCTGGTTCGCGATCTTGCCAATGGTCGTGGTCTTGCCCGACCCGTTCACGCCCACCACCAGCACCACGTGCGGCTTCAACGAGGCGTCGATTTCCAGCGGCCGGGCCACGGGTTCAAGGATGGTGGCAACCTCGGTGGCCAGGAACTCACGGATTTCGTCGCCGGAGATGTCCTTGCCAAAGCGGTTTTTCGACAGGGATTCCACCAGCCGGCTCGCGGTTTCCGCCCCAAGGTCGGCGGTGATCAACAGGTCTTCCAGGTCCTCCAGCGCCTCGGCATCCAGCTTGCGCTGGGTGAACAGCGACGAAATCCCTCCGGCCAGCTTGCTCGACGACCGCGAGAGCCCCTCGCGCAGGCGTCCGAAAAAGCCGACCGGTTCGACCTCCTCGGGTTCCGGCTGGGGTTCGGGCTCGGGGGTCGGCGGGAGGTCGAGTACCGGGGCCACCGGCGCCACGACATCCGCTACCGGCGGCTGGACGGGCAGGGGTTCGCGCGCTTCCAGCGGCACGGGGGCGGCCGGCGGCTGGATGGGCAGGGGTTCGCGAGCCTGCGGCTGGATTGGCAAGGGTTCGCGAGCCTGCGGCTCGACTGGCAGAGGTCCGCGAGCCTGCGGCTCG
>NZ_BJZO01000107.1 GCF_007992075.1 Pararhodospirillum oryzae
GGTCCGCGAGCCTGCGGCTCGACTGGCAAGGGTTCGCGAGCCTGCGGCTCGACCCGGGGCGTCGTTTTTTCAACGCCGGGCGCCGGAACCACCGGAGCGCCCGGCGCGGGGAGCGTCGGACGCAAGGGGGCCGGCGGCATCCGGCGTTCAAGCGGGATGGGCGCAGGCAGGGGGCGGCGCGCGGCTGGCTCGGGTGCCGGCGGCGGCTCGAACGTCACGGGGCCAATGATATTGCCCCAAAACCCCTTGCTGGAGTCCCACGGGTCGGGGCGCCAGATCTTATGGCGGTGTCTGGGGGGCTTGGGGCGCTTGGGGGCCGGGGTCTGATTCGCGGCCCGCGCGCGGGCGAAGGCCGGTCCAAAGGTGACGGGCCCCAGGATGTTGCCCCAAAAACCCTTGGACCGGTCCCAGCGTGGCGGGCGCGGCTGGGGCGGTTCGGCGGTGGTGCGCACCACCGGCCCGGCCCGGCGGGTGATCAGGGGAGCGGCCCGGGACCGCCGCGTTCGAAATGTTTCGCCCTCGTCAAAGGTGACGGGACCAAGGATGCGGGCCCAGAAGCCCCGCCGCTGGCGCGGCGCGTTGTGGTCGCTCACGAAACCGCTTCTCCGATCAAGGTGGTGCCGTCCCCGGCCCGAAGCCGGACCCGAACCAGGGAGCCCGGAACCGCCGGGCTGTCAAGCCGGACAGGAATGTAGGCTTCCCCGTGGCCGAATGCGGGTGTTTCCACCAGAACGTGGTCGAGCGAGCCGACCTTGCTGGTGAGGTACGCCGCGAAGGCCTGCCGTCCCGCCTCGCGCAACTCGGCCGCCCGCGCCTTGATGACCGGGCCCGCGACGGCAGGCATGCGTGCCGCCGGCGTTTCCGGCCGGGGGCTGTAGGGAAACACATGCAAATGGGTCAGACCCGCCTCGGCGATGAGGGCCAGGGTATCGCGCTGGTGGTCATCGGTTTCGGTGGGAAAGCCGGCGATCAGGTCGGCGCCCAGGGCGAGGCCCGGACGCAGGGCGCGCAGACGCTGGCCAAGCGCGATGACCTGGGCCCGGGAATGGCGCCGGCGCATGCGCTTCAAGATCAGATCGGCGCCGGCCTGGACCGACAGGTGCAGGTGAGGCATCAAACGCGGTTCGTCCGCCACCAGATCCAGCAACACCGCGTCCCGGGCCACGACCACCGGGTCCAGGCTGGAGAGCCGCAGGCGGGGCAGGGCGGGCACGGCCGCCAGCACGTGGCGGACAAGGGCGCCCAGGCCCCCTTCCTCGCCCAGGTCCTGGCCATAGGCCGCGAGGTCAACCCCGGTGAGCACCACTTCCCGCGCGCCCAGGTCGACCAGGCGCGTCACCTGCTCGACAACCTGGGTCGTGGCGGCGCTGCGCCCGGGGCCCCGGGCCAGGGGAATGACGCAGAAGGTACAATGATGGTCGCAGCCCTGCTGAACCTGCAAAAAGGCGCGACTGCGGCCTTCCAGGTCGCCCATGTGGGCCGGCGGCGGCGGTGGATCGGCGAACACGTCGCCCACCACCACCCGTCGGGCGGTGGCCGAGGCGTTGGTCCGGGCCAGGGCGCGGTAGGGGTCGGCTTCCAGCTTCTCGCGGTTGCCCAGGACCTGATCGACCTCGGGCAGGTCGGCCCAGGCCTTGGCGTTGATCTGGGCGCCGCAGCCGGTGACGATCAGCACCGCGTCGGGGTTGTCGCGGCGCAGGCGGCGGATGGTCTGGCGGGCCTGGCGCTCGGCCTCGCGGGTCACGGCGCAGGTGTTCACGATCACCGCGTCGTTGAGGCCCGCCTGGGCGGCGCGCTCCCGGATCAGGGCGGATTCGCTGGTATTCAGCCGGCAGCCGAACGTGACCACGCGCGGACCCTGGGGAGGAGGCGCCGCGCTCACGACCCCGTCTCCGGATCCAGGACGCCCGAAAACACCCGGGTCGCCGGGCCGGTCATGCGCACATGGCCATCGGACTCCCGCCACTCGATCCACAGGCGTCCGCCGTCCAGGTCCACGGGGGCCTTTCGTTCGGGCACCAGCCCCCGGCGCACGGCGGTGACCAGCGCGGCGCACGCGCCGGTGCCACAGGCCCGGGTCATGCCCACGCCCCGTTCCCATACCCGCATGCGCACGCTGCCATCGGCCCGGGCCTGGATGATTTCAACGTTGGTGCGCCTGGGGAACAAGGCGTGGTGCTCAACGGTTGGCCCCCAGGTCGGCAGGTCGATGGCGTCGACATCGTCAACCACGAACACGGCATGCGGGTTGCCCATGGACACGGCCGAGGGCGCGCTCAGGGGCCCGACCGAGAGGTCGAGCGCCAGGGTGTCTTGCGGATGGGCCAGGGGAATGGCGTCCCAGGCGAGGCGGGCGGGGCCCATGTCGACGCAAACCAAGCCGTTCTCGGCCCGTTCGACCACCAGGGGACCGCCCAGGCTTTCCAGGTTCAGCGTCGCCAGGCCGGTTTCGGCCAGCAACACGGCCCCCACGCAGCGCGTCGCGTTGCCACAGCTTTCCACCACGCTGCCATCGGCGTTGCGGATGCCCATGAAGGCCACGCCCCGGTCCCTGGGGGGCTCGATGGTGATGAGCTGATCGCAGCCGATGCCCGTGCGCCGGTCGGCCAGGGCACGGACGCGCTCGGGCGAAAGGGCGAGCGGATGCGCCCGCAGATCGAGAACGACAAAGTCGTTCCCCAGCCCGTGCATCTTCAAAAAAGGCGTCCCGCCTTGGCTCATGGATTGGATTCCGTCATGGAGCGGTTATAGGGGCCGGGGGACCGGGCTGTCCAGGGGGCGCGGGTCCGCCCGGGGGGGCCGGCAGCACGAGGCAAAAGCGCGCGCCCGTGCCAGGGGTGGGGGGGGCGAGCCAGAGCCGGCCATTGTGCAATTCGGCAATGCGCCGGCACAAGGCCAGCCCGACCCCCGATCCCGCCGCCGGGCTCTGTCCATCCAGGCGCCGGAACAAGGCGAAAACCGTGTCGGCGGCCGAGACCGGAATCCCGGGGCCGTTGTCGGCAACCTCGATGCGCCAGGCGGGCCGATCGGGGGGATCGGCCCAGGCCAGCCGGACCACGATGTGCGGGGGGGCGGCGGCCCGGTGGTGCTTGATCGCGTTGTCGAACAGATTCTGGAACAACCGCGCCAGCTGCCCCTCGTCGCCCCTCACATGGGCGTCGGTTTCCGGCAGGTCAACACGCGCCTTCGATTCGGCGAGGGCCAGGGTCAGGGAGGCCAGGGCGCGTTTCCAGACCTGGCTGAGCGCCACGCTTTCCTGACCCGGGGGCCGGCCGGTCAGGCGGGAATATTCCAGGAGATCGGTGATCATCGCGCTCATGCGTCGCGCGCCGTCCTGGGCGAAGCCCAGGTATTCGGTGATCTCCTGCTCCAGGACGGGCGCAAGGCGGCGTTCGATCAAGGTCAGGTAGCTGTGGACCATGCGCAAGGGTTCTTGCAGGTCGTGGGAAATGCCGTAGGCGAAACTCTCCAACTCGGCGTTGGAGCGGGCCAGCGCGGCGGTGCGTTCCGCCACCCGCTGTTCCAGCAAGGCGTTGGCGCCTTGCAGGTGGGCGCGGCTTTCCTCCAGCTCGCGCAGGTCGCCATAGGCCCGCAAGGCGGCGATCAGAATAGTGAACAGGCGATTGGCCGTCAGTTCCGTTTTCGCCTTGTAATCGTTGATTTCGTAGTTGAGGATCAGATCCCGTTCCGGCGCCTGCCCGGGCTGGCCGGTGCGCAGGACAAGGCGCACCATCCGGTTGCCCAGGGTTTCGCGAATGTAGCGCACGAGGCGCAGGCCACTGTCCTCGTGCTCCATGACCACATCAAGGACGGCAACGGCAAGGTCGGGGGTCTGGGCCAGCAGGTCGCGGCTTTCCGCTTCGGAATGGGCGGAAAGCAGGCGCAAGGGCCGGTTCTTGAAGCGGACCCGCTGCAAGACGGTGCGCGTGATCGCGTGAACCTCGGGGTCGTCGTCGGCGATCAAGATCAGCCAGGGCTCTGCCTGGGGGGCTCCGTCCGGCTGATGATCCGCCGTCTCGTCTTGAAAAACCAGGACGTCGTTCCTGTCGTCGGCGGAGATCATCGGGGATGGCCCCCCTTGCGACTGGTGCGGATCATCCGCGGTTTCCCCTTTGCGCCCGGGTCTCGGGTATCGGGTGTCGGGTTCCGGGCCAGGAGCGCAAGGTGTCCTGCATCAGACCCGGGCGGCGCGCTCTCCCGGTTTGATTGTACACCCGGTTATTCCAAGGTGCGGTTTTCTTTTTTGGAGGGAACCCCGAAGAGAGGGTGCCGCCTTTCCCGAGAAAAGAAAATAAAAACGGAAATATCTAAAATCCGACCATTTTTGTCCGGAGTGGTCAGATCTTCGAAAAAAGAATCTCTACTTCAGTGTGGGGAAGTGGGGAGGAGACTTCCTCCTCCCCACGAGCAGGGCTTTTTAGAGGCCCTTATGGCCGTGTCCGAACTCAGGGTAGGCTTCCAACCCGAGATCCGACTTATCAAGGCCGATGTTTTCCTCTTCCTCCGAGCAGCGCAGGCCCACGGTGAATTTCAACGCCAGCCAGACCACGATGCTGCACGCCACCACGAAGGCGCCAATGGAGGCCACGCCCAGGAGCTGGGTGAGGAAGGTCGTGTTGGGATTGGACAGGGGAACGGCCAGCGTTCCCCAGATGCCGCACCCCAGGTGCACGGGAATCGCGCCCACCACGTCGTCGATGCGCAGACGGTCGAGCAGGGGCACGGCCAGCACCACCAGAACACCGCCCACCGCGCCAATGCCAATCGCCAGAAGGGGCGTGGGCATCAAGGGCTCGGCGGTGATCGACACCAGGCCGGCCAGGGCTCCGTTCAAGGTCATGGTCAGATCAACCTTGCCGTAGAGCACCTGGGTCATGATGATGGCCGCGACCACGCCGGCCGCCGCGGCAAGATTGGTGTTGGCGTAGATGTTCGAGATCGACCAGGCGTCCTGGGCGGAGCCCAGGGCCAGCTGGGATCCCCCGTTGAAGCCAAACCAGCCCAGCCACAAGATGAAGGTGCCCAGGGTCGCCATGGGGAGGTTGGCGCCCGGGATGGGGTTGACCCGGCCATCCAGGGAGTACTTGCCCCGTCGCGCGCCCAGCAAAACGGCGCCGACCAGGGCCGCCCAGCCGCCCACCGAGTGCACGAGGGTTGAGCCGGCGAAGTCCGAGAACCCGGCCTGGTACAGCCAGCCGTGTCCCCACTGCCAGGCCCCCTGAATGGGGTAGATCAGACCCGTGAGCACGGCGGTGAAGATCATGAACGACCAGAAGCGCAGGCGCTCGGCCAGGGTTCCCGAGACAATGGACGCGGCGGTGGCCACGAACACCATCTGGAAGAACCAGTCGCTGGTCGGGGAATGACCCGTTGCCAGATCGGGGCCCGACCCCGGTTCGAACAGGAATGCCAGGGTGCCGATAAAGCCCCCGTTGACATTAACATACATCAAGTTGTAGCCGACAATGTAGAACATGATGCCGGCCACCGAATAGGCGGTGATGTTTTTCAACATCTGCATGGCGGTGTTCTTGGAGCGCACCAGCCCGCCTTCCAGCATGGCGAAACCGGCGCCCATCCACATGACCAGCGCGCCATGGAGGAGGAACGAAAAGGAATTGAAGATATAGCTGACTTCGTTGCGGAAGGCGTCCAGCGCGACCGTCGCCTCGGCGGCGGCGGTGGTTTGGGCAACGGTAGGCAGCCCCGTTTCCGCCGGGGGAAGACCCATGTCCTGGGCCAGGGCCGGAAGGGCCAAGGCCACGAACAGCAAGCTCAGCCCCGCCACCGGCAAGGGTCTGTTGGCGAATCTCATGGAGTAGCCTTTATTCCTAGAGGGCATCGTTGCCCGTCTCGCCGGTACGGATGCGCACGGCGTGTTCCAGTCCGTAAACGAAGATCTTGCCGTCTCCGATCTTGTCGGTGCACGCCGCGGCCGAGATGGCTTCCATGGCCCGGTCGACCAAGTCGTCGCGCACGGCGATTTCAAGTTTGACCTTGGGCAGGAAATTCACCTGGTATTCGGCGCCACGGTAGATTTCCGTCTGGCCTTTCTGACGTCCGAAGCCCTTGACCTCCGAGACAGTGAGCCCCTGGATCCCCAACTGGCCCAATGCCTCGCGCACTTCGTCGAGCTTGAAGGGCTTGATGATCGCCATGATCAGCTTCATTCCTCTACCCCCGATCCGGTTAGCGGTTGGAAACAGCCGCCTTTTTCCCCCGGTCGGGGGAAGACGACCAGCCTTGCCCCCGCCTCGGGAACCGCGCCGGCTCCGGGGGGCGATGAAAACATAGGCCAATCCATGAGGTTATGGAAAGAGGGCCTGTTGCGGCGGCACGGTAGAGGGATTTTCCCGGTTATGGAATAGGCAGGTTCATGCCTTCGTGCCGACGAGAAGGGCGTTTTTGTTCGCTCCGTTGCCCGTCCGGGCGTGGATTCCGGGGATTTCAGCCATGCGGCAAGCCCTTTTGGCGCGGGGAGATCCGCAAAGGAAACGCGCAAGCTGTTTCGGGGCGGCCGAATCCGGGCGTTACGGCTTCCCTCGACCGGGGATCGGGCGCGCGCCACGGAAAGCGCCGTGGGGCTTCGCGCCTGGAGCAGGGAGGGCGGCCCGGTTCGCCCGGGGAGAGCGGCTGTTCCGGGGGAGGGGGCCGCGCGCGGGCGCCGGGCCCCCTCCCCGTGCCCCCTGATGCCCGTTTCAGGCGGAGGGGCGGGAAGGCGAGGGGGGCAACGGGGTGTCGGGAAAAGCGGAGTTCGCTTTTCCCTGACAGACTCTAGCGGAAGATCACGGTCTTGGTGCCGTTGATCATGACGCGCCGCTCGACATGCCAGCGCACGGCGCGGGCGAGCACCATGGTTTCCAGGTCCCGGCCGGCCGAAACCAGATCATCGACGCTGTGCTTGTGATCCACCCGAACGACTTCCTGCTCGATGATGGGGCCCTCGTCCAGGTCGGAGGTGACGTAATGGGCGGTGGCGCCAATGATCTTGACGCCCCGGGCATGGGCCTGGTGATAGGGCTTGGCCCCCTTGAAGCTGGGCAGGAACGAGTGGTGAATGTTGATGCAGCGCCCGGCCAGAATGCGGCTGGCATCGTCCGAGAGAATTTGCATGTAGCGGGCCAGCACCACCAGGTCGGCGTTGCTTTCCTCGATGATCTTGAGGAACGCCTTTTCCTGGGCTTCGCGGGTGTCGCGGGTCACGGGCAGGTAATGATACGGGATCCCATGCCACTCGGCGATCTGGGCCATGTCGGGATGGTTCGACAAGATCGCGGGGATATCCACGTTCAGCTGTTCCGAGCGCCAGCGGTGGACCAGATCGTTGAGGCAATGGCCAAAGCGCGACACGGCGATGACGACGCGCGGCCGGTCGCGGGCGGAAACGAGTTCCCAGGTCATGCCATAGCGTTCGGCCAGGGGCGCAAAGCATTCACGCAGCGCATTGGCGGAAAGCAGGCCCGGCGTATCGGAGCGAAACACGGTCCGCATGAAAAACCGGCCGGTATCGGGATCGCTGTAATACGCCGCCTCGGTCGTGAACGCGCCTTGACTGTACAGGAACCCGCTGACGGCTGCCGTGATGCCAAAACCGTCCGGACAGGTGATGGTCAAGATCAACGAGTCGCGAGGATCACCGGGCGGGAAAGGCTTGGGAGTGCGCGACATGGCAGGCCGGTCCTTGTGATTGGGAGGTTCGCTGTTTACCCGCTTGATCCGCATTCGTCCAGGGTGGATACCATCGCACTCAGGAAAGACTCGAAACCGTTGCGTCCGCCCATCCCTTCGGGCGTGACGCATTCCCCGCCGCGTACAAGGAGATCCGCCATGACGGCCCAACTGATTGATGGCAAGGCGTTCGCCGCCGGTTTGCGCGCGCGTGTTGCCCAGCGCACGGCGGCCCTGCGCGACGCTCACGGCGTGGTTCCCGGACTGGCCGTGGTGCTGGTGGGCGAGGACCCGGCCAGTCAGGTATACGTGGGCTCGAAGGAACGCGAGGCCCGCGCCGCCGGATTCCATTCCGTCGTGCACCGCCTGCCCGCCGGCACCAGCGAGGAAGCCTTGCTGGACCTCGTGGCCACGCTGAACGCCGACCCGCTCATTCACGGCATCCTGGTCCAGCTTCCGCTGCCGGCCGGGATCGACGAAAACCGGGTTTTGCTGGCCATTGATCCCGACAAGGACGTGGATGGCTTTCATCCCGTCAACGTCGGGCGCCTGGCCCTGGGACAACCGGCCCCCGTGCCGTGCACGCCGCGCGGCTGCCTGATGCTGCTCAAGGAAACCCTTGGCGACCTGACCGGGCGCGAGGCCCTGGTCATCGGACGCTCGGCCATTGTTGGCAAGCCCATGGCCCTGCTCCTGCTGGCGGCCAACGCCACCGTCACCATCGCCCATTCGCGCACCCGCGACCTGGCCGAGGTATGCCGGCGCGCGGATATCGTGGTTGTCGCGGTGGGGCGGCCCGGGTTCGTGCCCGGCGCCTGGTTGAAGCCGGGCGCGGTGGTGATCGACGTGGGCATCAACCGCCTGCCTCCCGCTCCCGGTGAAGCCAAGGGGCGTCTGGTCGGCGACGTGGATTTCGACTCGGCCTTCCAGGTGGCCGGAGCCCTCACCCCGGTGCCGGGGGGCGTCGGGCCGATGACCATCGCGTGCCTGCTGGACAACACCTTGGAAGCATGCCTGGCCGCCAAGGGGCTTGCCGGCGCGTTCTAGCGTTTGAAGCCCATGGCCGGCGCATGGCTCCGGCCGTGTGGGGATCCGGCCGCGCCGCGCGGTCCTCAAACGGCCGGGGCGGGTTCTTCTTCTTCCTCGAAGGAGACAAGGGCCTGCCCGTCGTCGGGCAAGAGGCCGTCGCGGCGCCCGCCTTCCTTGGGGGCGGCGTCGTTCATGGGCTCGACGGCGTCGTAATAGGCAACGTAGGGGTCGTCTTCCTCGGCCGCCTTGCGCACCTTCAGGCGCAACAACAAGATCGAGATTCCGATCCACAGCCCGACCACGCCCACCAGGCTGGCCAGACCGATACCGATCCAGCCCAGCAAGGACAAGAACGAGAACGAGCCCCCCCCTTGGTCGCTGGCCCCGGCCGTGGAGCGGTCGTTCGTGCGCTGGGCGGCGCGCCGTTCTTCCTCGCGCGCGGCACGGGCGGCGGCCAGCGCTTCCTCGGCGCCCTCGGGCAGGGGGCCCAGGGACCGGCTGGAAGACGACTTCGCGGGGCCTGGAGCCGAGGGTTGCGCCTCGGTCGCGAATGCAGGAGGCGGAGCGGTGGACGCGGCCGCGCCAGGGTCGGCCGTCGCGCTTTCGGTCGGTGCGGTGAACGTCGGATCCGGCAGGATTGGGGCCGGCGCGCCGGTCCCATCCGGGCCCGGAGGTGTGTCCGTGGTGCCTCCAATCCCGGCAGGACCCCCGGTTCCGGCAGGACCTCCGGTTCGGGCAGGGTTCCCAACCCCGGCAGGGCCCCCGGCCCCGGCAGGGTTCCCAACCCCGGCAGGGCCCCCGGCCCCGGCAGGGCCCCCGGCCCCGGCGGGGGTCCCAGCTCCAGGGGAGGTTTTGGCGGTTTTGAGCAGGCCCATGCGCTGGGCCACGACGCACACCGGCAACGTAAGATAGGCCGGGTGGGCGCCCACGCAGGCCAGGGGAGTTTCCGGGGGAGGCTCGGTTGGCGGATTGACCCAGGCGGCGGTGGCGCCCACATCGGGGGCCGGCGGCGCGGGCGGGGGGCTGGAGGCCTTGGCGTCCCTGGTGTCCCTGGTGTCCCTGGTGTCCTGAGGGGCGGGGGC
>NZ_BJZO01000108.1 GCF_007992075.1 Pararhodospirillum oryzae
TTACTCTGAATTTTATAGAATTAGACTGAAACCGGGCCAACTTGGCTCAAGTTGATCCAGTTTCAGTCTAGAGCATTTTCAGCCGGAACGGGTACCGTTTCGGCGGTTCGAAAATGCGATCAGTTAGAGCGCATTCACTGATCTCGTTTGATTAGGAATGCGCTCTGATCGACTCACCATCTTCCGACACGGGCGCTTTGCGTTTTTGTAAAGCGGAGGGGAACCGGGGGGGCCACACGCCTCCCCGGTTTTTTCAGGCGCGAAAAAAGGCCGGTGCGTTTGCCATGGTCCGTGGAGTGTAACAATCCCTGGCGCAAGGGATGGGCGAAAACGCCCGGAACCCGCCGGTTAACCCCATCCTTTTGTCCACGATCCCCCCGGTCGGGGAAAGGGGTTGTAACGGAACATTCATCTTCCCGTCACAAACGTGTTGCCGATCCTGACTAGAGTCCCGGGCATCCGGCGGTCGGACACCGTTGGCCGGATTTCCCTTTGGGCCCTTTGCCAGTGTTGGGCTCTCCCCCAAGTTCATTGGAGGCAGCATTGATCAGGAAGACTCTCGCGTTGGCGGCCGTTGCCGCCATTGCCATGGCCGGAGCCGCCGAAGCCCGTGATCAGATCCGCATGGTCGGCTCGTCCACGGTGTTTCCCTTCGCCACGACGGTTGCCGAGACCTTCGGCAAGACCAGCAACTTCAAGACTCCGGTCATTGAGTCGACCGGCACCGGGGGTGGGTTCAAGCTGTTCTGCGCCGGGGTTGGCGTCGAGCACCCGGACATTTCCAACGCCTCGCGTCGCATCAAGGCGTCGGAAATGGAAACCTGCGCCAAGAACGGCGTGACCGAGATCACCGAGGTCAAGATCGGCTTCGACGGGATCGTGCTGGCCAACGCCAAGAACGCGCCCCTGTTCGACGTGAACAAGAAGGTCCTGTTCCTGGCCCTGGCCAAGCAGGTTCCGGTGGATGGCAAGTGGGTTGACAATCCCTATACCAAGTGGAACCAGCTTGATCCGATCCTGCCGGCCGAGGATATCGAAGTGCTGGGCCCGCCCCCGACCTCGGGCACCCGTGACGCCTTCGTTGAACTGGTGATGGAACCGGGCTGCGAAGCCCTGCCGGAATGCGCCGCCCTGAAGAAGTCCGATCCCGACGCCTTCAAGAAGGCCTTCGGTTCGGTGCGCGAGGACGGCCGCTTCATCGAAGCCGGCGAAAACGACAACCTGATCGTCCAGAAGCTGGAAGCCAACCCGCACGCGCTCGGCATCTTCGGCTTCTCGTTCCTTGACCAGAACGGCGACAAGATCCAGGGCTCGCGCGTTGATAGCGTCGATCCCTCGTTCGAGAACATCGCCTCGGGCAAGTATGCCGTGTCGCGTCCGCTGTTCTTCTACGTGAAGAACGCCCACGTCGGCACCATTCCGGGCCTCAAGGAATACATCGCGGCCTTCACCGCCGAATCCGCCTGGGGCCCCGAGGGCTACCTGGCCGACAAGGGCCTGATCCCGCTGCCCGACGCCGAGCGCGCCGCGACGGCCAAGGAAGTCAATGCGCTGACCCCGCTCAAGCTCTGATCCGGCCTGAACGCGCGACGGGTGGCGCATGAACGCCGCCCCTCCCCTCCCCCCCGGGCACGGGGGGAGGGGTGCCGGATCGCCCGATTTTTTTGGTGCTCCGGTCTTTCATGGATTGATCGATTTGGTGACGGCTTTTACACGATGCCCCGCGCCAGACGGGCGGCCTTTGTCGCACGGTCGGCCCGGCTGCCCTTCCCCTTCCCTGTTTAGGACGGCGTGACACGCGATGAATACCTTGTTGCTGATCCTGATGGTGGGAGGCCTCGCGGTCTTTTCCCACTTGTTCGGGTCCAGGCTGGCGCTACGCAAAGCGGGCCCCAACCCGAGCATTCTTCATTCTCTCCCTGGTTACCATGGCGTGTACGTCGCGTTGTGGTGTGGGGTCCCGGCCCTGATTTTGATCGTGCTGTGGCTGGCCTTCGAGCCGATGATTGTCCACACCCTCGTCCTGGGATCCCTGCCCGAAACCCTGCTCCACAACCCGGATGGCTCGCCCTTGGACGAGGCCCGGGTGCGCTTGATGATGTCGGACATCGGCAACGTGGCGAAGGGCAACATCTCGTCGTCGACCGATCCCGAGATCCTGGCCGCCGCGCGCTATCAGGTGGGGCTGGAAAACAACGCGTTCTGGTCGCTGACCGTGTTGTCCATTTCCCTGGCCCTGGCCGGAGCGGCTTGGGGGCTGCGCAGCATTTCGCCCGTGTTGCGCGCGCGCAATCAGGTCGAGCAGATCATGCGCGTGTTCATGATCTTGTGCTCGACCGTGGCCATCGCGACCACCATTGGCATCGTGTTGTCGTTGCTGTTTGAAAGCTATCGCTTCTTCACGCTGGTGCCCTTGCACGAGTTCCTGTTCGGGATCAGCTGGAGCCCGCAGATGGCGCTGCGCCCCGATCAGGTCGGCTCGTCGGGGGCGTTTGGCGCCGTGCCCCTGTTCGCCGGCACCGCGTTGATCGGGGGCATCGCCTTGCTGGTGGCGGTGCCGATTGGTCTTTTGTCGGCCATCTACATGTCGGAATACGCGAACCCCAAGTTTCGCGCCTTTGCCAAGCCGGCCCTGGAGATCCTGGCCGGCATTCCCACCGTGGTTTACGGCTTCTTCGCCGCCCTGACCGTGGCGCCCGCGATCCGCAACGCCGGCGAGGCCCTGGGCCTGGACGTGTCGTCGGAAAGCGCGCTGGCGGCGGGCGTGGTCATGGGCATCATGATCATTCCCTTTGTCTCGTCCCTGTCCGACGACGTGATTTCGGCGGTGCCCCAGTCCATGCGCGAGGGCTCGCTGGGGCTGGGGGCGACCAAGAGCGAAACCATCCGCCGGGTTGTGTTCCCCGCCGCCCTGCCGGGCATCGTGGGCGGGATCCTTCTCGCGGCGTCGCGGGCCATTGGCGAAACCATGATCGTGGTCATGGCCGCCGGGTTGGCCGCCAACCTCACCGCCAACCCCTTCGAGGCCGTGACCACCGTCACCGTGCAGATCGTCACCTTGCTGATCGGGGACCAGGAGTTCGACAGCCCCAAGACCCTGGCGGCGTTCGCGCTGGGCCTGGTGCTGTTCTGCATCACCTTGGTGCTGAACATCGTCGCCTTGCACGTCGTGCGCAAGTACCGCGAGCAGTACGACTAAGCGGCTGCCCTTCTCCCACGTCTGACGGTCCGGAGCGTGCCGGACCGTTTCCCCGCCCCTCCCCGTTGACGACAGGCCCCGCTCCCTCCGAGGGAGGCGGGGATCCCCAAGAGGAAGACCGATGGCACAGCACACAACAGAGGTCGTTCGGGCTGGTCTCGCCCGGCGATACCGGCGGGAATGGCGGTTCAGGGCCTATGGCCTGACCGCCATCTCCCTGGCCCTGATCATGCTGCTGACCTTGTTTACCAGCATCTTTTCCCAGGGCCTCAGCGCGTTCTGGACCACCGAGCTGGAGCTGGATGTCACGCTGTATCCCCAGGACATCGATCCCGAGGGCACCCGCGACCCCCAGACCCTTTCCAACGCCAACTATCGCAAGCTGATCTTCCAGGCGGTTTACGATCTGTTTCCCGACGTGACCAGCCGGACCGACCGGCGCGCGTTGCAGGCCCTCGTCTCGGACGGGGCCACCTATCGGGCGCGTGAAATGGTGATGGAGGATCCCTCGCTGATCGGTCAGCGGGTCAAGATCCAGATCCCGATCGCGGCCGACTTCGACATGCTGGCCAAGGGCAAGATCAGCCGCGACGCCCACGAATCCACCCGCCGCTTGTCGGACCAGCAGATCGAATGGTTCGACCGGCTTGAAAAGCGGGGTCTGGTCCACACGGTGTTCAACACCACCTTGTTCACCGCCTCCGACAGCCGCCAGCCGGAACTGGCCGGCATCTGGGGCGCGGTCGTGGGCTCGATCTACACCTTGATCGTGACCTTGGGCCTGTCGTTTCCGATCGGGGTCGCGGCCGCCGTGTACCTGGAAGAATACGCGCCGCGCAACTGGTTCACCGACCTGATCGAAGTCAACATCAACAACCTGGCGGCCGTGCCGTCGATCGTGTTTGGTCTGCTGGGCCTCGCGGTCTTGCTCAATGTCTTTGGCCTGCCCCGCTCGGCGCCGGTGGTGGGCGGCCTGGTTTTATGCCTGATGACCTTGCCCACCATCATCATCGCCGGACGTGCCGCGCTGAAATCGGTGCCGCCGTCGATCCGCGAGGCGGCGCTGGGCATTGGCGCGTCGAAGATGCAGATGATTTTCCACCATGTCCTGCCGCTGTCGATGCCCGGCATGCTGACCGGCACCATCATCGGCATGGCCCACGCCCTGGGCGAAACCGCGCCGCTGCTGATGATCGGCATGGTGGCCTTTGTCGCCGACGTGCCCTCCAGCCCGCTGGCCCCGGCCACCGTGCTGCCGGTGCAGATCTACCTGTGGGCCGACAGTCCCGAACGCGCCTTTGTCGAACGCACCTCGGCGGCGATCATTGTGTTGCTGGCGTTCCTGATCATCATGAACTCGGGTGCCGTGATCCTGCGCAAGAAATTCGAGAAGAAGTGGTAATCAATCATGTCTGATACTGTGGAACTTTTCGACGGCACCGCGGGTCAGCCGCGCATCAAGGATCGCCCGGTCAAGGTTTCGGTCACCGACGCCAACGTTTATTATGGTGACAAGCACGCCATCAAGAACGTGAGCCTGGACATCGCGGCGCGCGAGGTGACCTCGTTCATCGGGCCGTCGGGGTGTGGCAAGTCCACATTCCTGCGCTGCTTGAATCGCATGAACGATACCATCGACATTTGCCGCGTCTCTGGCGAAATTCGCCTGGACAGTGAAGACGTGTATGACCGGAAGGTCGATGTGGTGGAACTGCGCGCCCGGGTGGGCATGGTGTTCCAAAAGCCCAATCCCTTTCCCAAGTCCATCTACGAAAACGTGGCCTATGGCCCGCGCATCCACGGGATTGCCCGCACCAAGGCCGAGATCGACGAAATCGTCCAGTCGTCCCTGGAACGGGCCGGCTTGTGGGAAGAGGTCAAGGACCGCCTGGAGTCGCCGGGGACCGGTCTTTCGGGCGGCCAGCAGCAGCGCCTGTGCATCGCGCGCGCCATCGCCGTTTCGCCCGAGGTGATCTTGATGGACGAGCCGTGCTCGGCCCTTGATCCGATCGCGACCGCCAAGGTCGAGGAGCTGATTGACGAACTGCGCTCCAACTACACCATTGTCATCGTCACCCACTCGATGCAGCAAGCGGCGCGCGTCTCCCAGCGCACCGCGTTTTTTCACCTGGGCCGTTTGATCGAATGCGGCGATACGGAGGTGATTTTCACCAATCCGCAGCATAATCTGACGCAGGGGTACATTACCGGCCGCTTCGGCTAACACCCAACCCGCTTGCGCGTGGGCGGCCCGATCCCGGGCGCCGGCGCGCGGGCGGCCCCAACCCGGGGGGAAAACGATGAACGCCGACCACACCGTCCGCTCCTTTGACGAGGACCTCAAGGTCCTGGCGAAAGCGGTCCTGCGCATGGGTGGCCTGGCCGAGGCCCAGTTGGCCAACGCCGTTCAGGCGCTGGTCCGCCGGGACAGTGAACTCGCCGGGCGCGTGGTGGCCGGGGATACCCGCATCGACGCCCTGGAACAGGAAATCAACGACCACGCGGTGCGGCTGCTGGCCTTGCGTCAGCCCATGGCCGATGATCTGCGCAGCATCGTGGGTGCCTTGAAGATCTCGGCTGACCTGGAACGGATTGGCGATTACGCCTCCAACGTGGGCAAGCGGGTGCTGGTGCTGAACTCCCTGCCGCCCGCCCGGCCGGTTTCCTCCATCCCGCGCATGTCGCGGCTGGTCCAGGATATCTTGAACGATACCCTGGACGCGTATGGCGAACGCGATCTTGACAAGGCGGTGGAAGCCTGGTCGCGCGACGAGGAAGTGGACGATTTGTATACCGCTCTCTTTCGCGAACTGGTTACCTACATGATGGAAGACGCCCGCAACATTTCAGCCTGTTCGCACCTGCTGTTCATCGCCAAGAATATTGAGCGGATTGGCGATCACACAACCAACGTGGCGGAAAACATTCACTTTCTCGTTTCCGGAGTCCCCTTGCGCTCAACGCGCCCCAAGGGGGGAGGCCAGGGCGAGTACGGAGACACCCTCAAGGGCATCGTGAGCTGAAGCATGAAACCCCAAGTGATGATCGTCGAGGATGAAGCCTCCCTGGTCACGTTGCTGCGCTATAATCTGGAAAAGGATGGCTATCGGGTCATCGAGGCCATGGACGGGGAAGAAGCCCTGACCATGGTGGCCGAGGATCAACCCGACATGATGATCCTGGACTGGATGCTGCCGGTGATGTCGGGCATCGAGGTCTGCCGGCAGTTGCGCCGCAAGCCCCGCACCCGCGACCTGCCGGTGCTCATGCTCACGGCGCGCGGCGAGGAAGCCGACCGCATCCGTGGCCTGAACACCGGGGCCGACGACTACATGTCCAAGCCCTTTTCCATGCCCGAGTTGCTGGCCCGGGTGAAGGCCCTGCTGCGACGCTCGCAGCCCAGCAACGCCAAGGGCTCGCTGACCTACGCCGATCTGGTCATGGACCTGGGCGCGCACCGGGTGACCCGCGCCGGGCGCTACATCCACCTCGGGCCGACCGAATTCCGCCTGCTTCAGTTCCTGATGCAAAACGCGGGCGCCGTGTTCTCGCGCGAGGAACTGCTGAACGCCGTGTGGGGCCCCGACATCTATGTCGAGCCGCGCACCGTGGACGTGCACATCCGGCGCCTGCGCAAGGCGCTGAACAACGACGAGGACAACGACCTGATCCGCACCGTGCGCGCCGCCGGCTATGCGCTGGACGCGGATACCCAGGCGGTCCGGTAGGACCGGAAAACCAGGCGTGGTCCGGTAGGACCGGAAAACCAGGCGTGGTCCGGTAGGACCGGAAAACCGGGCGTGGTCCGGTCGGGCCCGGGCAAAACGGGGCGGTGTTCGGCTCACGAACACCGCCCTTGTTTTTCACGAATCGTAGGCGACCAGGCTGTCCACGGGGATGGTGGCGCGCTCGCGGCCCTTGAGGAAGGTGAGCTCGATCAGGCAGGCGGCGCCCACCACGTTGCCGCCCACCTTGGTGACCAGTTCGTTGGCGGCGTTCAAGGTGCCGCCGGTGGCCAGCAGGTCGTCGAGGATCACCACCCGCTGCCCGGGTTCGATGGCGCCTTCCTGGATCTCGACCACGTCGGTGCCGTATTCCAGGTCATACTCATGGCGCACGGTCTTCCCCGGGAGCTTGCCCTTCTTGCGCACCATGACAAACCCCAGGCCGAGTTTCAGCGCCAGCGGCGCGGCGACCAGGAATCTGCGGGACTCGATGCCGGCCAGCACGTCGGGAGCCCGGGGCGCGATCGCCTTGGCCAGACGGCCCATCGCCACCTGCCAGGCATCCGGGTGGGCAAGCAGGGTGGAAATGTCGTAGAACAAGATCCCGGGCTTGGGGAAATCCGGCACTTCGCGGATATGGTCCTTGAGGTTCATCGTCTTCTCCGGTTTGGATCGGCGCGGGCAGGCAAAACCCGCGTCGGGGAAACGGGCTTTCGCGCGCGAAGGTACCCGCCCCGTGGGCCGGACGGAAGGATGGAATGGCGGGATCAACGCCCGCCTGGCGATAAAATGGGAGTAAGGCATGGCGGCACCTGGAACACCCCCTGGCCCCCGTGGCCCACGCTGGCGCCGGTCGATCAGGCGCGCCCTGGGGGGAACCCTGGTCGTTCTTGCCCTGCTGCCGGGACTGGGCCTGATGCCGGAAGGCCTGGGGGCCTCCGTGAGCCAGGCCGCCGGGCCGCCGCTGCCCCCGCCCGCGCGTCCGTCCACGCCGTTCATCGTGGGCACCGGCAACGTGGCGGGCACCTATTTTCCGTCCGGAGGCGCGATCTGCCGGCTGGTCAACCATGATCGCCCCAGCCATGGCCTGCATTGCCTGGTGGAGCCCACGGGGGGATCGCTCGACAACCTGGACGCCTTGCGCCGGGGAGACATCGCCTTTGGCATCGTGCAGTCCGACTGGCAATACCTGGCGGCCAGGGGCGAGGGACCGTTCGCCGGCAAGGGGCCCTTCGAGGGGCTGCGGGCCGTGTTTTCCCTGCAGGCGGAACCGTTCACGGTCCTGGCCCGCGACGCGGTGCGCGCGCGCAGCTTCGCCGATCTCAAGGGCTGGCGGGTCAACATTGGCCCGCCGGGCAGCGGCACCCGGGCGACCACCGATGCCCTGCTGACCGTGCAGGGGCGCACGGCCGCCGATTTTTTCAGCCACGTGGGGGAGGAGGATCCCGGCACGCAGGTGGCGGCCCTGTGCGAGGGACGGGTGGACGCGGCCGTGTTCGCGGTCAGCCATCCCAACGGCGCGCTGAAGGAAGCCATGGCGCGCTGTGGCCTGACCTTGCTCGGCATCGACGCCGACGCGGTGAAGCGCCTGTGCGAAGCCATGCCTTTTTTCGTGCCGACGGTCATCCCCAGCGATCTGTACCACGCTCCGGGGGGAGACGTGCCAACCTTCGGCCCCCGGGCCCTGCTGCTGACCACCGCCGACACCCCCGACGCCGTGGTGCGAGGGGTGGTGCGCGCGGTTTTCGACCATTTCGACGATTTCCGCCGCCTTTACCCGGCGCTGGCCACCCTCACGCGCGAGGACATGGTGCGCTCGGCCCTGAACGTGCCGCTGCATCCGGCGGCGCAGGCCTACTACCGCGACGCGGGGCTTTTGCCCTCCCCTTAAAGTCCGTCCCTTTCAGGTTGAAGCGGACGGACTTCCGCTTTTCCCTGACCCCCTCGAAAGCACAAGACCTTTCATTCAATCCCGATCCCGGCCTTGGAGTGTCCCTCTCATGTATGCCCACATCCTTGTGCCCCTTGATCCCCGTGTGCCCTACGATTGGGAAACGACCTTGCCGCGCGCCGTGGCGCTCGCCCGCCTCGACAAGGCGCGGCTGCACCTTCTCACCGTGGTGCCGGCCTTTGGCTCCAGCGTGGTGGGGGAGTTCTTCCCCGGCGGACGCGAACGCGACGTGGCAACCCAGGTCCTCGAAAGCCTGAAGGCGCGCACCGACAGCGCCGTGCCCGAGGATGTCTCCGTTCAGAACATGGTCGCCGAGGGCGCCCCCGAGGAAGCCGTGCTGCGCATGGCCGAGCAGGTCAAGGCCGACCTGCTGGTGGTGGGCCTGCCCACCGGCGGCCGCGCAGGGTGCTTGTCGGCGCCGCATATCACCACCTTGGTGCGACGCGCCCCTTGTTCCGTCTTCGTGGTGCGCGAATAGGGAAAGCGCCCCGGCATGGGTCGCGCAGGGTAATCGGGTGAAGCCCTGGATGCCCTCGAAAGGGGGGTGTTTCAACGCCGCGAGAGCGGCGCGCGGCTTCCGTCGCGAGAGCTAAGCGCACGGAGTGCGCGCCCGGCGCTTGAGGGCATCGAAAAAACGTCAGGGCAATCGGTTCACCCGAGTGCCCTGACGGGTCGCGCGTTGCCTGCCGCGCCAAATGGCGGTATGTAGAAAAGGGGCATCGTGCAAGGTACCGTCCTGTTCACCAAAGGTAAGACGCATATGGCCGATACCAGACTGACTGCCGACGACGTCACGCGCCTGCTTAGCGACCCGTCCAGTTCCAACCGCGCGGAAACCGCCGGCAAACTGGCTCGCCAGTTCGAGGGGGGAGCGCTGACCGCGGCCGAGCGGCGGATGGCCGAGGATATTTTCCGCCTGTTCGCCAAGGACGTCGAGGTGCAGGTGCGTCAGGCCCTGGCCTCGAACCTCAAGGAAACCCCGTTGATTCCCCACGATCTGGCCCGGGTCCTGGCCGGTGACGTGGACGAGGTGGCCTTGCCGATCCTGGAATATTCCTCGGTTTTGAACGACCAGGACCTGCTGGAGATCGTGCGCTCGCACGCCAACACCAAGATGGAGGCGATCGCGCGGCGCAAGGAAGTCTCGGAAGAGGTTTCGGGTGCCCTGGTCGAAACCGGCGGGGAAGAGGTGGTGGCCACCTTGATCTCGAACGTGGGCGCCCAGATGTCCGACGCCTCGCTGGAACGGGCGATCGACCGCTTCGGCGACTCGGAGCGGGTCCAGCTGCCCATGGTGCAGCGCCCGCGCCTGCCGGCCACCGTCGCCGAAAAGCTGGTGGACAAGGTGTCGGAGAATCTGCGCGCCGCCTTGGTCTCGCGCCACGACATCAACCCCGACCTGGCCGCCAACCTGATCCTGGCCGGACGGGAAAAGGCCACCTTGACCTACGCCATCACCAGCAGCGAGGAGGAGGTGGAACGGCTGATCGTGCAACTGGCCGACCGCCAGCGCCTGACCCCCTCGATCATCCTGCGGGCCCTGTGCATGGGTGACCTGAAGTTTTTTGAATACGCGCTGGCGCACCGCTCGGGCATTCCGGTGGTCAATGCCCGCATGCTGATCCACGACAGCGGCGATCTGGGCTTCCAGGGCATCTACCGCAAGGCCGGCCTGCCCGATCCCTTTTATCCCGCCATGCTGGCCGCCGTCACCGTGGCGCAGGAAATGGACTACGACGGGCGCGAGAACGACCGTCCCCGCTATGCCCGGCGCATGATTGAGCGCATCTTGACCCAGTACGGCGATCTGGGCGTCAATTTCGAAAACGACGATCTGGATTACCTCGTGGCCAAGATGGGGCAGCTGCCTTCTGACATCACGGGACACGAATGAGCCACGACCCCGACGAGTTTGGCACCCCAGGACCGTCTCCCTCGCGCGAGGGGGTGGGCCCGGCGGGGCGCTTTTCCGCCACCGAGATCGGTTCGTCGCGAACCGCGCCGCGCCTGGGCAATGCCCTGACACCGCCGGTGCTGGACTGCCGGACCGCCACCCAGTTCACCCGTCACATCACCTCCGAGCTGGAAGAACAGACCCGCCTGGCGCTGGAACGCTACGTGGGCGACATCGGCGCCGACGAGGTGGTGGACATGGCCCGCAACCTCGCCCAGATGCGCGGCCGCTACCTGGCCCAGGCGCTGGCGGTGGGCACCAACCGCCAGCCCCCGGCCCGCGAGGAAATCGAGGAATTGAAGGGCATGCGCGAGCAGATCGACGAGCTGGATCTGGCCTTCCGCGCCATCCGCGACGCCATCGCCGCCGAACAGGTGGCCGTGCGCGAAATCGCCGCGCCGCAGCCCCTTTCGGCCCGTGACCCGGTGCTGCGTCACCGCCCCTTGTAAGGGGTCCCTGGCCCTCCCGCGCCCTGGGGAGGCGGGAGCGGACGGATTCCAGATTCACGCTGCAGCGGACAGACTTCAGATTCCTTTGTTTGAGTTTTCCAGGGAAAAAACTCTGCCCCCTTTTCCCTGACAATCTCTGGAGCGCATTCCGATCGAAATGGATCAGTGAATGCGCTCTAGTTTTTTGAATGA
>NZ_BJZO01000109.1 GCF_007992075.1 Pararhodospirillum oryzae
TTTTTTTCATAAAAAACGACGGGGCCCGGCAGGCACCAAAACGCCCGACAGGCCCCGTGTTCCTCACCCCTCCACGGGCTTCAGGCGGGCCTGGACCCACGCGGCCGCGTCGGCCACCGGCACACGCTCCTGGCTTCCCGAGACCAGATCCTTGAGGGCGACGGCCCCATCCTTGATTTCGTCCTCGCCCAGGAACGCGGCGAAACGGGCGTTCACCTTATTGGCGTAGGAAAAGAATTTGCCGGGTTTGTCGAAGGCGGGCGGGGTTTCCACCCGACAGCCGGCCTCGACCAGCCGGTGGGCGAGGCCGGCGGCCTCGATCATCCGATCGCCGCCCAGAACCCCCACGCACACGTCAACCGACGGCTTCGCGGGGGTATAACCGGGCCGCTCGGCCAGAACCTCGGCGATCACCACGTCGCCAAAGCCCAGCCCGACGGCGGGGCGGGCTGTTCCGGTCATGCTTTCGAACAAGCGGTCGTAGCGCCCGCCCCCGAAGATGGCACGGTAGCGGCGCTGGGTATCGAACGCCTCGAACACGATGCCGGTGTAATACGACAAACCGCGAATGATGCCCGGATCGAAAACCAGGTAATCGCGGAATCCCAGGGCCTCGGCGAAGGCAAACAACTGGGCGATATCGCGCGTTGCCGAGCTCTCGGACCCCACGAAGCGCTCAACCGACTCCAGCGAGCCCGTATCCATCAGGGCGAACAGCTCCTCGGCGATCGAGGCGGCGAAGCCCTTTTCGGTGAACATCGTGATCAGATCGCTGTCGGGCATTTTGCCGCGCTTGTCGATGATCAGGAAAATGTCCGTGTGGCGTTCGGCCTCGACCCCCAGACGGGTCAGCACCTGGGCAATCAGGTCGCGATGGTTGACCCGAACCAGGACATCGGCGCTGCTCAACTCCATGGCGCGCAGGGCCGTGGTCGCGGCCGACAGGATCCAGCTTTCGGCGAAGACCGTGGCATCGCCCACGATATCCAGGTTCCACTGGTAATGCTCGCGCTTGCGCCCCTTGGTCATGCGCTCGTACCGGAAGCACTGGGCAATCGTGGTCCATTTCAGGGGAAAGCTCAGCGCGCCCTGGCGTGCCGAAACCATGCGCACGAACGAGGGCGTGACCTCGGGCCTCAGGGCCAGACGACGGTTGGATTTGTCCTCGAAATCATAGATCTGGCGCGAGACCTCCTCGCCGGCCTTGCGGGCCAGCAGGTCGAAGGTTTCGACCACCGGAGCCTCGTAGCGATGGAATCCATGGCGATGGGCCGCTTCCATCCACGTGTTGAAAATCCTGTCCCGCTGAAGCAGGTCATCGGGAAAGAAGTCGCGCATCCCGCGCGGCGGCACAAAACCATCCATCGTTGCTATCTTTTTCTGGAGTTGACAACAGGAAGGCAAGAGGCCAGGCGCCTCTCCTGGAGAAGATCGGACCATCACCCATGGCCTGATCCATTGTCAACCCTGCCCCCGGAGCCCCGGGTCAGACGCACACGGGGGGCTTTTGATCTTCGGCCAGGCGTCGGGCGACCTGGGTATTCAAGGCCTCGTACAAGGCATCCCCCTCGGGGGTCAGCGCTTCGGCCTCGCGGACGCGGGGCCATTCCGACTCCGGCAAATAAGTGTAAAGCGGAAAGGCCCGGTAAAGACCCGCCAAGACGTCGGAAGGCAGATCCGGGTTGGTCAGATAGCCGGCGGTCGAGATGTTCGTGCCACTGATATAGGGAATCCTGGGGTCCCAATAGCCTCCCGCCACCGCCACGTCGTAGAGTTCCGACCCTCGGAAGGGGGAAAAAATCGAGATACTGCACCGCACGCGATGATTGACCGCGTGCATCTGGTGGCTGAAGCGCACGGTGTCCTCGACCAGCTCCCGGGTTTCGTGCGGATATCCCATGATCAGATTCACCGAGGCCCCGAAATCGATGGCATCGAGCATGGCCAGGACATCAAGAATCTGCTGGTTGCGGGTCCGCCGCCGCAGCACGCGGGCCCGGAACGCCTCGTTGCCGTGCTCGACCCCGATGGTCATCCAGAACAACCCCACTTCGCGCAGGCGCTCGATCGCCTCGCGGGTGATGGTTTCCGGGCGGGTCTGGATCCAGAACGGCAGGCGGATGTCGGCGTAGCCCTCGATGAAGGCATCGAACTCATGTCGGCTCATGGCCAGGAACGTCTCGCTGCCAAAGTAAAAAAACTCCGGGCGATAGTGGGCGACGTTGTGGTGAAGCTCCTCCAGGATCCGATCCATCGATTTTTTCCGGAAGAAGGTCTCCCCCTGGGCGCGGAACACCTTGTCAAGGGCCGGCTCGGCGCAAAACGCGCACTGGTACGGACAGCCCCGCGAAAACTCCACCGGAAGAGTGCGAAAGAGATTGCCCCGCATGGGCCGCAGGAACGTGGCCTCGGGAAAAACCGAAAAGTCCGGCCGGGCCAGGGTGTCGAGGCATTCCAGGCGCCGGGCATTGCGCGCGACCGACCCGTCGGGGCGCTTCACCCACAGCCCCTTGACATCGTCATAGGGCTGGCCGGCGATCAGACGCCGCGCCACCTCGACCAGGGTACTTTCGCCTTCGCCGACGCAAAGCATGTCCAGCGAGGGCTCTTGAATCGCGATCTCCGGGGCCAGAGTGGGAAAAACGCCTCCTCCGATCACCGGAACATCGGTCACCGTCTTGAGGTGGCGGGTCAACAGGCAGCCGCGTTCAAACGTGCTTTCCACCGCGCTCATGCCAATCAGGTGCGGCTGGTAGGCGTGGATCACGTCCGTCAAGGCGTCGCGGGGATCCCCTTCCAAGGGAGCGACGCCTTTCGCGCCGTAATCCACCGGCAAGGTGCTGTGATGACGCCCGGCCCGCAGTTCGGATTCGTCGATGTCGTCTTGCATCAGGCGATACAAGAAGGGATCGAACAGTCGAACCTCCAGCCCGGCCTCGCGCGCGGCCCCGGCCAGCGTCGCAATGGATAGCGGTATTCCGGTTTGCATGAACAAAGATGGGTACACCAGGAGAATTCGAAAGGCCATACCCCCCTCCGTGTCTCGCAAAAATGACCGGCGTTCGCTTCTTTGAAATTGCCCCCGCCTTTTATACGTTATCGATATGAAACCCCGAATTTAAGAGCCAAAATCGCTTCGGTGGATAATTTTTGATCTCAAAACGCCTTTTTGACGATTCAGCCGGAAAGGCCAGGGCGGTCGATGCCTTCCCCTTTATTGTCGATCGATCCGTTCCCCAGCACCGGATCGTGTGAAACCTCCAACACCTCGGATCATTACCTAATCGCTGGCAATGACAGAACAACACACTATCGACTAAAACGCATAACCTGTATTGGTTATTAAATGGCAATACGGTTAAAATTCTCCCTCAGGGGGTAGCGCGCCCCCCTGTTGCTCACTTCAAAAAGGAATGGACCTGCAGTCGTGCCTTAAAATCGCATGATTCTCCCGTTTTAATACGCATTTGCGATCCCATGACGGGTTTCGAAAAACCTTCCCCCTTTCCCATCCCCTTGATGCCCCTTGTCCTTTTGTTGACATCGAAGGGCAGGCTTTCAGAAACAGTTTACACCCACATCCTTTTGGCCCTACACTTCCTTAAAATAAAAACAGAAAGAAGATCGTTCAAGGCGATGGATTCAACGTCGCTTGCGGTTTTGTTCCTTGCGGAAGAAGGGACTCCAAGATGCCTCTTTCAACCCCGCCGGCCCCTCCGCGCGTGCACCGGCAAGGAAACCTGATGCTGTGGGATGAAGCCGGCGCGCTGTGGGTGGAGTATCGTGGATTTTGCATGCGCTCCAAGGGGCACGGATCGTGCCTGGACTGCATCAAATCCCTGGACCCGGGGGTGGGCCCGCGCTGCGAAGCACCCGCGTCGGCGTTGCGTGCTTCCCCGCCCGGATGCCCGGCTCCTTTCGTTCCCTCGCCTCCGTCGGCACCGGTTCCACGTTTCCAGGCAACCGTGGCCGACGTGGAAAGCCCTTTCCCCGTCCATCGCGCGTGAAACCGGCCCCGCGACAGGCCTTGCTTTTTGTCGCCCGACCCCGGCGGATCACCCTTCGTCCCATCTTTCCAATGCCTCCTCGGCTCCATGGGTGCCACAGGCAACCAGACGGTCGAACAGATCGAGACAGTGGAGACGAAGGGATCGATCCCCCTCGGCCTGGCGATAGGCGCGCAGAACCAGCGTGCCAATTCGATGCCCCACCAGGGCATCTCTGGTTCTGATATCGGCGGAGTCCGGGCCGGCACGGTCCAGGAAGCGGTGGGCCGCCTCGAACAGCAGTGCAGGCGGGGCGTCGCTGACGGACTCCAGCATCCAAAAGAAATCCTCCGGGTCATCGACGAAGGCGACGTTGGACAGAAAGCCGTCCGCCACCGGCTTCAAGGGGGCAAGCGTGCCACGTTCTCGCACCCTACGCATCCAACCACTCGCCGCTTCGCGCACCTTCGAGTCGGGATCATCGAACAAGGCCGGCAGACGCGCCGAACAGAAGGCCGGAAACTCAATCACGTTGTGGCCAAGCACTTCGGCGGCCCCTTTGCGCAAGACGGCATCGCCGGCCAGGGCCCGCTCGGCCAGATAGACCGCCTCGGGCCGAGACAACGCCGCTAGGGTTCCCTGACGCGCCCCCGCCTCCCGCGTGGCGTCCGCAGTGGCGCCCATCATGCGTTCCAGAACCGGCTGCATTGCCGGCCAGTCAAAGGCCGCGCTGTAGGAAACGAATTCTTCGATAGGCTGCCTCCCCCAAAAGGGCGTCGTCGGCATCAAGAAACTGATGAAACAAGGCCACAATCCGGGTAAACTTGGAAACAGGCAGGTAATCCTGATTATATGAAATTTCTCTGCATTCTAATCCGTAACGACTCTTAATGGATTTGGTGCACATTTGGAAAACAAGACGGACTATCTCGGCGCTATAGCATCAAATGCCGGTGACGACTTTCATGTCTGGTGGGCGGCACGTGAGATACTGCGGCTCCTGGATTCGATGACCGACGTCGTCAGCGTCAAAGTGGAAGGCCTCCCTCCCGACCAGATCCATGCCGAACTCGGCACGCATGGCCAAGTCGTCGATGTCGCGCTGGCCCGTACCACTGAAGCGGGAACCGTCTATCGCTATCAGCAGCTCAAATACTCCGCAACCGATCCAACGATAGACTGGACATGGTCACGCCTGTTGACACCACAAAGGAAAAACAGGCCTGAAACCAGCGTGTTGGCGAAGTTGGCCGGGTTGATGAAGGCTGTAAATTTCGCCGGCGATTTTGCAATTATCTCCAATCAACCTTTGTCGGATTCGGTGCGGACCGAGGTCGCGCGGCTGATCGATCATGGTGAAACGCCACAGCCCGCTGACACTGAACTGATTAAAAAGCTGACCACGGCACTCAAGCTGCCGCTCTCCGAGTTGCTGACGTTTCTCAAGGCATGGGATCTGTCCGGTTTCGCCGCCGCTTCCCGACTAAGCTTGGAAAGCGACGTAATTCGCCGTCTGACCACCATGGTTGACGCCGATGCACGAGACGATGCCCGCCGTCTGCACAGGCGGGTCACAACGCTGATGCTGCCCGAGGGGCGCGGCGAACCGCCGGTTACACGGGAAACCCTGTTGCTTTGGCTCGGTGTGGGGGGTGAGGGCATTCTGCTTCCGGCACCCTCGCGCGTTGCACCGACAACGCCATATCTGCGCCGGGCGATGATGGCGGACCTCGTCCAAGCGGTTGTTGCGACCCAGGCCACCCCCTTGCGAATTCATGCGGGCGGCGGCTGCGGCAAGACCAGCATGGTTTGTGATTTACCGGCACTCCTGCCGTCGGGCTCGGCGGTTTTTATCTATGACTGTTATGGTGGCGGTACTTTCCGGAACTCCGACCAGAAACGACACCTCCCCGAGCACGCCTTTACCCAGCTTGGGAACGAAATCACGGCAAAATTTCTGACCCCATTCGTGATACGACGCTCAACAAGCATTAGTGTTTTCGAATCTTTTCGCAATCGCGTCGCTGCGGCTGCCGAGCTGCTGAAAGAACAAGATAAAAGGGCTTTTCTTGTTCTCTGTTTCGATGCCGTCGACAACGCACGGATAGGGGCACAACATTGGAAAGAGCGGTGCTTTCTCGATGACCTCGTTCAGGCTTCGGGGTGGCCCGACAATGTCCGGATTGTGGTGAGCTGCCGGACAGCACGTCTCGGCGATGTAGGAGACGGTATTTTTTTCACGGATTTCGAAGTCAAAAGCTTCGATATCGAGGAGGTCCGTAAGCTCGTCGCATTGCATCAGCCAAGCTGGGATCCTGGTCTCGCAGAAACATTCGAAAATCTAACTGGCGGTAATCCACGCCGTATCGTTTACGCGATCGAAGGCTTGCCGACCACCAATGTTTCACGCGCAATCGAACGGCTCATGCCCAAGGAGGAGGGCATTGATCCGCTCTTTAAAAAACGCGTTGCCGAGGCTGGCGGGCTTCTCGGCGACCCGGACGCTGTCTGGCGAACCTTGGACGCGCTCGGGCGGCTGCCACGCCCGATTCCCGAACACATTCTTGCGGAGATAGCAGGAATCGAGCCACGCGACATTCACGATATCGCCACCGATGTTGGCGGCATCGTCGAACGTGACGGGGGCTGGTCGTTTCATGACGAAGACTTTGAAGCATTCGTCATCGACCGCCCAGGCAATGGTGGCGAAGCCCTGTTGACACGCGCAGCCGACTATTTGATGGGCTTGCGTCTTGAGGATCGATATGCCGCGTATGGCATTGCGGAGGTTCTCGTCGCGGCGGGGCAGCTTGAGAAGCTCTATGACTTGGCCATCCAGAACGAGGAAGAGCCAAAGATATTGACGCCGCTTGAATGGCAGTTCGTACAATCTCGCCGCCTTTCCCTGGCGATTCGCTGCTGCCGTGAGGTAAACGATATCAGCAATGCCTCACACTTGTTGATCGCCTCCACTGAAGCGCTCCAAAGCAGAAAACTGCTTGAAAAATTAATTATAGACAATGTCGATTTATCCGTGCGGTTCGCCCCCGACGAGGTGAACCGGCTCGTCATGACCAACCAGGAGCACAAGGACAGACGCGCACGCGTTCGCATCGAGCTGGCACGACAGGAAACACACAACTGCCGCCCTGAAACCGCGCGTGCACATCTGCACTGGTGGCACGTTCATCTTAACGAGAACCGCAGAGAGGATGCTCGCGAGCCTTTCGACGTAAATCTGGAAGATATTGCTTCTGAATACGAAGTGGACCGGAAGCTTTGCGGAGAAAAAGAGGCTTTCAAAAGGTTATTTTTCTGGATTCCCAAACATAATATTCCGCCGGTTTTAGAAATTATCGCTTCGCGTGCCGCAGGACTCGATCCGGATACCCTGCGAAATGCAATTAGCGCCTACAGGTGGATACCGATTGCCTTGGCGCCCCTCATGGCGGCGGCAATACTCGCCGATTCCAGAATTACCGAGCCCTGCCTGCGCATCGGACTGGAGCAATTGGCGACAGCCGAATCAACCCACTGGCCGGTCCTTCGCACGGATGAATTCAATTACCCTTCGATTCTTGCGTGGCCGGAAGCCGTTCTGCTGATTTGCGAGCGTGCGATTGTTCATGCCGATTTCGTTCCCTTGGTCGGCCGAATTCTTGATCACGCTTTCCCGAAACCCGTTTTCAAGGAACCGCACGATCTTCATCGGCTCCAATCAGCCGCCGGGGCGCGCCATTCTCGCGCGTTTGTGCTTCGTGAGATCGTCGATGGATCAACGATCGAAGTCGCCAGTTGGTTCCCCCCGGAACGACCGATACCAAGAATCCCGCAAGACGAAATGCGCCGCAGGAGTGTATGGTCGCACAGCCCATCACCCGAAGAGATCTGGAACCAAACGCTCGGTGAAACCGTCCGGGTCTTTTCCCGCTTGGTCCGGGCTGCGCGCGTCACGCTTTGCGCGCTCCGCACGGGCTCCCTGCTCACGGCATGGCCTGAAATCGAACAGATTTTTGGCCCCCAGATACCCGACCCTCATCGTCTGTGGGAGGATCACGCCGTTGCGGTGTTGCTCCGCAACTATGCGGTCCACCTCATGCTGGCCGGCGAGGATGGTGCTGGCTTGATCGCCCCTCTGCACCAAGTGCTGAAGAACCGGTCCGGGCGCAGCACGGCCCACACCCACGCCCAGGATCTGGCCAGCACCCTTGCGCTCATGCCAAACGCGCACAACGCCGCGCTTGATTTGCTGACCACTCTCGCCGAGGAAACCAAGAAGGCTGCGCTGTCCGCGAGCGAACGCGTCGAGCGGATCGCCCGCTATGCCCGGATCGCCCTGCCACTTGATCCCGAGTTGGCCAAGTCGCTTTTCTCCCAGGCCAGCGGGGCGGCCAGGACGGTCGATGCTGAAGCACAAAGCGCCTTGAATGCTGCGGGTAAAATCGCGACGAAAGGTTTGGGTGGGACACATGCCGAGCAGGTGACGCTCGCCACGCGACTGGCAGACTCCGCCGGAGCCGTTGCCGAATCACTCGGAATTTCCCAAAACTTCCCTTGGAACGAAGCGGCCGCCTGGATTGTTCGAGCGAACGAACCTGTGGGGCTTCTCGTTGCCGCGCGCTGGCAGGACGAAGGCATTGCGCCTTTCTCCCGCACCTTGCCCGCAATACTCGAATCCATCACAGGGCTTTCGCTCGCCCAGCGCCTGGCACTCGCGACTCTGGTCAGCGAGGAGCAGATCGTTGCCGAAGTCTCCTTGAGCAAAGACGTGAAATTCCCCGATTGGGCAATCGAATCCGTATTGAAGCCGCTGGCGCAACAGGGAGATCCTAATCTTTTTATCAAAATGTTCGATGCCCTGGCGTCGCGCCCAGAAACAGCACCCAGCGCCACCATCGCGGCGATGTCGCCGCTGCGAGAAGCCGTCCTTGCATGGCGAGAGGCCGACGAACAAAAAGATGGCAATAGTCAAACCGGCGCCGAACGTCTTTGGGAACAAAATCCGTGCGATACCTCGATCCGGGACGAGGCCGGGATTCAGGCTGCCCTGGTTGGCGAAAGCGAGAAACGAGGGCCTGATGCTGATCAGTATCGTCAGGCTGCCGAGCGCCTGACCCGTACGGCATTGCGGATCCCATTCCTCAACCGAGCGCTTGCCGTGGCCGGGAATAGCGGAGAGTTCGGTCAAGCATTGCCCGCGATCCTGGAAAGATGGAAAACCTATCCGCCCATTCAGGATTGGATACGCACCCATCTTCCTGGCTATATCGTTGCGGCGCTAAGGTCTCTTTTCCTTTGGAGTTATGAAGAAACGGAAATCCTGGAGAACCTGCTCACCGCAACCGGCCTTGATAATGTCGAGCAGGCAAGGATTTTGCTTGAAGGGATCGAACGAGAAGGCGAACGCATACCGGTTGAATTACTTTATGCGCTGACTGGATTGGTCGCCGCGCGTGCGCCGGCACGTGATCGCACCACTCTTTTCGACTCCCTGCTCCAGCGGGTCGAAGGACGGACAACGCATCCGCCCAAAACCCGGGTCACCGGTTTGGTACCACCGGAGGACAACGCCGAATGCGTGGCGCGTACGATATTCGCCGCGATGGGAGACATCGACCGGCGTATGCGGTGGCGCGCCAGCCATGCCGCACGGCTGCTTGCGCGAAGTGGTGATCGCGCGTGGGATCTTCTCCTCACGAGATTCAGCGCTCCCGATGAGCCACTCTTCGCGGATCAGCCTTTTTATCGGTATGGAGCGCTTGAGCAGTTGATGGTGACCGTGCAGCGTGTCGCGCTGGAAAATCCACAAGCCGTCGTAGGTCATGTTGACCTGATTCTCGACACGCTGCGGCACGAGGTGCACGTTGTCGTGCGTGAAGTCGGGCGATCATTGCTGCTTGGACTTGCCGATACGGGGTATCTGCAATTGGCGGATCCAACGCGCACATTTCTCCTAAAGCTCAATCGAACCCCATTCAACCCCGTAAAACACGAAAAGAGAAAACAGCGTATCTGGGGCTATACAGAAAATAAAAAGCGGAAATATCTCTTCGATGAGATAGACGCCATTCCATATTGGTATTCACCTGCCGCTTCCATGTTTGACATCGACATGGAAGAATTTCTCGATCGACTCGAATATTGGCTCCATGAGAAATGGGGATATCAGGAAAATTCAACGCTCTGGGAATCCGAACCGCGCCTCAATAGACTCGACAAGATAGACGAGCTCTATTCTTTGGAATCTCGTGATCACGGCTCGCTTCCGACGATAGAGCGTCTGAGTTACCATAATGAATGGCACGCCATGATGTGCGTGTTGGGCGAGTTGATTGCGCAAAAGCCGCTCGTACAATCCGACTCTCATGAGAGCTTCGAGAGGTGGCTCCGCCGGGCCTTGCCGACCGTCGCGCCTTACTGGCTAAGCGATATGCGAACGCCGGCACCGCTCGAACCCCGTTTCTGGGGCATTGCCCCTCAGGAAAGAGCTCACCTCAAGGATCAAAGCGAAAACAGCGAGGCATGTGCCAAACCCTGGGGGAACTCTATCGATGGAGAAGCCTTTGAGAACGAGGCAAACGGGCCGGATGGTCTCGTGGCCGCCGCTGCCTTCTCTCTGCCCTGGGGCGGAGGCCTACAAACTGTCAGTATTCATTCGGCGCTAGTCTCGCCGGATACCGCTCACGCCCTTGCTCAAGCGTTGGCCAATACACGCAACAACATGTGCTTTGCCCTACCAGACGGATGGCGTCACGGCAATTACGAAACGGATGGCTTCCGGCTTGAAGCGTGGTTGCTCGTTATGGAACAAGAACCACGCATCGACAAGTTCGACGAGCGCAGAGGCGGTGTACGAGGTATTCCAGCAGAGCCCTTTGGTCTCCTGACCCAGCAGGGGCTTGTCTTCGACGATACACAGATCGCCTGGACATCGCCGACAGGGGTTCCCGTACTCAAGATCGCGCAATGGGGCGACGATGAAGCCAGACATGGCAATGGTTGGCGTATAACCGCCGACCGAGACTTTCTTACAGACTTGCTTCTACGCTCTAAACGCAGCCTTATCCAGCTCGTTGAAATATCGCGTCCCGTCGCCAGTAACAAGACCGAACGGCATACCGAGTGGATGTTGCATATCGTCGACGCGGCAGGGACTCTTACCCAAGTCAAGCGCGAACGCAGGAGCCTTGGCCGCTATCTCGTTAGACGGGAGAGGCTCGACGATTCAACTGATACGCTGGGGCGATGGATCTTGCATCGTGCCGCTGAACTTGAGGCCTTGCGGCAAGGTGCGAACGATGCCGATTGTGCTCGTCTGGAGAGGGACATTGAAGCGCTTTGCATCGCGTTCAGACATCGTTAGAAAAAAATCTGAACTCGCGATGCTCGCCCCCCGAAGCCGTGAGCCGCACGACTTCCCCTCCCCCGCACCGTGCGTTTTGGGCACA
>NZ_BJZO01000110.1 GCF_007992075.1 Pararhodospirillum oryzae
TTGGTATTAGCCCACGGTCCAGGCCCCAAGGGGACCAGAGCATGCGCGCACTGACCAATCTGTCGTCGTTGTCAAAGGCGTTTCTCGTCGTTTGCGTCCTGAGCGGGGTAAGCCTGGCCGGACTCATCCACGCCGTGATTGAAGCATCGATTTTTGATCTGGTCTTGGACGGCCTTTTGTGTGGTTTGTCCTTTCTTGCCCTGTATTGGCTGATTTTCGCCCGGCGCAGCCTGAACAAGGCCATCGTCGCCCTCGACAGAATGGCCCAGGGGGATCTGGGGGTGCGGGTCCTGGGGGTCCGGGGGCGGGGCAACATCGGGCGCTTGCTGCACAACGTGAACCGGACCTTGGATCTGACCGAGGACTTCGCCAACGAAGCGGACGCCGCCATGGCCGCGTCCGCGCGCGGGGTTTATTACCGCAAGATCCTGCCCCGGGGCCTGCGCGGCCAGTTTGGCCGGCATGCGACGAGCATCAATAAAACCGTCGATGTCATGGGCCGGCAGGCCGACGAGCTGGCAACATTCTCGCGGCGCATGCTGGAGGACGCGGTGGGCGTCTCGATCGCGGTGCACGAAGGCGCGATCGCCAACGCCCGGGTAGGGGCGGGCATCAAGATCTCGCGCGTGCAAGCCGAAAACATGGCCGTGGCCACCGAGGAAATGGTGGCCGGCATCAGGGAAATGGCCGAACGATCGGAAAACGTGGTCAGTCTGTCGCAGTCGGCTCACGCCCTGACCGCTGAATCCCGGGGCGCGGTGGACGCCGCGATCGGGGAATTCGGCGCGGTGGAACGCACGGTGGGCGACGCGGCCCGGCAGGTGAGGGTGCTGGCCGAAGCCTCGGACGCCATTGGCGCCATCCTGGCCTCGATCCAGCAGATCGCCCACCAGACCAATCTGCTGGCCTTGAATGCCACCATCGAGGCGGCAAGGGCGGGGGAAATGGGCAAGGGGTTCGCCGTGGTCGCGGGCGAGGTCAAGGCCCTGTCGAACCAGACGGCGGGCGCCGCCGCCGACATCGGGGCGCGCATCGAGGCGCTGCGCACCGAAATGACTGCGATTGTCGAAACCATCACCCGGGGAACCGAGGCCATCGCCCGGGGACGCGACACCATGGGCGCGATGGGCCAGCGCATGGGCGAGATGGACACCCTGGTGGGCGACGTGACCGGACGCATCACCGAAATGTCGCGGGTGCTGATCCAGCAGGCCACGGCCACCAGCCTGATGTCCCAGGGCATCGAAACCGTGAGCCAGCAGATCAGCAGCAACGCCGACGCCATCGAGCACAGCTCGCAGGCGCTTCAAGGGGTGGGTGAAAGCATGAAAGCACTGCTGGCCCTGCTTTCCACCCGGCCGATTCCCGACAACATCCTGATGATGGCCAAGGTCGATCATGTGTCGTGGAAGCGTTACCTCGCCTTGGTGCTGCTGGGCCAGGAGGCGGTGCCCGATCTGAACGACCTGCGCGACGAAACCACGTGTCGCCTGGGGCAATGGATCCACGGCGAGGGCTCGCTTCCCTACCGGAACGCTCCCGCGTTCGCCGCGCTGTCCGATCCGCACCACCGCGTTCATCACTGCGGGATCGAGGCCATCAAGGCATTCAAGGCCGGCAATGCCGATCAGGCGATGGCCTCGTTCGAGCAGGTGAAAACGGCCTCGCACGAGGTTCTGGCCCTGCTGGACCAGCTGCGAGGCGGCACCGGCCGGGGCGCGTCCCGGTAGGGGAGCGAGAAACCCATGCGCCCCCACGGCCCGCGATCGCGCACGCGGTGAAATCAGGAACAAGACAGGAGGCAAGGAGTGGGCTGACATGGGGATCCGTCCCGAACGAGAGTGTTCCCATGATCAACCTGTTTTGTTCTGCTTTTTTGCTCGGCCTGCTGTTCAACGTGGCGCCCGGCGTGGTGTTCGCCGAAAGTCTGCGGCGGGGGCTTGGGGGAGGATACGGGCCGGCGCTCGCGGTCCAGATCGGTTCGCTGGCCGGTGATCTCACCTGGGCGGTTCTGGGGCTGGGGGGCGCGGCGGTGCTGTTCCGGCTGCCCTACATCGAAACGCCCCTGGCCGTGGCGGGGTCGATCCTGCTTGCGTGGATGGCGTGGCAGGCGGGCCGCGATGCCCTCGGCCCGTGCCCGGCCGTGCCCACCGGTGCCTCGGGGGGGCTGGACCGTTCGGCCCTGGTCAGTGGCGCGGCGTTGTCGCTGTCCAATCCCCTCAACATCACCTACTGGGCCGCCCTCGGCGGCACCATCGCCGCCCTGGGCGTGGACAATCCCGACGGCCGGGCGTTTGCCGTGTTCCTGGGCGGGTTCATGCTGTCGTCGGTGCTGTGGTGCTTCGTGTGCGCGGGGCTGATCGCCTGGGCGCGCCGGTGCCTGGGGCCCCGCCTGTGGCGAGGCTTGAACGGGGCGTGCGCCGTGGGTCTGGCCGCCTTCGCCGGCCTGGGCTTCTGGAAAATCGCCTTCGGGGGGTGACGCGCTTTCTGGCCGGCATGGTCCCCGTTCCGGCGGAAGGGACGGGGCCCCCCTCATGAACCGGGGGGGGGCGGTTGCGCCTTCCCGGCCTTTATTCGTCCTCGGCCCCGGCCCATTCACCCACCCGGGCCAGGTGCTGATAGGGGTTGAAGCGCGGAGCATGGTCGGGGTGGGGGCGGGCGAGGTAGGGGGTTTCCGGGCGGTCGAACACGGCGATCAGGCCCTTGAGGCCATCCAGGGCGGTTTTGGCGGCCTCGGCGGGATCGGCGGTGGCCAAGCGGGCCTGGCCGCCTTCGCGGGTGCCGGTCAGGCGCCAGAAGGCCAGTTCCCCGACCGAGGCGTTGCCGACCTCCTTGAAACCGCCACGCTGGGCCAGGGCGGCTTCCAGGGGCAGTTGCGGGGCGAGTCCGGCCCCGATTTCCCGGGCCGAAGGGGGCATGCCGGTCTTGTAGTCGATGAGTCCCACGGTGCCATCGCGGCGCCGTTCCAGGCGATCGGCGGTCGCGGTAAGCAGGAAGGAGCCGGCCGGGCCTTCAAGGGTCAGGCGGGCCGTGGCTTCGGCCCACACGCTCAGCAGATCGGGGCGGCGGCGGACTTCCTCGCGGGCGATCCAGGCGGCGATGCGCTGGAAGCGGGGCCACCAGAAGGTGCGCACGCCCGGGCGGGCCATGTGATCCTTGAACCGCTCGGTGCCCAGGGCGATCAGTTCCGTCTCGACATTCTCGGGTAGCGCCTCGGGATACTTTATCACGAAGTCTTCCAGGGCTTTGTGGATCAAGGTGCCGTATTCGGCCCGGCTGGGGTCGGCGTCCAGGGGATCGAGGGGGCGCAACCCCAGGATGAATTCTGCATAGATGGCGTAGGGGTCGCGCATCCAGGTTTCAACCCGGGTGGCCGACAGGCGGCGGGGACGGACCTCCACCGGCGGGCACGGCGCCGGTTGCGGGGCGCGGACCGGTGGCCCTTCGGGCTGCTCCAGGGCGCGGGCCCAGGCGAGGCGCGCGGCGCCGGCGGCCCGGGCCCGGGCGAAGGCCTCGCCCAGCCCGGCGGCGCCCACGACGGTTTGCAAGCGGGTGAGCCAGCGCGAGGGCACGGTGGGCGAGCCCTCCACCCGGGTGCTGCGGGTCAGCACCAAGGTGGGGGCGTGCAGGGCCTGGGCGATGTCGTGGGCGGCAAGCCCCACCCGGCGTTCGGGCTGGGGCAGGCCCAACACGTCCATCATCGGGCGGCTCATCCAGGGGCCGGTTTCCACCTGGGCCGGCCAGGTGCCTTCGTTCAGCCCCCCCAGGATCAGCACGTCGGGGCGTTGCAAGCGCGCTTCCAGGGGGCCCCACAGGGCAAGGCGGGGATGGCGGTCGAAGCGCGGGCGCACGATGCCCTGGCCGATCAGGGCATCGAACAGGGCCGGGTAATGGCGGGGCGCCAGGTTGTCCAGGGGGGGGGCGGCCTCGGCCAGGGCGGCAAGGGCCAGGGCGGCGGCCTCGCCGGCCTCGCCGGCCCACAGGCGGGCGGGACCGGGCACCAGAACCCCGTCCACCCGCGCGGCGGCCAGGGCCTCGGCAAAGCGCAGGTGGGCTTCCAGCAGGTCGGCCAGGGGAGCGCCGGGGCGGGCCATCACCGCGATGAAGGGCGCCGCCAGCGCTTCCAGCCGGGACAGCGCGCGCGAGAGCGAGGCGTGGGTGCGCGGCGCGTCCTTGGCCAGGGGTGCCAGGGCGGCGGCAAGACCGGCGAACCCCGGGGCCGGGCGCGGGCCGCGCAGAACCTCGCGGTCCAGGCGCCGCGCCCGGGCGCGAAACACGGCCGGGGCCTCGCCGCCAGCGGCCAGCGGGTGTTGCAGCAAGGCAAGCAGGGGGACGGGCGCCAGGTTTTCGGCCACCGCGTGGGCGGCCAGGCGCAGGAAGGTGCCGACGGGGGTCAGGCCCAGGGGCTGGCCGGCGCTGTCGTCCACCTGCATGCCCCAGCGGTCGAGCGCGGCCACGACCCGGCGCGCCAAGGTGCGGTCGGGGGTCACCAGGGCGGCGGTGCGGCCCGGGGTTTCCAGCGCCTCGCGCAGAACAACGGCGATGGCGGCGGCTTCCTCGCGCTCGGTGGGGGCCTCGACAAGGCTGAGTCCCTCAAGGGCGCCGGCCAGCTCGGGGGCGACGGGGCCCAGGTGGCGCCAGGCGTCGGTGGTGGCGGCCGGGCGCAGGGCCTCGCTGACCAGCCGCGCGCGTGCCGGGCTCGCGCACCCGGTCAGGTGGGGCAGGTCCACCCCGGGCGGCGGATAGGGCCGCACGTCGGCGCGCGTGAGGCCCAGATCCTCCAGCAGCCGGCGCAAGCCGGCCTGGGGGTGGGTATCCTCCAGCGCGTTCCAGCTTTCCTCGTCCAGGCTGGTATCGAGGCCGGGCAGGATGACCAGGCCCTGGGGCAGGTCCGCGATCACGCGCAGCAAGGCAGCCGTGGCGGGGATCGAGCCGGTGGACCCGGCGGCAAGGATCGGCCCGGCAGGGGGATGACGCGCCCAGGCGGCGGCCTGGCGGGCCAGAACCCGGTTGCGGTGCTCGGCCGCGTCCAGGGCCCCATGGGCTTCCAGGAGGGGCGGCCACACCGTGGTCAGCAGGCCCAGGAAATCGACGGTCAGGTGCCAGTGCCGGGCCAGTTCGGCGGCGCGCGGCGCCTCGCGCAGCAGGTCGGGCAGGCGGTTCAGATCCACGCCCTCGGTCTGGGCCTGATCGAGCAGGCGGGCGAGGTCGCCGGCCAGGCGGGTGGCCTGGGCCGGGGTCATGTCGGGGCTGCGCGCCAGGACCAGCCGTGTCAGCAGCACGAGGCGCGTGGGACCGGGCAGGGCCGGGGGCAGATCCAGGGTCTCGCCCCGGCCCGCGCCCAAAGGGTCGGCGCCCAGGGTTTCCGCCCCCAGGGTCTCGTCTTCCTCCAGGTGGCCCAGGGGCACGATGCGCGGCGTCAGGCTGGCCTGGCCTCCCTGGGCGCGCAACAGGGCCTCGCGCAGGGCGCGGCAGGCGCGCCGGGTGGGCAGCAGCACGGTGGCCGAGGCCAGGGCCAGGGGGTCGGGATTCCGGCCCAAGGTGGCGATCAGCCCGGCGGCCAGGGTGTCGAGAAAGGGCAATGCGGCCGGGATGCTGGCAACGGCGGGCATGGGCGGATCCTTGGCAGCGCGGGCGGAACGCGGGGGCTCCGCCCGCCCGATTCCGGGGGCGGTTCCCCCGGGCGTGGCTCCGGCACGCGCCGCGCGCCGGGCCTGGGCATTGTAGCCTTGCGCGCGGGGGCGGCAAGGGGGGCGGCGCTTACCCTTCGGCGTTGGCGGGCAGGCCGCCCACCATGACCAGGGTGCATTCGCCCAACTCGATCAGCAAGGGGGCGGCTTCCAGCATCAGGCCCTGGCTGGCCGGCTTGCGGGTCAGGGCGAGCCGGGCCACGTTCAGGTCCAGTTCCTCCTCAAGGGCCGGGTACTGATAGTACGTCACCGACAGCCTGGCGCCATCCGGGAACGGCCCGCCGGGCGAGGTAACGGTAACCACCAGATCACCCGAGAAGTTCGCGGGCGCGCTGGCATCGAACCCGGTGATCTGGTTGCCCTGGGCGTCGGGAGCGGGAAGGGTCAGGGCCTGGTCGATCCGGCACGCGACGTTCGAGCACTGGGCGTTGACCGCGGTGCCCGTCGCAAACCCCCGGCCCAGAATCCGGAAGTGAAAATAGGCCGGACTCTGGTTGGTGTTGCCAAAGCGGTAGGTGCGGATGATCTGGGTTTTCTGGTTGGGGGCGTAATCGATGTTGCGCCAGCCCACGGCCGGGTTGTCCTGCACCCATTGGGTAAAGGCCGCGTTGGAGGGGAAGCGGGCGGGAATCGTGACCGGATGGGCCGGGGTTTGAAGGACGGCGATGGTGCAGTAATGCGCCCCCGGCGGCAGCCCGGTGAGCAGGAACGCGGGCGAGGAAAGGGCAACCCACCCGGCGGCGATGGTCGGGCTCCCCCGGCCATCGACCAGGGGCGCGGTCCCGCTGCCGCTGGCGGTATTGACCCGAGTCCAGGTGTTGGGCAGCAAGAACAGCGAGGCATCGGCGTAATACAACGACGCGGTGCCGCTCGCGGCCTCCCGGCTCAGGTTGCGGGCCCGCACATAGATGTTGTTGACACCCCCCGTGACGATGGGCTCGCCCAGATCGGGGCCGTTGTACCGGGAAACGGCGGTGTCCCAGTCCAGAAGCTGGTCGCGGTAGGGAATGATGTCCGGCGACTGGCACGGGTTTCCCTGGGAGGGAATGGAACCCGGGTCGTTGAACGTGTCGCGAACAAACAGGTCGTCGTACAAGGCGCCGGCGGGAGCCGTCCAAAACCGGAGTTTCTGGTCCATGGTTTTCGTCCGGGCGGGGGGTTATCCGGTCGGCGGGCGGGCCTGGTCCTGGATCTGCCTGTCCACCAGCGTGGCCAGCGGCAGAACCGAAACGGGTTCGTCCCCGATGCTGCGGATGGTGATCATCAGGTTGTGGCGCACGAAACTGACGAACGACACAAAGTCGCCGTGTCCCTTGAAGGCCACGTCACCCAGGGCCACCTCGGTCAGGCGGGGCACGGTGACAGCCGTGCAATGGGACAAACGGTCAAGCAAGGCCAGCCGTGCCTCGTCGTGGCTCGCGCATTCGTGCACGCTGACCTCGGCCCGGCGGTGGGGATGGTCCGGTTGCCGGAAGAAATCGGTGTAGCCCGACGGATCGTAGGCGGCGCGGCGCTCGAAGATCCATGCGCCGGCCTCGTCGCGGGCCTCGTCGGGGGGGAGCAGGGCGAACCCCCGCACCTGGGGCACCGCGTCTTCGGCCGCGCGGGCCAGGGGGCGGGGCCACTGGTCAAACCCGAAGTGCTGCCTGGCGGCCTCGCGCCATTCCTGTTCGTTCATGATCGCGCCTCCTTACACAACGGGCCGCCGGCCGGAATTGGTATTGTCCTGACTGCCTTGCGGCACGCAGGCCGGAATGCCCCGGGCGGTGTTGGCGGCCAGGCGTTCGCGGTACGTGGTTCGGGTGAGCGCCGCCGCCAGGGGCACGAAGGGCGAGGGGCCGGGGCCGAACACCGAAAACGGCACCCCGGCCGGCAGGCCCGCCGTGTGGGGGGTGGTTTCCCAGGGATAGTTTCCCGTATCGTAGCGCAGGCAGGCATCGTACAGGGGATCGGCGTAGCTGCACGTTCCTGTCCAGGCGACTTCGTGAAAGCGAAACACTCCCCCCGATCCAGTCGAGCTGTCCATGAAGGGTTTTTTCCACGTCTCGGTGCCAAGGGCCAGGATCTGGTTGCATTCAAACCCGGTGCCCGAGCCCATGATCGCGGCGCACACGTTCGTGCCCAGAATGTTCGCGAACGTGGTCACGATGGTGGCGCAGTCGGTGCAATTGACCACGCGGCCCCGGCCTCCCCGCGTTGCCAGGAAATCCAGGAAATCGGTGCACAGGAACTGCCCGAGGCCCCAAAACCCGCTCGTCGTGTAGGCGGGCGCTCCGTTCTGGGTATCGTACACCAGACCGAGACCCGCGTTGACCCTGACGGTAACGGCTTCCAGAACCTGCTCGCGGGTGGTGGCCCCGCTGGCCCAGTCGCAGGCATGATCCAGGACCCTGACCCAGGGAAGTTGCGGATTCGCGCGGCCGCCAGTCTGTTGCCAGGGTTGGGTGGGCAGGTCCAAGGTCACGTATACCCGGTGCCGGGTGGTTGCGCACTCCACCCACATTTCGGTGTCGATCTGGTAGTACCATGTCCACTCGACGTCCTGGCGGCGCACGCCCCCGGCGGCCAGGGTGTGGTGGGTCAAGGGCAGATAAACAACCGCCGTGGTGCCCGCGAAAATCAGGGGGGTGGGGTCGATGGAGCCCAGCAGGCCGCCGCCGACGGCCCGGATCTTGACCGTTCTCGGGGTCGCTCGGGAGAGCGTGACGGTGGCTCGAATCCAGGGCGTCCGGTCAGAAACCACCGAAAGAGCGTAGGCGCACGGGGCCTCGGTGGGTTGGATCCGGCCGGGGATCCACTCGGGCACCGGGAGGGGTGTTGCGAAATTCTCCCGGATCGGCAGGGCGTTGCTCGGGATGCCGGCGGGATTGAAATCAAAGGCAAGGCTGGTCAGCGTGACGCTTGGCAAGGGTTTGCACTTCTCCGGCCGGGCCAGCCAGGCCACGACAAGAGCGGCAACCGTGGCGGCCAGCGTGGCAACGAGACGGGCACTCGCCACCCCGGAGAGGCAGGCCACGATCTGGACGACAAGGCGGACGATCATCCAGACGCCGACCTCCAGCAAGGCGACAAGAAGGCGGCGCAAGTATCCAGTTTTGTATAGCGCGGCTCCGACATGTATGACGCCCGCCGCCGTCAAACCCGTTCCCATGGCCCCCATGGCTCCGGCCACGGACGACTCCTTCACGGCCTCGCCCAGGAGCGTCACGGCCTTGGGGGTTGACCTGGCGCCAAGACCCGTCACCGCGTCGATGAAGCCCACGACGAGGATGAGGAGCACGTTGATTCTCCACAGCGTGCAGTCATCAATGGCGTGGATGGAGGCGCGGAAGACCACGGTGGATTCGGTGGGGCCGTGCGCGACCAGCAGCCGTTCTTCGTTGATTTCGTGGCGGGTGATCAGCAACCCCAGGCCGGCGGGATCCTCGGCCAGCGTGCGCCGGGCCTTGCGCCAGGCATTTTCAACCAGAGCGCGATCGTCCGGATCGGTGAACATGGCGATGTCGCGGGCCATGGAGTCGTCCAGGATGGCGCCGTGGGTGCGCTCAAGATCGCTGAAATCCAGCCCGGCGCGCAGGCTGGCCATCAGCCCGGCTTCCAGCCCCGCGTCCAACGGGACGCTATCCTCGCGTGCGAGGCGCGGGGGCATGGGGGGCGTCACGGGAGCCGGACTCACTTGGCCCGACAACAGGGCGCCTTCCGCCAGGGCCACGGGGGCCCCCTGGAAGAAGTCGCCGACAAAGCCATGCACAAAAACGTAGGCCGCTGCCAGGCCTTCGGCGTCGGGCTCGGGGCTTGCGGCCATGGCCGCCTGGATCTGGTCCGCGCTCAGTGCCCTTTTCCACACGTCCACCTCGCGCACGAAGCCCTGGAAGGTCCGGGGGGCCAGGGCATCGGCGCTCACGCTGCCCGCCCCGATCAGAAGCTCGCCGCGCGGTTGGGACAGGGGAAGGGGCGGGCAGGCCTTGGCGCTGTCCAGCACCCCGTTGAGGTACACGCGCAAGGTGGTGCCGTCGAAGGTGGTGGCGACGTTAATCCAGCGTTTCATGGGAAGGGAGGCGGTTGACAGCAGCCGCTGCCAATCCTCCCCGCCCGACCCCCGCCGCGACAGGACCTTGACCCGATCCGTCCCCGGCTCTTCTTGCACGCACAGGCCCATGCCGGTTTGCAGGTCGGGGTCGCTGTTCACGAAAATCGCATGGGGTTCATCGGGGGCCGCGGTGACGAACACCCACGCCTGCACGGTGTAGGGATCGATACGGGCGCCCCCCGGATTGGGAAGGGGCTCTCCCATCGGGCGGACAAAGCCCCCCGCCCGCAGGGAAACGGCCGGTGTCACCTGAATGAGGCGGGCGTTGTTTTCAAGCGTGATGGCGTGGGCCGCCGCACCCCGGTCGATCGGCGGATTGACGGTGAAATCCAGATCCACGAGCACCGTGCCCTCGGGCGGCGGGCCGAACATGGCCCTTTGGACCGCTTCAGCCTCCAGGACCGTGTTGTATACCCGCACCTGGCGCACGAAGCCCTGCAAGGCGCGACCAATCACCACCGGGTTGGGGCTGGGGGCCCGCGTGGGCATGGCGCTTTCGCCGCTGTTGAACTGGCCGTCCAGGTACAGGCGCACCATCGATCCGTCGAAGGTGACGCACAGATAATGCCAGCGGCCGTCCTTCAGCGACGGTTGCGCGGGATCGGACACGATCACGGGACCGCCGGCGAAGTGAAAGCCGATCAAGGATCCCTGACTGCCAAACCAGAAAACCCCCTCTTGTTCCAAGACCGTGGTCCGGGCGGCCAGCCCGTTGAAGCGGATCCAGGCATCAAGAGTGAAAGGCTGGCTTTCAGAAATTCGAGAGGCGGCGTCGGGCGCGAGGCGCGCCGACGACAAGGCATCCAGGTCCATCGCATTATAGCTGCTGACCATCGAAGAGACATCCTGCAAGGTCATGGAGGCGCTCCTTGCCCTTGGGCGTCAGGCATCCCGGTATCGGGAGGTGTCGCATGGGGCTGAAAACAACGAGATTCCGCGATTTATTATGATGGAAATATTGAATTATAATGAATATATTATGTATTTATTTGATTGATTCGCGAAAGCTGATGATTAATTTCATAGAAAAAATTTTTTTTATTTCAATAATTCGCTGGTCTGTCCGTCCGGTCTTGATTTGTTTTTTCAGTATTATCCACCGGAGGAGTTCGAGCAACTAGAAAAGATTTTTTTGTGTTAAATCGTCCTTTGGTGGCTTCGTTCATCGCGCGAAGGTTCGGACCATAGTTCGATGTCCGAAGACGAGAGTCCGTCGGCTTCAGAGGGAAGGAGACAGACTGTGAATCCCTTTGTTTGAGTCTGTCTTTTCGGGAAAAGCGGTGTCCTTCTTTCCCTGAAAAACTTTAGA
>NZ_BJZO01000111.1 GCF_007992075.1 Pararhodospirillum oryzae
AGGGGCAAAGGCATCAACACCCGTTCGCCCCCCAAGAAACGGCAAGAAGGGGCGGGTTTCCCCGCCCCTGACACTTTTATCGGTCCAAAGCCCCCCGGAAGGGGATTTTTGTTTCCTTACCCTCGGCCTCCTCGGACGAGGATGTTTCAGGGAGCCTCGTTCCAGTCGGTTTCCTCGATCCGATCCGCCCCGCGTGTCCTTGGGGCATTGGACTTGGCCAGCATGGCCGCCCCCGCCGAAGCCGGCGCGGGTGTGTCGGGCGACGCGAACGGCCCCGACGGCACCGGCTGACTGCCCGAGCCCTCCTCGTCGTCCGGATCCTCCTCGTCGTCGTCAATCGTGTCCTCGCGCGGCTGAACCAGACGGGCGGCCAGGATCGAGATTTCGTAAAGCACGATCATGGGCAAGGCCAGCATGACCTGGCTCAGCACATCGGGCGGCGTCATCACCGCCGCGATGATGAACACCACGACGATCGCGTATTTGCGCCCGGCCGCCAGGGTCTTGGCGCGGACCATCCCCACCCGGGCCAGCAAGGTCAGGATAACCGGCATCTGGAAGCAGATGCCAAACGCCAAAACCAGCTTCATGACCAGATCCAGGTACTCGCCCACCTTGGCTTCCAGCTGGATCGGCAGCACGGTCTGTTCGCGGGTGGTCTGGAAGCCCAGCAGGAATTCCCAGGCCATGGGCATGATCAGGTAATAAACCATGGCCGCGCCCAGGGCGAACAGCAGGGGGCTGACCAGCAAGAACGGCAGCAGGGCCCGCTTTTCGCGCCCGTACAGGCCGGGCGCGATGAACAGCCAGACCTGGCTTGCGATCAGCGGGAACGAAACCACCGCCGCCCCGAAGGCCCCCACCTTGACGTAGGTGAAAAAGGCCTCGGTCAAGGCGGTGTAGATCATCCGCCGGGAGCCGCCCGTGTGTTCCATGATCCGGGCAAGCGGCTGCACCAGAAAATCATAAATGTTCTGGGCAACGGCAAAGCACAGAAAGAAAGCAAGAATGTAAAAGACCACGGACCACAAAAGGCGCGAGCGCAACTCGATCAGGTGATCAAGCAGCGGCATGGTCTTGTCGTTCAGTTCCTCCTCGGTCTCGTCTTGGTCAGGAGGCGGGAGGGATCGTTTTGCCGCAGCCATGCGTTCATGTTCCACTCAACGGGCCGAGCCGGTCGGCGCAGACCCCTGCCCGGCGGGATCGGAGCCCTCCCCGGCGGAACCGGGCCCGGTGTTGGCCTTGGAAAGGTCGGGCTTGGAAAAGTCGGGCTTGGAAGGGACGGGTTTGGACAGCGAAACCGGGGCCGGCGTGGGGGAAGTCTCCCGCGCTCCCTCTCCGGTGGAAGCCGGACCGGGACCGGCGGGCGCCTGGGTGATCAGATCGGCGGGACGCTGGCGGAAGGTTGCCCCCACCTCGCCGTCGGGGTCGATCAGGTCGTCGAGACGCCGGGCCATGCCGTGGGGGGTGACCTGACGGACCTGATCGCGAACCTCGTCCAGGCCGCTGTCGCGCATCAGGTCATCCACCTGACGCTGCATCTCGGCGCCCATCAGGCGCAGCCGCCGCACCCAGCGCCCCAGCGTGCGCAGGACCTTGGGCAGGTCCTTGGGGCCGATCACCACCAGGGCCAACACGGCCACCAGGGCAATTTCCGACCAGCCGATATCAAACATGGTGTTTTCGTTCCGCCAGAGGACGCGCCCCACCACCCGGCGGGGCGCCACGCCCGTTGTCGGGGATCACCCCAAGGGACCCCCGGGGATCACGCGGGGAAATCAGCCCCGGGGGGCCTCGTCCTTGCGCGGCGTCGCGGCGGGCTGGGCATCGGCGGCCGGCCGGGGTTCTTCCAGGCGCCGCTCGCTTTCGGCCGGCGCGTCGTCGTCCTGAAGCCCTTTCTTGAAGGCCTTCACGCCCTTGGCCACGTCCCCCATCAAGCGGGGAATCTTGCCGGCGCCGAAAAGCAGAAGGACCACGATGAGAACGATGATCCAATGCCAGATGCTAAAGCCACCCATGAGTTTTCCAGGCCTCCCCCATGCTGGGCCGGGACAAGGGATGCCCCGGACGCGATTTTTTGGCGGGCGGATCATCGCAGGATTTCCCCGCCCTCGCAACGCCCAGGCCGCGCGTGCCGCGCGCGGGGATCGGGATCAGACCGTTTCGATCGAACAGGCCACCCCCAGGTCCTCGGCGGTGTTCTTGATCGTGGCGAGACAGGGCGTTTCGCGCGCCCGGGCCAGGTTGACGTCGAAATGAACCACGTACCGGGTTCTGGCCGGCTCGCGCAGGCGGTGGGAATCCAGGCGAACAATGCTGGCGTCGTATTCGATGAACACTTCGGCCAGACGGGCGAGCAGCCCCGGACGGTCGCCGCCGCTGACCGTCACCCGGTGAGTGACCCGTTGCGCCTCGGAGGAATCCTCGGGCAGCAGGAACGGCCCCACCCACACGCTGGTCTCGGCCAGGCCGGGCAAGGCCTGCAATTCGGCGCGCACGATCCCCGCGCCCACCGAATCGGGGAGATCGCATACAATGGTGAACTCGGCCCCTTGCCCGAGGGTGGCAAAGCTGGTATCGGCCAGATCAGCCCCCAGGTCGAACAACCGCCCCGCCACCGCCGCCACCAGGCCGGGCTGATCGGGCCCCGAAAGAGCGATACGAACGGTATGGGACATCCTCGCCTCCCGCGATTTGTGTGGTATGGTCTTCGGTGTGGTATCTTGGTGTCCCAGAACCGGGTCTTGGATGCAAGGCTCCTGCCTTCCCCTTCCTCGCGGGAAAACCGCTCTTCGTGGCGCACCCCCTGGGATTTCCTGAACATCACGCGTATATTTTGGGATAGATCCTCGTGGTCGGCTTTTTCCCGAGGCCGCCCCGCTCCTGGCGTTCATAAGGCCCCGCATAAGGACCCGCCCGATGGCCGTCACCCCGAAGGTGACCAGTTCGACAAGCCCCTTTTCCTCGGCCGCCAACACGCGGTTGGGGGACGGCATCCGTGCGACGGCCTCGCCCCAGGTTTTCACCCCGATCACCGAATCCCCTGTGTCGTCCGAGGTTGCCCTGAAGGATCAGGGCCTGCGCCAGGACGATTGGAGCGGCATGTCCGCCAGTCGTGACGGGGCCGCCAGTCAGGAGGACTCCTCCCCCCAGAAACCGGAAGGCGTTCCCGTCCGGCTTGGCAAGATCCTGGCCAGCAACGACGTTTCCCGGGTCATGTTTTTTTTGCAAAGCCGGCCCGGAGGCGAACCCTGGCGGCCGGTGAGCGCCCCGCTTTTTGGCCCCCGCGAAGGCAGCGCGCTTTACGAAAGCAACACCCGGGTGGTGATGGCCCGTTTTACCGGGCGCAAGGACCCGGGCGGCCAGGTGGACCGCTACCTGTAACCCCCGGGGCGCCCTCCCCGATCCGGGGGGATCTCCCTTGAAACACCTCCCAGCGAGGGGTATCCCTCCACTCTCCCCTTCTCCAGTTCGGGACTGTCGTTCCATGCTTGTGGAGCTTTACGCGCGCAAGGACTGCGTTTTCTGCGGCAAGGTCCGGGCCTGGTTTGCCCGTCACCAGATTCCCTACATCGAGCACACCGTTTCGGGGGTCGATGATTTTGCCCGCATGCAAGAGCGCCTGCCGGGTGCGCGCTCCATCCCCCAGGTGGTGATCGACGACCACCTGATCGGCGGCCTCGATACCTTGCTGCGCTACGAAGGGCCGCTGCTGGAGCGGCTCAAGGGCCCGACGCCCCCCCTGGACGCGGCCCCGGCGGCGTCCCCGTCCTCGTGAGGACCGGAACGACCGCCCGACACGCCTTCGGCCGCTCCCGTTGCGATCAGCGCGCCGAACCCGCCGGCTCCCGCCGGGGGGGCTTGCCGGTGGCGGCGCAGCTTTCCAGCGCGGGCAGGGCCTGTTCGAGATCCAGCAGGCGGAAACGCGCCGTCTTGTCGCCCACCTTCATGGTCAGGATTTCCGCCTCCAGCAAGGCGGGCCGCACCTTGGGCCACGGCGGCAAGCTGATCTGCGCGACGTGTCCTTGCACGGTGGCGCGCACACCCCAGGGGCTTTTTTGATCGAAGGCCAGGGTTCCCCCCCGGGCAAGGGGGCTGGGGCCGAAAGCCCATGCGGGATCGGACACCCCCAGCAGGGCCTGCCGGTCCGCCGACAAGGACAGCGACAAAAGCACCCGCGCCTCCCCCCGGAAGTAGGGGTTGACCATCAGGCAGTGCGAAAACGCGCCGCCCGACTGGTGTTCATCGGAAAGGAACCAGCCTCCGAAGCGCTCCATGTCGGCCCGGGCCCCGCCGGCGCCCAGGAGGCCCAGCGCAAGGGCCAGGACGAACGCCCCGGGGCGCCCTCCCCTTCCGGAGACGAAACCGCGTGAAGCCCGAAGGCAGGGGCGGAAGAGCGCGGCCCCACGCAAGGCGAGGCGCCTGCAAGGCACGCTGTCCCGGAGCAAGAGGGCGCGCCCGGGGGGAACGCCGTCCCGGGCGATCCGGGAACGGCGCCCCCAAGACACGGCCCTCATACGAAGGCAAGCGGATCGCGAAGGGCGCGGGCACGGGCGAAGGTCCGGAACCCCTTGAAAACGCGGTAGATGTAGTAAATCCCCACAACCAGGAAGACCAGGCCGGCGAAGTTTTGGCCCGCCTGGAACGAGAAGGTAATGAAGCCCAGCATGAAACCGGCCAGGGTATAGATGAAAGTCCGCGTCAACCAGGTGACATGACTTTCGTAAATGGTGCCGATGAAATCGGCCTTGTTGCGCCACAGCAAGAAAAGGCCGGCCGCTCCGGTGACATCCAGCAGCAACCCGGCGTGACCGGCGAACATCATGGCCAGCCCCGTCATCATCGCCGGCAGAAACAGGCCATAGGCCAGCATCATGTAGCCTCGGGACGGCCCGACGGGCGCCGGAGGCACCGGCACGGTGCTGGGGGCGGCCTCGGGCGCCGCCTGGGCCTCCTCGGGCGCGGGGGCGGGGGTTTCGGGAGTCGACGTCGTCTCGGTGGTCATGGAAGATTCCTTGGTCCGAACAATCCCGGGGGCAAGAGCCCTGGCACGCCGGTCGCGTCCGGGGCCCGATCATCAGGGAACCGAAGGGCGGTTTCCCTCCGGCGCCGCGAGGGCGCCATCCGGTTGGCTGCCCAGCAACAAAAGAGTCGCGCCGCTCTCTCAAGCGGCGCAACCCCGAGGATCACAAAGTCTTAGTAATACGCGTTCGGCGTATCGATCGCCTTCGTCTCGTCGTAGGCCAGGAAGCCCTTGACGGTGCGATACATCAGGTAGGCCAGGGCGAGAACGACGATCAGGCCACCCACGGCGAACGACAGCACCACGCCGACCACGGCGGCACCCGCCGAGAACAGGAAGGTCCGGTCCAGCCACGTGACATGGCTTTCCCAGATGGTGCCCGCGAACACGTCGCGCTTCTTGCGGATGTAGAGCACATACGCGGCAATGGCGCTGACGCCAAACGTGAACACCGACGCCCCGTAGAGGGCATAAATGATCAGCATCAAGCGGCGCTTCTGGGCGTCGTTCATCGGCAAGGCGGGTTCTGGCGCGGGAGCCGGGGCGGCGACGGGCGCCGGAGCCGGAGCCGGAGCCGGAGCAGCCTCGGGAGCCGGCGCGGCGGCCTCGGCGGGAGCCGCCTCGGGCGCCGGAGCCGGGGAGGCAGCGGCCTCGGGAGCCGGCGCCGGCGCCTTGGTCGCCGGGGCCTTGGTCGCGGCGGCCTTGGCGCGGCGCTTGGCGGCGGGCGCCGTCTTGGTTTCGGTGGCCGGTTGATCGTTCATGCGTTTTCTCCTTTCAATCGTCAAGACAGGCTTGGTGCGATGGGCAGGTCGGTAAGATCCGCGGGTCACAGATCCAAGGTGACCCAGACCGGCGTGTGATCGCTGGCCTTGGGTTCGCCCCGGGGGGAGAGGTCAACCCCGACGTCTTGCAGCCGGTCGGCCGCCGCCGGATTCAAAAGAAGGTGGTCGATGCGCAAGCCGTGGTTCTTCGGCCACGCGCCCCCCTGGTAATCCCAAAAGGTGTACATCCCAGGCGCCGCCGTGCGGGCCCGCACGGCGTCCGTGAACCCCTGGTGAAGAAGAGAGCGGTAGCGTGCGCGTGTTTGCGGCCGGCACGAGGCGTCATCCGCCCAGCCAGCCGGGTCGTACACATCGTCATCGGTCGGACAGACGTTGTAATCCCCCCCCAGAACCAGGGGCAGATCGGGTTCGTCGCGCAAAAGCCGCCGGGCCCGCGCCCCGAGCCGGTCCATCCAGGCCAGTTTATAGGCGTATTTGGCGGGATCGCTTACCGGGTTGCCGTTGGGCAGGTACAAGCTGGCGACACGCAGCCGGCCGTCCACCAGCGCTTCCAGGTAGCGGGCCTGGGGGTCCTCCTCGGGACTGGCCCCGGGCAGGCCGCCCGTGACATCCTCCAACGACAGCCGCGAGAGAATCGCGACCCCATTGTAGGTTTTCTGTCCCAGCGCCGCGACGTGATAGCCCAAATCCTCCAGGGCCGGGGCCGGAAAATCCCCATCCTGGCATTTGGTTTCCTGCAACAACACCACGTCCGGGCGCGCGCGCTCAAGCCACGCCACCAAGACGGGCAGTCGCGCCTTGATGCCGTTCACATTAAAGCTGGCAATGCGCACCATGACGATGGAACCCCCACAAAACCGCCACAGGACGCAAGGATAGTAGCGGCCCCTCCTCTTACCACACTGGTAAGAGGCATTACAGGGGCCGTGCGCGTGCGCTCAGCGATTCGCGGGGGAAGAACGGCGGCAGGCCGGCGCCCGAAACGGCGCCACCCCTCCTAAAGGGAGAAGGATGTGCCGCAGCCGCACGTACTGGTGGCGTTCGGGTTGCGCACGACAAACCCCGAGGACATAAGGCCCTCGCTGAAGTCGATCAGCGCCCCGTCCAGCACGGCCAGCGACGCCTCATCCACCACAAGGCGGGCGCCTTGCGTCTCGAAGACCCGATCCCCGGGTTGGGCCAGGCGTTCCACGGCGAAGGCGGTGGAAAAACCGGCGCAGCCGCCCCCGCTCACGGTCAGGCGCAGCATGAGGGTGGTATCGTTCTCGGCTTGCATCAGGGCCAGGATCCGCCGGGCGGCGGCCTCGGAGAGGCTCACGGAAGGACCGGCCGGGGGCGGAGGAGCCGGAAACATCGGGGGGATTCCCTGGGGGAGGGACGTAGTCATGGACATTCCTCCTGAAGAAGACCTTTATACAGGTCGGTGTTCTAGCCGACATGTGGCCGGATCTCGTCCGGGTCAACCCCTCTCTTTCGTGGTTCGTCTCGCCTTGGGAACGAACCAGTCCCTTGACCTGTTCTTGGTGTGCGTTCCTTCATGAGCCGCTGGATCCCCCGCCTCCCCGACCTGGCGCCCTACGCCACCCGTCCCGCCGACACGCGCGGGCGCCTGTTCACCGAGCCCGAGTCTTCCTCGCGCACGGTGCACCAGCGCGACCGCGACCGGCTGCTGCATTCGGCGGCCTTTCGCCGCCTGAAATACAAAACCCAGGTGTTCGTCAATTCGGTGGGGGACAACTACCGCACCCGCCTGACCCACACCTTGGAGGTTTCGCAGATTGCGCGCTCGATCGCGCGCACGCTGGGCCTCAACGAGGACCTGGCCGAGGCCCTGGCCCTGGCCCACGATCTGGGGCATCCGTGCTTTGGCCACGCCGGCGAACGGGCCTTGAAGGAGTGCATGGCCCCTTTCGACGGCTTCGACCACAACGCCCAATCCCTGCGCGTCGTCACCGCCCTGGAACACCGCTACGCCGATTTCGACGGCCTCAACCTGACCTGGGAAACCCTGGAAGGCCTGGCCAAGCATAATGGGCCGCTGCTGGCGCCGGGGGACACGAACGCCGGGGCCCTGCCCTGGGCGATCCGGGCCTATGCGCCCTGGCCCGACCTGGAGCTTGAAACCCTGGCCGGCCCCGAGGCGCAGGTGGCGGCCCTGTCCGACGACATCGCCTACAACGCCCACGACATCGACGACGGCCTGCGCGCCGGCCTGATCACCCTGGACGACCTGGCCGGGGTGCCCCTGGTCGGGCCGGTGCTGCGCGCGGTTCACGCCCGCCATCCGGGCCTGGAGCCCTCGCGCGTCATCCATGAAACCGTGCGCCGCCTGATCGCCCTCATGATCGAGGACCTGGTGCGCGAAACCGGCGACCGCCTGGAACAGGCCCGCCCCACCTCGGCCGCCGAGGTGCGATTGCTGGGCCGGCCGGTGGTTGCTTTTTCCCCGGCCCTGGCCGAAGCCCACGCCGGCCTCAAGAACTTTCTGTTCCCGGCCGTGTATCGGCATTACCGTGTCAACCGCATGACCAGCAAGGCGCGGCGGGTCGTCAAGGATCTGTTTACCCGACTGACGGAAGAACCCCGGTTGCTGCCCGACGACTGGAGCCGGCGCGCGGGGGATCCTGGCGATGCCCGAACCGCCCGTGTCGTGTGTGACTACATCGCCGGCATGACCGATCGCTTCGCCCTTGATGAGCATGCCAGAATATTTGATCCCTTGGTGAGACCATGAACCTGTTTACCGACGTTAAAGACCGTGTCCTCGCGGCAGTTGCGACCCTTCAGGCCGAGGATTTCCTGCCCCGGGACCTCGATCTTGCGCGCGTGAGCGTCGAGCCGCCCCGCGACCCCGAGCACGGGGACATGGCCACCAATGCCGCCCTGGTCCTGGCCAAGCCGGCCAGGATGGCGCCGCGCGCGCTGGCCGAGCGCCTGGCCGCGCTGCTGGCCCAGGCCGACGGCCTGGAGGAAGCCACCGTCGCCGGCCCGGGCTTCATCAACCTGCGCTTGAAGCCCGCCTTGTGGCAGGCCAGCGCGCGGGCCATCCTGAAGGCCGGCATCGCCTACGGGGACTCGACCCTGGGCGCCGGGCAGCCGGTGAACGTCGAGTTCGTGTCGGCCAACCCCACCGGCCCCATGCACGTGGGCCACGGGCGCGGCGCCGTGTTCGGCGATGCCCTGGCCGCCCTGCTCGCCAAGGCGGGCTTCGCGGTGACGCGCGAGTACTACGTCAACGACGCCGGGGCGCAGGTGGACTCGCTGGCCCGCGCCGTGCACGCCCGCTACCTGATGGCCCTGGGGCACCTGAGCGAGGACGCGTTCCAGGCCCGCCTGGCCGCGCGGGAAATCGAGTATGGCGGCGACTACCTGGTGCCGGTGGCCGAGGAACTGGCCCAGCGCGACGGCGAGCGCTGGGTTGACGCCCCCATCGAGGCGTGGTTGCCCGAGATCCGCGCCCTGGCGATCGAGCGCATGATGGCCCTGATCCGCGAGGACCTGGACGTCCTGGGCGTGCATCACGACGTTTTCACCTCGGAGCGCGCCCTGGTCGAGGCCGGCCGGGTCGGGCGCCTGCTTGCCGACCTGGAACAGCGCGACCTCGTGTACGTGGGCGTGCTGGAGCCCCCCAAGGGCAAGACCCCCGAGGACTGGGAGCCCCGCCCCCAAACCTTGTTCCGCGCCACCCGCTACGGCGACGAGGTTGACCGGCCCTTGCGCAAGTCCGATGGCAGCTGGACCTACTTCGCCTCCGACATCGCCTATCACGCCGACAAGGTTGATCGCGGGTTCCACAACCTGATCAATGTGTTGGGCGCCGATCACGGCGGCTACGTCAAGCGCCTGGACGCGGCGGTCAAGGCCGTTTCCGACAATGCGGCCACCTTGGACGTCAAGCTGATTCAGCTGGTCAAGCTGCTGGACGACGGCGAGCCGGTGAAGATGAGCAAGCGCGCCGGAACCTTCATCACCTTGCGCGAGGTGGTGGATACCGTGGGCAAGGACGTGGTCCGCTTCATCATGCTGACCCGGCGCAACGACGCCCCCCTTGACTTCGATTACGCCCGCGTGACCGAAAAAACCCGCGACAACCCGGTGTTCTATGTGCAGTACGCCCACGCGCGGGCCTGCTCGGTGCGCCGCCACGCCCAAGAAGCGTTCCCGGGCCGCGATGTCTCCCCCGCCGCCCTGGCCGCCCAGGTTGATTTCAGCCGCCTGGACAGCCCCGAGGAGCTGGCCTTGATGCGTCTGCTCGCGGGATGGCCGCGTCTGGTCGAAAGCGCAGCCGAAGCACACGAGCCCCATCGGGTCGCCTTTTACCTGAATGATGTCGCCGCTGCCTTCCACGGGCTTTGGAATCGTGGTAACGAACAGGCGGAACTGCGCTTCCTGCTGCCAGACGACGAAGCGTTGTCCTGGGCCAGGCTGGCGTTGGTTCAGGCCGTGGCGACGGTGATTGCGTCGGGCCTTTCGATCTTCGGGGTTGAACCGAAAGAGGAGATGCGCTGATGGCCATCGGACGCCAGCGACCGGGAGGAGAAGACGAGTCCGCCGATCTGGACGAACAGCTTCTGAATCTCCTGCCCGAAGAACTGCGCGAATCGGACGAGATTTACCTCGACGACGAAGAGCCGCCCCCCTCGCACCGGGCGGGGCTTCTGGGGATCATCGGCGGCCTGGTGGCTGGTCTTGTCGTGGCCGGCCTGGCCGCGTGGTACCTGCTGGCCGGCAGTTCCTCGAACGTGGCCGACGACGAAAGCCTGGTCCCCCTGGTCTCGGCCGACGGCCACCCGATCAAGGAACGCCCCGAGGATCCGGGCGGCTTGCAGGTTGAAAACAAGGACAAGCATGTCTACGGCCGCCTGAGCGAGGATGATTCCGCCAGCCTGCCCGAGGAAACCTTGTTGCCCGGGCCCGAGCGCCCCCGCCTCCCGCCCAGCCTGCCCTCGTCGGGCGTGGCCGGGGGACTGGCCGATGAAAACGCCGGCATCGAACCGCCGCCGCCCGCCCCCGCCCTTGACGAGGACCAGGACGGCCGCCGGCCGCAAACCGCCGCCGACGCCCACCGCATGCCCGCCCTGACCCCGCAGGCGATCCCGGAACCCGCGCCGGCGCCCGCCCCGG
>NZ_BJZO01000112.1 GCF_007992075.1 Pararhodospirillum oryzae
CCCCCGCCCTCCCCCGGCCGCCGCGCCGGCCCCGGCCAGATGAAAAATGTCATGGCGCGGGGCGCCCCGACGCGGCACACCCCACTTTCCGTTTTTTCATGCCCAAGGAGACGCCGCCATGGCCGGCCGACTTCAAGACCGTCTTTGTTTCATCACCGGGGCCTCGCGCGGGATCGGCCGGGCCGTGGCCCTGGCCTTCGCCGCCGAGGGCGCGCACGTCATCGCCATGGCCCGCACCGAGGGCGCCCTGGCCGAGCTGGACGACGAAATCCAGGCGGCCGGCGGCACCGCCCCGACCCTGATCAACGAAGACCTGACCAACTTCGATGCCCTGGACGAAATCGGCGCCGCCTTGTTCCAGCGCTTCGGCAAGCTCGACGTGCTGGTGGCCAACGCCGGCATGCTGGGCACCCTGACCCCGATCCCCCACATCAAGCCCAAGGAGTGGGACAAGGTTCTTGCCACCAACCTGACCGCCAATTTCCGCTTGATCCGCTCGTTCGAGCCCCTGTTGCGTCAGTCGGACGCCGGGCGCGCCATTTTCCTGACCTCGAACGCGACCGACGGCCGGCATCCCTACTGGGCGACCTACGCGGTGTCGAAGGGCGCGGTGGAGACCATGGCCCTGACCTGGGCCGCCGAGGTGACCAAGACCAACATTCGGGTCAACCTGATCAATCCGGGGCGGGTGCGCACCCCCATGCGCGCCGAGGCCTTCCCCGGCGAGAACCCCGATACCCTGCCCGGGCCCGAAACCCTGGTGCCCTTCTTCCTGGAACTGGCCTCGCCCGCCTGCACCCGTCACGGCGAGATCGTGCACGCCCAGGCGTGACCCCCGCGCCCGGGGGCTGGGACGGCGAGGCCTACAGGCCCGCTTCCAGCCCCCGGGTGAGGGCCTCGCGGGCCTTGCGGGTTTCGTAGTACTTCACGGTGACATACGTCCCCCAGCCGACCAGGGCCATGGCCACGATCAAGGCGCCATAGGCCAGCGGCCAGGGAATGCCCTCGGTCATCATCGAAAACTCGGACATGCCGCCAATGCCGGCCAGCACGTTCAAGGGCATGAACACCACGCCGGCCACGGTGAGCTGCGACACCCGCTTGTTCTGGTTGACGTTGATGAAGCCCACCGTGGCATCCATCAGGAAGTTGATTTTTTCAAACAAGAACGCGGTGTGCGTGTTCAGAGATTCAATATCGCGGATGATCTCGCGCGCGTCCTCCAGCTGATCGGGCGACAGGAAACGCCCCCGGACCAGGAACGACACCGCGCGCTGGGAATCGAGCATGTTGCCGCGAATGCGGCTGTTCAGATCCTCTTCCTCGGCGATGGCGCTCAGGATCCGGGCCGCCGCCTCGTCGCTGATGTTCTCGCTCAGCACCTGCTGACTGACCCGGCGCAGCGTGGCGTAGGTATCCTCCAGCGAGTCGGCCGAATACTCGACATCGGCGGCGTACAAGGCCAGCAACAGGTCCAGGCAGTGCGACACGTCGCCCGGCTGATTGCGCATGCGCAGCCGCTGCAAGCGGAAGATCGGCAGTTCCTGATTGCGGACCGCGAACAAGATTCCCTTGTGCACCACGAACGCCACCGGCACCGAGCGGGATTTTTCCTCGGTATCGAGCAGGAAATTCGAGTGCAGGTGAATTTCGTCCTTTTCCTCTTCATAGAAGCGGGCGCTGACTTCCAGGTCGGTCAGCTTGTCGGGATCGGGCAACTCCAGGCCATAGCGGCGCGCGATCCAGCCGCGTTCGGACTCCGACACCCCCAGCAGGTCGATCCAGATCGGGCGCAAGGGCTCCAGGTCGGCGCTGCAACTGATCGGCACCACCCGCATGCGGCCATCGAGGATTTCGTAGGCGCGGACCTGGCCCTTGCGAAAGCGCGGCTCGCGCCCGCCGGCCAGGTGCTGGCGCAAGGTGGGGGACACTTCCCAAAGGATATCGTCCTCGCGCTCGGGGCCCACCTGGGCCCACAGGCGCCGCGCGTCCTCGCCCGACAGGGTTTCCAGGATCTGGCCGATCTCGGCCGCCGAGAGCCGGGCCAAGGTGGACTGAACTTCCACCTGATGCTGTTTCTGGACGACGCTTTCAACCAGCTCGGTCCGGCGCGAGCCTTGGGTGCGCACCATGTTTTCCACGATTTTCTGCCTGTTCAGCATGTCGGTGATGGTGTGCAACGACATCGGGGTCCCCCGAACGTTCCAGAACATCAAGAACGGGGCCGGGCCGATCCGCCGGCACGGCGACGCGCGCGAAAAAGGGAGAGCGAGAGTTGGTCAGGGAAAAGTGGGCACCGCTTTTCCCGAAGAGACAAACTCAAACAAAGGGATCTGGAATCTGTCCGCTTCAACGTGAAACGGACGGACTCTAGCAGCCCCCGGGGTCCCGATCCACGGGCGGATCGGCCGAGATCGCCCGGGTTTGCACGGCCCGACCGCGCGAACACCACACAGAAAAAGCGGATTTCAGGGGAGACATGGGTCACCTCGTTGGACAAAGCCCCCGGCGGGCGCCAACGAGGGACCCAAAGGCTCAGGTCCGGGTTGGCGTTCCGGCCGGACAGCGACGACGGACACTTTCCATGAAAGGGCGGTCCTCACGAGCCGATGGGAACGCGACGGCAAAAAGGGCGGTGCGCCCGTGGCCTTTTGGCATTACCGGCGAGGCCCGGTCAACCGAAATGACGAGATCGGTGGCCCGAGCCTTTTTCCTTCGGGAAACCGGCCGGACCATCGGGGAACAAAGCCCCCCTTGCCGTTTTTTTCCTTACCCCTCCTGCTCGCCCAGGGAGCGCACCCAGCCCGGCACGTGAACCACCACGGAGGCCTCGCCCTGGAGCCCCCCCTGGGCTTCATGCAGCACCCGGCCCTCGACCGCGTTTTCCTGGCGGAGCACGGCCAGCCCCAGCCCCGGGGCTCCACTGGCGTGGAAAACCCCGGCCTCGGCGCCTTCGGTGGTGAGCAACGTCGCCCCCGGAGCCGGAGCCGCGCCCTCGAACGACACCGGCAGCACCCGGCGGCGGATCAAGCGGCGGTAATGGGTCCGCGCCGTCATTTCCTGGCCCAGGTAACAGCCCTTGTCGAAGTCCACGGCGCCCAGTTCCTCGAACCCCGCTTCCAGGGGCAAGACCGCCTCGGGGGGCAATTCGGCCGCGCCCTCGGGCAGGCCCAGGCCCACGCGGTGGGCGTGCCAGGCCACGCGGGCGCCCGGCGTGTCATCCTCGCGCACACCGTCGGGCAGGGCCGCGCCCTCGGGCACGATCAGACGCACCCCCGCCTCGGCCAGCCGGGGATCGACCAACGCGAGCGCCCCACCGGGGAGCGAGCGACACGCGCCGGGCGTGGGCGCGAGCCCCAGACGCGCCGGGGCCTCGGGATCGCCAAGACCCATCACCCGCCCCCCCGGCCAGGGGGTGAGGGTCACGGCCGCGCGCAAGCGAAAGCGCCCCAGACGCCGCGCCAGGTCATCCAGCCGGGCCGCCTCGCCTTCCAGCACGATGGCGTCGCCGGTGTCGATCAGAAAGAACTCGTGAACCACGCGCCCGTGAGGGCTCAACAGGCCGCCCCACAAGGCGCGCCCGGGCGCCAGGCGCTCCAGGCGCACCGTGACCAGGCCGTTGAGGAAAGCGACACGATCGGCCCCCTCCACCGCCAGAAGCGCCCGTTCGGGCAAGGGCACGCAAGCAAGATCGGCCATGGGACTCCTCCGGATGGGTCGGGGTTCGTCCTATGTGGCGTTGCGCGCCCCTTCCCTCAAGACGGACCCTCAGGGCAGACCCTCAGGGCGGGCCCTCAAGGCGGGGAAGCGCCCCCGTCCGTCGCCCGCCCCTACCCCCAGGGTCCGCGCCGACGGGGCGGGGGCGATGGCGGGGTGCCGCCGGAAACCGGCACGCGCGAGCGAGCCCGGGTGCGTTGCACGACCGGGGCCCGGGGCTGGGCGGGCTGCCACAAGGTCATGCCCCGGCGGCGCATGGGAATGATCAGCAGCAAGCCGGCCACGAAACCGCCCACGTGGGCGCCCCAGGCCACCGAGCCGCCGCCGCCCAGCACGATCGCGCCCACCTGAAAGGCGAACCACAGCCCCAGCACGATGAAAGCCGGCAAGCGCACGATGAAAATCCCGATCCACACCAGGACGCGCGCGCGGGGATAGAGCAGCAGATAAGCCCCCAGCACCCCGGAAATCGCGCCCGAGGCCCCGATCAGGGGCACGGTGGAAGCCGGATCGCTGGCCGCGTGGACCAGGGACGCCACGACGCCGCACACGGTGTAGAACAGGAAGAAGCGCCGGTGGCCCAGCGCATCCTCGACATTGTTCCCAAAGATCCACAGGTACAGGAGATTGCCGCCCAGGTGCAAAAAGCCGCCATGCAAATACTGGCAGGTCACCAGGGTCAGCAGGTCGAAGGGATTCCCCGCGCCAAACAATCGCGCCGGCACCACCCCGGCGGCCAGGGTCAGGCGCGCGTCGCCCAACGGCGACAGCGACGCCTGGTACAGGAAAACAACGATGCAAAAAGCCATCAGGCCGATGGTGACCACCGGCCTGAGGGTTGTTGGATTATCGTCGTGGAGCGGCAGCACCCCGCCGGCCCTATTCGGCGGCCGGCGTCGTCGGTTCGGGACTGCCTTCCAGCTTGCGGGCCCGCCGCCAGTCGATGGTGCCCAGGGCGCCACAGGCCGAACACACCGGATCCCACCGGGTATGGGTGGCCCCGCAGCGCTCGCAGGTCCAGGCCTCGGCCGGCTCGGCGGTCAGGGCGTGCATCAGCCACTGGTTGGCCAGGGCCAGATCGCGGTTCTCGCCTTCCTCCAGCAGGGCCACCAGGCGGCAGACCACCGGCGAGGGCCGGGTCCGCACCAGGGGATCCAGGGCCTTGCGCGCCTGTCCCCACAGCTTGGCCGCCAGGGCGGCCTGGGCCAGGGCGACGCGGCTTTGCGGGGCCTCGGGATTGCTTTCGATCAGGCCTTCAACCCGCTTCAGACGCTTGAGCGGATCCCCGTCATCGCCCAGCGAGAGGTACAACGAGGCGACCTCGGGATGGGGCACGCGCTTCCACTGGGCGGCCAGCATCTGGGCCGCCTTGCGGTGCTTGTTCTCGGTGATCAGGATCCGGGCGGAAATCAAGGTGGCCTCGATCAGCCCGGGTTCCAGCAACAGGGCCTGCTGGGCCAGGCGCTGCGCCTGCGCGGGCGCCCCGAGGGCCAGCACGTCGCGGGCCTGGGCGCACAGCAACGAGGCCTTGACCACGCGCTGGGGATCGTCGGCGCGCGCGCTGCGCCCACCCCGGCCGTGGGCCCGGCCCAGCACGTTCATGGCGTCTTCCCACTGACGCCGGCGCACCAGGATCTGGAACAGGGGACCGGTGGCCCACGGGGCGGAGATGCCGCTGGTCACCGCGTCGCGGGCGATCGCCAGCACCTTGTCCTCGTCGTTGCGGGCCTGGGCCAGTTCCAGCAGGCCGCGCCGGCCACAGGCGCGGAACTTGGGATTATCCTTGATCGCCGAGAACATTTCCTCGGCGCGCTCCAGGTCGCCGGTGGCGGCCGCCGTCTCGGCGGCCAGGACCTGCACGCCCACGGCGCCCGGAAGCAGGCGCTCGACCTCGCGCAGCATCTTGCCGGCCAGGGCGGTATCGCCCCCCTTGACCGCCGCCAGGCCCTCGCCCAGCAGGAGACCGCCGCGCTTCAAGCGGCGTTCGTGCAAGGTGCGGCCCAGGAAGCGCGGCATGTGGCGCACGCCCCCGTACACCCGGTTCAGGATCAAGATCACGGCGATCAGAACCAGAAGGGCAACCAGGGCCAGCGAGGCCGAGGTTTCCAGGTGCCAGCCCACCCATTCGATGGCGATCGCCCCGGGGTGGTTGGCCAGCCACACGGCCGAACCAACCAGCAGGCCGGTGAACAGAAGGAAGAGTAGAATCCGCGTCATGGCCTCATCCTTCCGTGGGGGAGCCGGGCTCGGTGGCGCGGGCCGCCCCGACCTCGGCGACGGCCAGCGACGTCAGGTCGGACAAGGCAGCCTCGGCAACCAGCCGGTTGGCGACCGCGTCCATCCACGGCCGGGCGGCCTCGGCGGCGGCGCCTTCCAGGCCTTCCAGGATCATCTTGGCGCCGGCAAGGTCGTTTTCATGCACCTGCTTCTCGGCCCGGGCAAGCAAGACCAGCGGGGTCGGCTGCTCGGCCGCCTCGTCGGTGCGGCGCACCAGGACGACGGTCGACAGGGCGCCGACGGTGCGATCCACCCACGAGTCGCTTTCGGTGATCGCCGTGGCCTTGGTCACGGCGCGCGCCATCTCGGCGAAACCGGCCCGCAGGCCCGCGCGCGAGGCCACGCCCTTGGGCGCCAGGGGCACCAGCGGCTCCATGGCGTTTAGGAACGACGCCTGATCGCCCACGATCGCTTCCACGGTGCGCAGCTGGTCAAGGAAGGACTCGCCCCGGTCGGCCGCCTCGCGGATCTGCGCCACCGACAGCAGCAGCGCCAGCGCGGTGCTGCGCCGGGTCTGGGTCTGGCGGGCGATCTTCTCGATATCGGTCACCCGGTCGGACAGCGACAGGATGTTGGACGGCGTGACCATCGAGGTGCTGAGGGTGTCCACCCGGCTCTGCACGCGGCGGATCTGGTCGTACAGGTACGCACCGGCCTGATCGCTGAGCGGCCCGGTCAGGTCAACCGTGACCCCGGCGTTTTCGGCGAGCTTGCGCACGGCGGCCAGTTCGTCCTCCAGCGACGAAACCTTGGACTGGGCGGTGCCGAGGTCGCTGGCCAGACGGCTCGCGCGCTGCTGCAGCGCGGTCACGTCGGGATCCTCGGGCTTGAACGGCAGGTCGGGCACCTGAGCCCGGTAGGGCTCGGGGATCTGGTTGCGCCACCACGAATAGGAACCGGGGATGGCCACCGCCGAGAAGAACGCCAGCAGCAGCAGGAGCATCATGGGCAGGCAGCCGCCGCCCTTGCGTCGCTTCGGCGGCGCCGGGGGTCTTTGGCCGGCGCTGGCGTCGGACCATGGTTTCTCCCGCGACGGCCGCCCCCCGGCGGGAGGGCCGCCCCAGGACGGGGTGGCATCGGGGGAGGGACTGCCGGCCGGGGCCGCGGCCTCCCACTTGCCATCGAGAGGGTCGTTCTTGGATCGCTCGGTCATGACCGGGAATCCCCCTTGCTTGGTCGGTTCCGATTCAGTGGGGCCGGGCGTCGCGGTGCCCGGCGAACCGGCGGCGCAATCGGCACCGATCAACGCCAGGAGAGCCTCCTGGGTCGGGGCGGCGGCGACTCGCACGGCAGAAAAGGGCAGGCCGGCCAGGGCATCGGCCACGGCCGGACTGAGGGCATAGGCCACCACAGGCGCAAGGCGGGCCTCCAGGCCCGCCCCCCTCACCAGCTCGGCGAAGGTCCGGGCGGTGCGCGGCGAGAATAGCAAAACGGCATCAAGCGCGCCGGCGTTCAGGGCCTGGACGGTTTCGGGCGACAGGGCCGTGGCCGGCCGTGCCTCGTACAGGACATGACGCAAGACGGTGAAGCCATCGGCCGCCAGGTCGCCGGCCAGGTCGCCCGCCACCTTGCTGCCGGCGGCGTGGACCAGGGGCCCCCTGGCCGGATCGGCCAACTGGCGGATCAGGACGGCCAGGGCCTTGACGTCGCCGTCGGCGCTGTGGACGGTGCGAAAGCCATGCTCGCGCGCGACGCGGGCCGTCGAGTCGCCCACGCAATAGGCCGGCGTCGTGCGCTGGCGGCTGACGGCGGCGAAGGCCCGTACCCCGTTGGCGCTGGAAAACACCAGTCCCTGGGCACGGGCCACATCGACGCGGAACGGGTCGCGGCGCCAGGGAACGGGCGGAGCCGTGACCTTGAAATGAACGGCAAGAAGGGGTTCCAGGACACAGTCGATACCTTGCGCTTGCAAGGGCTCGATAACGCGCTTCGCGTCATCGCGCGGACGAGTGATGAGCGCACGCATGCCCTGACCGACCCCCCTTTGCCGGTGTTCGCGGATCCTTATTCGGCTCCGCACGTGAAAAAGTCGGGTCCGGCCTTGGCCAGCAGCTCGGCCCCGGCGTCCTCGCCCAAAGCCACGGCCTGATCAACCGTTCCTTCCCGTGTGGTCTGGTGAAGGACCTTACCATCAGGACGGATGACCATGCCACGGAAGAAGACGCGCGCGTTGGCCGTGCCGAAATCGCTGACCCGGGCCAGTCCCCCGATCGGCGTGCGGCAGCTGCCATCCAGACGAGCCAGGAAGGCGCGTTCGACATCCACGCACAGGCTGGTTTCGGCATGGTGCAGCGGCGCCATCCAGCGATGGGCCTGTTCGTCGTCGGCGCGGCACGTGCACCCCACCGCGCCCTGCGCGACGGCCGGAAGCATCACCTCGACGTCGAGAACCGACGTGGCCTTGTCGGCCATGCCCAGGCGGTTGAGGCCCGCCTTGGCCAGCATCGTGGCGTCGGCCACGCCCTTGGCCAGCTTGTCGAGACGGGTCTGGACGTTGCCACGAAACGAGACCACCTTGAGATCGGGCCGCATGGCCAGGATCTGGGCGCCCCGGCGCAGCGACGACGTGCCCACCACCGCCCCGGTCGGCAGGGACTCAAGGGTGGGATGGTCGCGCCCGAGGAAGGCGTCGCGCACGTCCTCGCGCTCCAGCACGCAGGGCAGCACGATGCCCGGCGGCAGGTACGTGGGGACGTCCTTCATGGAGTGAACGGCGATATCGATGCGGCCATCCAGCATGGCCTCGTCGATTTCCTTGGTGAAAAGGCCCTTGCCCCCGACCTCGGCCAGAGGCCGGTCAAGGATGGCATCGCCGGTGGTCTTGATGATCTCGATGCCAATCGCGCCGGGCTCGGACAGCTCGGGGTGGGCGGCGGCGAGAAGATCGCGAACCTGATGGGTCTGGGCCAGCGCCAGGGGGCTTCCCCGGGTGCCGATCATTAACTTGGGTTTTGGTGTCATGGTGCTGCTGTTGTAAGGGCTTGGACAGGGATTTGCAAAGAGGCAATCCACACGAATCGGGGCACGGGCGCAAGGCGACCCGTGCCCGGGACGCCAGCATAAGGAAGTCTTCACGTGGGCGCATACCGGGTTCTGGGACTGGAAACAAGCTGCGATGAGACCGCGGCCGCGATTGTCGAAGCCGACAGGGGCGACGACGGCACGTCTGGCGGGCAAACACTCGCCCAGGCGTTGCGCTCGCAGATCGACGAGCACCGTCCCTTCGGCGGCGTGGTTCCCGAAATCGCCGCGCGCGCCCATCTCGACATTCTTGACGGCCTGGTGGCGCGGGCCCTGGCCGACAGCGGCCTTGCCCTTCGCGACCTCGACGCGGTGGCGGCCACCGCCGGGCCCGGGCTGATCGGCGGCGTGCTGGTGGGCGTGATGACCGCCAAGGCCCTGGCGCTGGCGTCGGGGCTGCCCTTCATCGCCGTCAACCACCTGGAAGCCCACGCCCTGACCGCGCGGCTGCAAGGCGGCCTCGCGTTTCCGTACCTGCTGGTCCTGGCCTCGGGCGGGCACTGCCAGTTCCTGGCGGTGGAGGGGGTGGGGGCGTGCCGGCGGCTGGGCACCACCATCGACGATGCCGCCGGCGAGGCCTTCGACAAGGCGGCCAAGATGCTGGGCCTGGGCCATCCCGGCGGGCCGGCGGTGGAAAAGGCCGCCCGCCTGGGCGATCCCGCCCGCTTCGCCCTGCCGCGCCCCCTGGTCGGGCGCCCGGGCTGCGACCTGTCGTTCTCGGGCCTGAAAACCGCCTTGCGCCAGACGGTGGAGCGCCTGGGCCCCACGCCGCCCACGCCCCAGGACATTCACGACCTGTGCGCCGGCTTCCAGCAGGCGATCGCCGACTGCCTGGCCGACCGCGCCCGGGCCGCCCGGCACCTGTTCGCCCAGCGCCATGGCCCGGGCCACGCCCTGGTGCTCGCCGGCGGCGTGGCGGCCAACCAGACCCTGCGCGCCGCGCTGGCCCGCGTGGCCGACGAGGCCGGCATGGTGTTTGCCGCGCCGCCCCCCGCCCTGTGCACCGACAACGCCGCCATGGTCGCCTGGACCGGCATCGAGCGCCTGCGCCTGGGGCTGACCGATCCTCTTGATTTTCGCGCCCGTCCGCGCTGGCCGCTCGATCCCGACGCCCCTCCCGCGACCGGAGCCGGCCGGGTCAAGGCGTAGGGAAACAAGGCGAAGGGGCGGCGTGCCCGCTCCTCTCGCCGCGTGCGCTCACGCCTGGGTGGTGGACGAAAAGACGTTCATCACCACCACCCCCGCGCCGATCAGGGCAATCCCGATCAGGGCGGGAGCATCAAGTTTCTGGCCGTAGAGAATCCAGCCCGCGAGCGTGACCAGAACAAGGCCAACCCCCGACCAGATGGCATAGGCCATCCCCACCGGAAGGGTCTTCAACGTCTGGGAAAAGAAATAAAACGAAATTCCGTATCCCATCACGACCACGAGCGAGGGAATCGCCCGCGTGAACCCCTCCGCCGCCTTCATGGCCGAGGTGGCGATGGTTTCGGTGACAATGGCGATCGCCAGGTAAACCCACTGCATGATGCCTCTTCCGCGCGGCCCGGGAACCCCCTTCACCATGACAGAAGACCACCCTCCGCGACAGGGGCGCGGGAGAGAACGACCCGGGCAATCGCGTGACGCCCCGGACGTCCTTGGAAAAGGGTTCCTCAA
>NZ_BJZO01000113.1 GCF_007992075.1 Pararhodospirillum oryzae
CCGTTGGTATAACGAGTCTCGCCATAGGGGAAGCGGTCATCAAGCCGGGTGACGTGCGGTCCCGCGAAAACCTGTGGGGCATCGGCGAAATCAAGGCCTCGTTCAGCAAGTGTCCTGGCCTGCTTGGCCTTGTCCCAGGTTGTCATCTGTTTTTGTAGCTACAAAAACCATTCCTGTCAAGAAAGAGCGCCGGAGGGGACACGCCAAAAGCTCTTGTGTCTCCTCCGGCAGCGTTTACGGGGCGGGGCCCTGGTGGATGTAGGCGATCAGCAGGGCCGCGCCCAGAAGGACCAGGACCACGGTCACGGCCAGGCTGGTGGGCCAGGGCCGGCCCAGGAGGCCCAAGGGGCCGTGTAGCAGGCCCAGGCGGTGGGCGACGTTTTTGGCGCGCGCGAGACCCGGGGCGCCCACGGTTTCGCTCATCACGCGGCCCAGCGCCAGCGTGCCCTGGGCCAGGCGCACCAGGGGCCGGCGGTAGAACCAGTCGAAATCCAGGCTCAGGGTCCTGGTGCGCTGCAACTGGGGCAGCAGCACAAAGAAGGCGAGCCCGGCGAACAGCAGCAACTGAAGCTGGGCGACCACGTGCGAGCCGGTATAGGGCACGTAGGAAACGGGGAAGGGGAGCAGGGCATACAAGGGCTGCGGCCACACGCCGATCGCCACGCACAAGGTGGCGAGGAAAATCATGGCGCCTTGCATCGGCCAGGGCGGATCAGCCGGGCGCAGGCCCTGGTCGCGGTTGAAGAACACGAACCACGGGAACTTGATGCCGGCATGCAGGAAAACGCCGGCGCTGGCGGCTTCCAGGGCCAGCCAGACCCAGGCCATGCCCTGGTCGGCCGCGCCGGCCCCGATCATCGACTTGGAGACAAAGCCACTGGTGAGCGGAAAGGCCGAGATGGCCAGGGCGCCGATGGTCCCGCACACGGTGGTCAGCGGCATGGAATGGAAAAGGCCCCCCAGATCGGTGCACTTGCGCCGGCCGCCGGTCATCAGCAACACCGACCCCGCGCTCATCATCAGCAGGGCCTTGTACAAAATGTGCGCGAAGGCATGGGCGGCGGCGCCGTTCAGGGCAAGCGGCGTGCCAATGCCAATGCCGCACACCATGAACCCAACCTGATTGATGATCGAATACGACAAGATGCGCCGCATGTCGTTTTCGAGCAGCGCGTACAAGATGCCGTAAAACACCATGAAAAGCCCGATCCAGATCAGGGCCTCGGTGCCGGCGAAGGTTTTGAACAGCACGAGAACGGCGGTCTTGGTGGTGAAGGCGGACAGGAAGACCGAGCCGGAATACGAGGCTTCCGGGTAGGCATCGGGCAGCCACGCCGAGAAGGGCGGCGCGCCCGCGTTGAGCAGCAGGCCGCCCAGGATCAAAAGGCCGGGCAGCGTGCCGGGATCAAGCGAGGCCACGGCCAGCGATCCGCTCGCGGCCACATGCCCGACCAGGCCGGCCATCAGCACCGCGCCCCCCAGCAGGTGCATCAACACATAGCGCAACCCGGCCCGCGCCGCGCCCGGCTGGTCGGACGACCAGATGACCAGGGTCGAGGCCAGGGCCATGAGTTCCCAGAACACGAACAGACTGAGGAAATCACCGGCGAACGCGCATCCGACCGCCGATCCGGCGTAGACCAGGGCGGCGGAAAGCTCCAGCACGCGCGGCTGCTTCAAGGCGAACAGCCCGCCCGCGAAGCTCATGAGGGTAAAGACGGTGCCAAACAGGCGCGACACCGCGTCGGCCTTGACCGGCACCAGGCTGAGGTCAAGGAAGGAAAGGGTAAGGACAGCCCCGTCGGGCAGGCGCCACAGGGCGGCCAGGGTCAGCAAGGGCAGGCCCAGCAGCACGACCGGGCGCACGCGCGCGGGGATCAAGGGGAGCAGGAGCCCGCCCACGATCAAGATCAGGCCCGGCGGCAGGGACTCAATCGTCATAGTACGTGTCCTTGCGCTTCAAGAAGAGGCCCATGACCTTCGACACCGCGATCAGGACGACGCAGGCCAGGAAGCCGAACCAGGCCGGGAAGGCAAACCAGCCTTCGAACGCGAACGCAGGATGGTGCTCGACGAACGGTTCGACCAGCACCGTCACGGCGAGGGTGGCAAGCCCCACGATCCACAAGCGGCGGATGGTTTCAGGGCGGGTCAACCAGGGAGAAGAGGGCGCGGACATCAACACCTCCATCACGGCAGGCTGCGCGCGAGCGCGACCGGCAGATCAGGCCACACGAACAGCGCTCCCACCCCCAGGGTGCTGAGCCCCATGGCCAGCAGCAGCAAGAAAGGCGCCTCGCCCGTGCGCGACACCGCGCCGTGGGCGTGCGCGCCGTGGGCTTCGTGCGAGTCATCGTCGGGGGGGTCGGCGGAGGGCGGGCGGAACCAGGCGGCATGAACGATGGGCAGGAAATAGGCGGCGTTGAGCACGGTGGAGAGAATCAAAACCCCCACCGCGACCCAGGCCTGGGCGTCGAAGGCCCCGCCCAGCAGCAGCCATTTGGACACGAAGCCCGCCGTGGGCGGCACCCCGATCATGGAAAGCGCGGCGATGCTGAAGAAGGCCATGGTCCAGGGCAGGCGCCGGCCCAGGCCGTTCATCTGGCTGACCCGGGTCATGCCGGTGGCGGTGGTGATGGCCCCGGCGGCGAAGAACAAGGTGATCTTGGCGAAGGCATGGGCCACGAGATGGACGGCGGCGCCGGTCAGGGCCGCCGGCACGAACAAGGAGGCGCCCAACACGATGTAGGCCAGCTGGCTGATGGTGGAATAGGCCAGCCGGGCCTTCAGGTTATCCTGGCGCCAGGCAATCAGCGAGGCGGCGATCACCGAGAACCCGGCCACGTACATCAGCCAGTGGGCGGCGGGGGTGTTGGCCAGAAGGTCGGGGCCGAAGGTGTAGACAATGACCTTGAGCACGGTGAAGACACCGGCCTTGACCACGGCCACGGCATGGAGCAACGCCGAAACCGGGGCCGGCGCGACCATGGCGGCGGGCAGCCAGCGGTGCACGGGCATCAAGGCGGCCTTGCCGATGCCAAACACGAACAAGCCCAGGAGCACGGCCAGCGCCGGGCCCTCGATCACGCCATTGAGCAGGCCACCGGGCACGAAATCCAGGCGTCCGGTCAGGCTGAACACCCATACGATGCCCAGCAGGAACAGGCCGATCGAGGTGGAAAGCAGAATTCCCAGGTACACCCGCCCGGCCCGCACCGCCTCGGGCGAGCCGCCATGGGTGACCAGGGGATAGGTGGTCAAGGTCAGGGTTTCGTAGAACAAAAACAAGGTGAACAGGTTGTCGGCCAGGGCCACGCCCAGGGCGGCGCCAATGGCCAGCGCGAAGCAGGCATGGAAGCGCTTGGGGGCGGGCAGGGCGTTGGCGCGGACATAGCCAATGGCATAAAGGCTGGCCACCACCCACAAGATGGACGCGACCAGGGCGAAGATCAGCCCCAGGGGTTCGACGCTCAAGGTGATGTCGATGCCCGGCATGACCGTGGCCAGGGTCACGGCCGGGCGCTCGCCCGCCAGCACCGGGCTGATCAGGGGCAGAACCTGGGCCAGGGTGGCCAGCGCGATCAGGAGCAAGGTGAGATCGCGGGTAAACGGCCGGCGGGCCAGGGCGATGAGGACGGCGCCCAGAAGAGGGGTCGCGACGATCCAGGCAAGGACGCTCATGGGGTGGCTCCCCCCAGAAGGGCGGTACTGGCGGCCCGGGCGAGGCCCAGGGTCGGGGCGGTGTAAACCCCGAACACGAGGTTGGCGACGCCAACGACCCCGAGCGGCACCAGCATGGAAAGGGGTATCTCGGGCACGCGCGCGGCCTGGGCCGGGGCGGGCCGCAGCCAGGCGACTTCAACCACCCGCCACACGTAGGCGAGCGTGAGCAGCGAGCCGGCGCCGATGAGCACGGCCACCCCCCAGCGGTCTTGTTCCAAGGCGGCCAGCAGCAAGGTCCACTTGCCGATGAAGCCGGCGGTGCCGGGAATGCCGACCAGGGACAGCGCGCCCAGCAGGAAGGCGCCCATGGTCAGGGGCAAGCGGCGCCCGGCCCCGGCCAGATCCTCCAGCCGGACCGAGCCCAGGCGCATCAGCACGCCGCCCAGGGCCAGGAACACGGTGGCCTTCAAAACGGCGTGGTTGATCAGGTGAACCAGGGAGCCGGTGACGCTGGTCGGCGTGAGCAAGGCGGCGCCCGCGACCATGAGCCCGATCTGGGCCACCGAGGAATAGGCCAGCATGCGCTTGAGGTCGGTTTGCAAGAAGGCGGACACCGACGCCGAGATCATGCCCGTGAGGCCCAAAATCAGGGCCATGCCTTCCACCGTGACCGGGTGGGGCAGGTGCAGGGCGGAAAACGAGGGGGCCAGAACGGTGAAGGCAAGGCGCAGCAACACATACAAGGCCACCTTGGTGCCGGTCGCGGCCATGAAGGCGGACACCACGCTGGGGGCGTGGGTGTAGGCCCCGGGCAGCCACTTGTGCAGCGGGAACAAGGCCAGCTTGATCGACAGGCCCACCACCACGAACCCGGCCCCGACCAGCAAGGTTCGGGGGTTGTCGGCGTTGACCAGGTGCTGGGCCAGGTCGACCATGTTGAGGGTGCCGGTGATCATGTACAAAAGGCCAAGGCCGATGACGTAGAACGTGGCGCCAACGGTGCCCAGGACCAGGTAAACGTAGGCGGCGCGCAAGGCCGAGCGCCCGCGCCCGAGGGAAACCAGCGTGTAGGTGGACAGGCTGGAGATTTCCAGGAAAACAAACAGGTTGAAGGCGTCGCCGGTGGTGCACATGCCCAGGAGGCCGGCGAGGTTGAGCAAGAACAGGGTATAGAACAGGCCCTGGCGGTCGGCCGGGATTTCGTGGCGCACGCTGGCCGGGGCGTACAGCAAGACCACCACGGCGATGGCCGACACCAAGGAGAGCATCAGGCCGGACAGGGCGTCCAGGCGCAGCTCGATCCCCCAGGGCGGTTCCCAGCCGCCGACGTGATAGGAAATCACGCCGGTATCGAGAATCTGGCCCAGCAAGGTGAGCGCGATGGCCAGACAGGCGCCGGCCACGGCCAGGGCCCACACGGCGCACAGGCGCGGGCGCCCCAGCAGCAGGCACACGGGGCCGGCCATCAGCGGCAAAACCATCTGAAGGGGGGGGAGATGGGCGAGCAGGGTCATGGGGTGTCTCCGGCGGAGGTCCGGCCGGCGGGGAAATCCTCGTGATCCAGGGCCAGCAGCTCGTCTTCCTCGATGGTGCCGTAGGCCTCGCGGATGCGCACCACCAAGGCCAGGCCCAAGGCGGTGGTCGCGATGCCGACCACGATGGCGGTCAGGATCAAAACGCTGGGCAGGGGATTCGTGTACACGGTGAAGCGGTCGCTCAAGATGGGCGCGGTGCCGCCATCCACCACGCCCATGGAAATATAAAGCATGAAAACGGAGGTCTGAAAGATGTTGAGGCCCACCAGTTTCTTGATCAGGTTGCCCCGGGCAATCACGGTGTAAAAGCCGATCATCATCAAAAGGATGAAGATCCAGTAGTTATAGAGTCCGCCTGCTGTTTCCCAGGTCATCGGCCGCGTCCCGCGAAGCAGAAGAACAAGGTGGTCATGATCGACGAAACCGTCAGGCCCACCCCCAGTTCCACCAGGAAAATCCCCAGATGCTGGCCGTGGTGGGGCTCGTGGGCCAGCACGTTGTAATCCAGGTACGATCCGCCCAGAAGCAGCCCGGCCACGCCGGTGCCGGCGTAGATCAGCACGCCCAGGGCGGCGAGAGGCAGCAAAAGGCCCGGGGGAACGGCGCGCCGGGCGCGCTCCAGGCCGAAAAGCAGCGCGTACAGGATGAAGCCAACCGCGAAAATGACCCCGGCCTGGAAGCCGCCGCCCGGGCCGAGGTCGCCATGGAACTGGACGTACAAGGCGAACAGCATCAAGGGCGGCGTGAGGATCTTGGCGCCGATGCGCGCGATGGGACGGTTTTGCATCAGGAGGCTCCGGCGTCGGGAGAAGCATCACGGGGCGGACGGGCGGCCGGGCGCCGGCGCCGGGCCAGCAGCACCACCACCGAGAGGCCGGCCGTGAAAATCACGGTGGTCTCGCCCAAGGTGTCGAAGCCGCGATAGCTGGCCAGCACGCTGGTGACAATGTTGGGCGGTCCGACCTCGGTGCCGCTCTCCTCGATGTAGCGGTCGGCCACGTGATGGTGAATGGGGGCGGTGGGGTCGCCGTAATGGGGGAGATCCAGCGTTCCCCACATCAGCAGCGCCCCGAACACGACAACGGTGGCCAGCGCGGGCAGATCCCAGATGGTGCGGCGTTTTTCCCGCGCGCCGGTCAGGGCGAGAGTGCCCAGGAACAGCACGGTCGAAATGCCCGCCCCCACCGAAGCCTCGGTGAAGGCCACGTCGACGGCGTCCATCAAGGTGAACAGGCCGGCGGAAAGCAGGCTGAAAATGCCCGAGAGCATGACCACGGCGAACAGCGAGCGCTGGTGCAGCATCATGAGGCCGGTGGCGGCCAGGAACGCGAGCAGGCCGATATCGATCAGGTGTTCCGTGAGGATCGAGCCGATCATGAATCGTGTCCCAGCAGGTCGGGGGGCAGGGGGGAGGTTTGCCCCAGGGGGCCGGGGAATTTGCCCCGGGCCCGGTCGTGGGTCAGACGCGGGGGCTCGCCCCTCATCATGGCGGCGCCGGCCAGGGCATGGGTGGAAATGGGCCCGGTCAGGCACAAGAACACAAAGATGATGCCCAGCTTCACGGCGACCAGGGTGGGCCCGGCCTGGATCATCAGGCCCAGGGTGATCAGGCCCGCGCCCATGGTGTCCACCAGGCTTGCCGCGTGCATGCGGGTGTAGAGGTCGGGCATGCGCAAGACACCGATGGCGCCAAGAATGAGGAAGGCGCCTCCGCCCATCAGGGCAAGCCAGCTGGCTGTCTGGGTGACAAGATCCATGGAAGGCCTCGGAAAAACAGGAGGGCAAGGCGATCCCCGGGGACCCCCCGCCCGCATCGGGTCAGGAGGAGGGTGGGTCGTCGGCGTCGGACCGGGGCCCGGCCAGCGAGCCGTAGGCGTGGAATTTCAAGACGGCAAGCGTGCCCACGAAATTGAGCAGGGCATAAACCATCGCGATATCCAGGAAATCCGGCCGGCCGGTCAGGAAGCCCAGGACGCCGATCAGCAAGACCGTTTTGGTGCCCATCATGTTGACGGCCAGAATGCGGTCGTAGACCGACGGCCCGAGGGCGGCGCGGACCAGGGCCAGGGCCATGCCCACCAGGATGGCGGCGGCGGCGGCGATGAACATCACGGGCCCTCCACGGCGCGCACCCGGCGGTCCATGGCGCCGGCTTCCAGGTCGTCGATGCCCCCGGCTTCCAGGGCGTGGACCAAGATGGCGTCGGGGCCCACGTCCACGGAAATGGTGCCCGGGGTCAGGGTAATGGAGTTGGCGTAGAGCATGCGCCCGAAGTCGGTTTTCTGGGAGCAGGGCACCACGGCCAAGGTGGGCGAGATCGCGCGGGGACCGGCCAGGATGGCGCGGGCCACGGCAAGATTGGCCAGGACCACCTGCCAGGCGAGCCAGGGCAGATAGGCGAGGATCCGGGGCAGGCGGCCCAGGGGCACGCCTTCGTCGTCGATGAGGTGAAGCCGGGCGGCCAGGGCGGCAACGGCAATCGCGGACAAGGCGCCCAAGCCGACCAGCAGGGGATCGTCCCAATAGCCGGAAAGAAGCAGCCATAATGCGTATAGACCGGTGCCCAGCGCGATCGCCTTTGTCACGGCCGTTCTCCTTGTGCCGGGTCGGTCCTGGGGCGTGGCGGCAAGCGAGAGACTATAGGCCCGGCGTCAACCTCAAGACAACTGCCCGACGGTTGTGTTCCGGCCCGGGTCCGCCGCCTGTTGTTTGACCGCCGGGGTGGCAAGACGAAGCCAGGGAACGAGACTGGTTCGGGTTTCCTCCGCCATCCCGGGGAAAACAAGGTCCTTAGTTGAGGGAGCTCAGGGATTCGTTCTTCAGTCGCTCCCGGTAGCTGGCCAGGAAGGACCGGAAATTGTCCGCCTGGGCCACCTTTTCGTTGATCGACCGGTAGTCGGCCAGGCCGCGTTCGCCGGGGCTGGTGATCAGGTCGAAGGCATCGTGAACCGACGTTCCCTTGAGCCCGTCCAGATAGCGCCGGCGCAGCAAGGCGGCCTGCGGCTCGTCGGAGGCCAGGGTCAGCGCGGTGGCCCAGTCGAGCACGCGCGACGCGTCTTCCTCGGAAAGGGTCTGGCCACGCTCGGGCGGGGGGACCAGGCGGCTGATGGCGCGGGCGGCCTCGGGCCAGTTCTGGGCCTTCCAGTAGATTTCGGCCCGCAGTTTCAGGGCATCGCGGCTGTTGTCGCCCTCAAGGCGGGCGATGGCGTCGTTGGGCTTGCCCAGGTCGGCGAGGGCGCGCGCCCCCAGGTGCAGGCGCTGCGCGGCCAGGGCGTCGGGGAGGGTGCCGCCGTCGGTGGCGTTCAAGGTGTTGAGGGCCTGATCGGGCTGGTTGTTGAGCAGCCGCACCAGGGCCAGCCGCGCGCCGACGCGGGCGCGTTCCTCGCCCGGGGTCTTGAGGCGGGTTTGCACCTGGCGATCAAGCAAGGCGGCGGCCTGTTCCAGCAGATCCACCTTGACCAGGCGGTCGGCCAGGCGGCGGATCATCTCGTCGCCCTTGTCGCCGGCCGGGGTCAGCTCGCGGAATTCGTCGTACAGGGCAATGGCGGTGATCGGCGACAGGGCATCGGCGCCGCCCTTCAGGTACAGATCCTCGAACAGGCGGGACATCTGGTCGGTGATTTCGGCCGTTTCCGGACGGTCGGGGAAATAGGTGGCCGCCATTTTCAGCATGCGCAAGGCGGCGCCGGGATCGCGGTTTTCCTGGTGGAGATCGGCCAGGCGGCGCAGGATCGAGAACTCGAAATCATCGCCGCGCCACGAAAAGCGCAGGTGTTCCAGGCCGTTGATCAGATCGGGCACCGTGATGCGGTCAAGCTGGCGTTCCAGTTCCAGGCGGCGACGCTGGGCAAAGGGCGACCACTTGGGCGAATGGAGATCCTCCGCCTTGTGATAGGCATCAAGCGCGGCATCAAAGGCGCCCCGGGTTTCTTGCAGCATGCCGTCCAGGTAGGCCAGCTGGGCTTCCTGGTGCATGGTGTTGGACGGCACGGTGGCCGCTTCCAGGAAGTTGTGCGCCGACAGGTCGTTGGCGGCGGCGATGGCGCTTTCGGCCGCGACCAGGGCCAAGGGTACCTTCAGGCTGTCGGGATACTCGCCCAGCACCGATGACGTGGCGTCCAAGGTGGCGGCCTGCACCTCGGGATTGCCCAGGCGGGCCTGGGCGGCGGCGCGCCAGAAGGCGGCTTCGTCGACGTCGGCCAGGGACGGATGCGCGAGGTCTTCCACGGCTTCCGGGTAGCGCCCCATCAGGAATTCGCTGGCGCCGCGCAGGGCCCGGAACGCGGGGCGGTTTTCAAACGAGGCATCGCCCGACAGGGAAATGGTGCGCAAGATGCCCAGGGTTTCGGCGGCGTAGCCATTCGCGAACATGAAACGGGCCAGCTCCAGGCGGGCTTCGTTGCGCCGGCTGTCGGGCGAGAGCGAGACCGCTTCCATCATGGCGTCGCGGCGGCTGGTGAAGGGTTCGTCGGGATTGCCGCGCCAGCGCGGGATGTCGAAAATGGCGCCGCCGCCGGCTCCGCCCGAAAGGGCCTGCAGGCTTTGGGTGTCGCGCGACAGGCGAAGGCCGCCCTCGGCGGTGATCTCGATGCCCTGGCGGCTGGAGGTGACCTTGACGCCTTCGTTGACCGGCTCGATCAGCACGCCCTGGGCGGTGACCGGCAAGGTCGCGTCGGGGAAGGCCAGGGCGGGATAGATGCCGGCGCCGAGCGGCAGGACAGGGACGACGATCAGCGGATCGCCGACCTCGGGGTCCTGGAACTGCACGACGTTGCCGCCTTCGCTGACCGGCAGGTACAAGCGCGGTCCCACCGGCGAGCGCGGTTGCGGCGTGACCTGGATGGGGGTGCGCGGGCGCAGGGGCTGGCGTTGCAGATCCATGATCCACAACAGGCCCTCGCGGCGGAAACTGGGGTTGAAGGCGGGATCGACGATCAGGCGCACGGCCGTGACTCCGGGGCCGGCGTCGATCTGTTCCACGAATTTGACCGCGTCGCCGCCGGTGACCCGCAAGGCCCGGATGTCGGCTTGCTGGTAGCGGTCGAACACCACCCACATGTAGCCGGCGCGGCGGAAGGCGGCGGCGGCGGTGGGGCGGTCCCACGAAAACGACAGGGTGTAGAGTTCCTGGGAGGCGGTGCTGGCCGGCAGGGCCTCGGGCGGCGGCGCCTCGCGCAGGCGCTGTTCCACCCCGGGCACGGTGCCGCCGCCCGGAGAGGCGCCGAACACGGAAGGGGGCGCCGAAGCCGGCTGACGCGCGGGCGGGGGGGCGGTGCCCACGGGCGCGCCCACGCCTTCCCGGGCATCGCTCACGGCGCCGGGGCCAGGGCCAGGGGCGGCGGCGGCGCTGGCGGCCGGCGGCGGGGCGGCGGTGGGAACGCTGGCGCGCGGTGGCGGAACGTCGCCGGGGGCGGGGG
>NZ_BJZO01000114.1 GCF_007992075.1 Pararhodospirillum oryzae
TTGAGGAACCCTCTTCCAAGGCCATCCAGGGCTTCACCCGATACCCCTGTGACGCTCCGCCAGGGCCCTTGCGCGCGGCTGGGGGTTCGGCGATAGTACCAGATCCGGGGGGACCCCCGGCTTTCCCTCACTTTCCGGCGTGGGGCGCGGCGGGGATGGCCCGGGCCGCGCCGGGGATGTTTTCCCCAATCCCGGAGTTTTCCCCCTCCCACGCCCCCGGCATGACAAGGAGAGACGGCCATGCGCCGTCCGGTTATCGGCATTACCGCCGACAGCGAGGAACAAGGCGGCGGCTATTCGGCCCTGCCGTGGTACGCGCTTCGCCACAATTATTGCGATCAGGTCACGGCGGCCGGCGGGCTTGCGCTGATTTTGCCCCACGAGCAGGAAACCGTGCCCGAGGTGCTGGATCTGATCGACGGCCTGCTGATCACCGGCGGCGCGTTCGACGTGGACCCCGCCTTGTTCGGGGCGTCCGACCGCCACGCGAGCGTGGTCTTGAAGGCCCGGCGCACCGCCTTTGAACTGGCGCTTTTGCAAGGGGCCCTGGCCCGCGACCTGCCGGTGCTGGGCATCTGCGGCGGCGAGCAGCTGGTGGCGGTGGCCCTGGGCGCGACCTTGATCCAGCACATTCCCGACGCGGTGCCCCAGGCCCTGGCCCACGAGCAGCCCAACCCGCGCACCGAACCCGGGCACACGGTGGCGATCGAGCCCGGCACGCTGTTGCACCGGCTGGTCGGGCCCGGCCCGGTCGCGGTCAACAGCGCCCACCATCAGGCGGTCGCGACCCCGGGGCCGCGCCTGGTGGTCAATGCCCGCGCGCCCGATGGCGTCATTGAAGGGATCGAGGATCCCGGCCGACGGTTTTGCCTGGGCGTGCAATGGCATCCCGAATACGCCCTTTCCCCGGCCGACACGGCCTTGTTTGCCGCCTTTGTCGCGGCGTGCGGAGAGTCCCGATGACCGAGTCCCGCGGCCCTGGCCGCCCTTCCCGATCGCCCCGTGCCGCCGCCCGGCCTGCCGCGCCCGAGACCAATCCGGCGGGTGAACGCATCGCCAAGGTGATCGCCCGGGCCGGCGTGTGCTCGCGTCGCGAGGCCGAAAGCCTGATCGCCGAGGGCCGGGTGGTGCTGAACGGGCGCCCGGTGAGCACGCCCGCCACCCTGGTCGGGGCCAGCGACACGGTGCAGGTCGATGGCAAGCCCTTGCCGGCGCGTCAGCCCACCCGGCTGTGGCGCTACCACAAGCCGGCGGGCATCGTGACCACCAACCACGATCCGCAAGGACGCCCCACCTTGTTCGAGCGCCTGCCCGCCGACATGCCGCGCGTGGTCAAGGTGGGGCGCCTGGATCTGGACAGCGAGGGCCTGCTGTTGCTGACCAACGACGGTGCCTTGGCCCGGCAGCTGGAATTGCCGACCCAGGGCTGGCTGCGCCGCTATCGGGTGCGGGTGTACGGCACCCCCGACCCGGTGCGCCTGGCCGCGCTGGAGGAAGGGATCACCATCGATGGCGAGCGCTTCGGATCGATTCGCGCCGTGCTGGAGCGCCAGCAGGCGTCCAACGCGTGGCTGGCGGTGTCGCTGCGCGAGGGCCGCAACCGCGAAATCCGCCGGGTCATGGAGCACCTGGGGCTGCCGGTCAGCCGCCTGATCCGCGTGGCCTACGGCCCGTTCCAGTTGGGGCAGCTGGCCCCGGGGGCGGTCGAGGAAGTGCCGGGCAAGATCTTGCGCGAGCAGTTGGGCAAGGCGGCTCCGGCGGCCCCGCGCCGCCCCGGGCGGTCGGGCTCCTGACGGCCACGGGCAAGGAGAAGAACCATGCGCATCACCGGCGGGGAATGGCGCGGGCGCGCACTGCTGGTTCCGGTGGGCACGCGGGTGCGCCCGACCAGCGACCGGGCGCGGGCGGCGCTGTTCAACGTGCTGATGCACCGCTTCCAGGGCCGCGACGGCTTCGGGCTGGCCGGGGGGCGGGTGCTCGATGCCTTCGCGGGCTCGGGCGCCCTGGGTCTGGAAGCGCTGTCGCGCGGCGCGGCCCATGTGACCTTTTTCGATACCGCGCCGCCGAGCCTGCGCGCGGTGGAGGCCAATCTCAAGGCCATGGGCGGGCAGGAGCGCGCGAGCGTGATCCGTGCCGATGCCGTGCGCCCGCCGCCGCCGGCCCAGCCGGTGGGGCTTGCGTTCCTGGATCCCCCGTATGCCGAGGGGCTGGCCGATCGTGCCTTGTCCCAACTGCTGCGCGCCGGGTGGCTGGCCCCGGGCGCCTTGGTGTGCGTGGAAACCGATGGCGCCACCCCGGCCCCGGCCTGGCCCGGTGGGGTGGGGGTGGTGGACGAGCGTACCCAGGGCCGGCCTCGCCTCACCATCTTGCGCGTGGCGGGGTAGTCGCGGGGCGAGAAGGCGCGTTTCCTGCTTCCGATCGGCCTGCGGCCGGCGGGCTTTCGCCCGCGCCCAACCGGGGCGATGCCCCGATCCCTTTTGTTGTGCAAAAAAGCGCGGTCTTCGGGGCGGGGCGTTTGCCTCGCGCTGCCCGAGGGAGTCTCGTGCTTTTGCCCTTGCAGGCAGACGGTCGCAACCCATCTCGGAAGAGAAACGAAACAAGGCGGGGAGCGGAGTCATGGGGCGGCGCGGCGGACGGACACGGTGGGGACGATTTTTTGGAATCGGGGCGGGGATGATGCTCGCCTGGGCGGCGCCGGGGCTGGCCGGCGAACCGGTGGGCACGGTAGGGGCGGTGCGCCCCCAGGCAACGGCGCAGGCCGATCCCACGCCCCCGCGCCCCCTGACGTTGGCGTCGCCGGTGTTCGAAGGCGAGATGCTGGAAACCGGCAAGGCGGGACGCCTGGCGGTGCGGCTGGAGGACGGCTCCACCTTGACCCTGGGCGAGGGCGCGCGGATGCGGGTGGATGACCTGGTCCTGACGCCAGAGCGGACCAACGGCGTGGTCGCGGTGCTGGCCGGGGCGTTCCAGTGGCGGGGCGGGCTGAAACCCGATGAAGGCGTGGAAATCCGGACCCCTCTCGCGACCATCGGCATTCGGGGCACGGTGGTGTGGGGGGGCACGCTCGACGATACCTTCGAGGTCATGGTGCAAGATGGCCGGGTGACGGTAACCACCGACGCGGGATCGGTGGTTCTGGACACCCCGGGGCAGGGCACGGCGGTGCGCGCGCGCAACGAAGCCCCCAGTCCCCCCATCCTGTGGCCCCAGGCCAAGCGCGAACGGGCCTACGACACCGTGGCGTTCTACTAGAGGCTTCCGGGCGGGGCACGACGGGCAAGGCGCGCGAGGGGGTTGATTTCTCCCTGGCTTGGGGGGCCCTGGCTGGGTATCTTGTTATAACAACGGTGCCGGAAGCGCCGACCCATGGGACGGTGCCAGGAAAGGGGGCCGTCCTTGATGTTCCGCGAGGGGAGACGTCCGTATGTCGTCCAAGGAAGCCCGGGCCGGCGGGGCCGAAGCCCCGATCACGATCAAGAAATATGCCAACCGGCGTTTGTATAATACAGCCACCAGCAGCTACGTGACCTTGGATTACCTGGCGGGCATGGTGCGCGAGAACAAGGATTTCGTGGTCTACGATGCCAAGAGCGGCGAGGACATCACGCGGTCGGTTCTCACCCAGATCATCGTGGAGGAAGAGGCCAAGGGCCAGAACCTGCTGCCCATCGGCTTCTTGCGGCAACTCATCGGGCTGTATGGCGACAGCCTGGGGGGCGTGGTGCCCCAGTACCTGGAACAGGCGATGCAGGCCTTTTCCCGCAATGAAGAGCAGATGCGCGACATGATGAAAACCGCGCTGGATGGCCTGTTCCCGTTTCAGAATTTCGAGGAACTGAACAAACGCAATCTGGCGTTGTTCGAGAATGCGTTCAACATGTTCAATCCCTTCCAGGCGGATGGCCGGGGGGGGGCGGCGCCGGGCGCGCCCGCGCCTGCCTCGGCCCCGCGGCAAGAGGAGCCCGCGTCGGCCCCCGAGGTCGAGGCCCTGCATCAGCAACTGGACGCGTTGCAGCAGGAACTGGACGCCCTGCGCAAAGCCAGGGGCCAGTAAGGCCCGCGTCGCCGGCGCCCGGGACCGGACCAAGGGAGGCTTGCCTTTGGTTTCGAGGGGCGCGTATTATAGTAGTCAGCCTGCCGTGGTCCTAGAACAGGCACCGCGAGGGCGGGCCGTCCCCCAGGGGGGGCGGACCCTGGGCATTCGGTCGCCCCCCGAGAATGGGATTTCCGGCCATGCTGGTGCTTCAAGGCCTTGGGGCCTCGTTGCGGGATCTTTCTTCCCCGACGTCCCCCGTCGGACCCGGGACAACGGGCGCGGCGACGCCGGTCCCCGGTCCCTCCACGGACTCGCGATTCGCCTCGGACCCGTCGTTGGGAGCCGTGACGACGGCCGTCCCGGCCGTGACCCCGACTCCACTCAACCGGCCGCCCGACGCGGATCAGGAAACCGGACAGGACGCCCGCCCGGGCAAGGGCAAGGCCCCGGCGGGATCGGCCCCCGCCGCCCGAAGCGGCGATGACGGCTCGCTGGCCACCGAGGACGCGCGCCGAAGGGTGGGCTACGCCGCCCAAAGCCTGAGCCGTGATCTGGGCCGGACGGGATCCGAAGCCGCGCGCCACTCCGCCAGCGCGACCGCCGGGGAGGCCGCGGCGGACGACGAAACCCGCCGCCCGGTGTCGTCCTTGCTGCGCCGCACGGCCGAGGCCCTGTATTCCTTCGTGCGCAACGCCGTGTCCGGCGGGCGCCGGAACGCGGGCGCCGGGGGCGCGATCATCCTGGGCGAGGCCTATTCAACCGGCGTCGATCTGGAAGCCTGAGGGGCGCTTTCGTTCAACGGGCGGGGTGTTTTCCCGGTTTTTCCGGCAAGGATCCGGAGCTTCGCGCGGTGCACCGGATGCGGGCGCGATGCCCGTTTTTTTGCCGCGAGCCTCGCTTTTCCCGAAAATCGGGTCCCTTTCCGGCTCCCGCCCTACGTTTCCAGCTCGATCCACAAGGTGGTGCCCCGGCCGGGCCACGTATCCATGCCGATCGAGCCGCGCATCAACTGCACCAGTCGCTTGGTGATGACCAGGATCAACCCGGTCCGGCCCCGCCGCCCCCCGGTTTCCAGGCGCAGGCGCGCCGCCGTGGACAACACCAGGGGCTGGTGGCGTCCGCCGGCGTGCAGGTGGGCCCGGGCCACGGTTTTGGCGTCGCAGCCCACTTCGATGCGCAGGCGCTGGGGCTGGCCCGGCTCGCCCACCCGGCGCGCGGTCAGGGCGACGCCGCCCGGCTGGCTGCTGTGCAAGGTGGGATCCAGGGCGTTGAACAGCACCGAGCATTCAAACAGGTTGGCCAGCACGGTTTCAATCAGGGCCTCGTCGCCCAGCACCGTTCTGGGGGCGTCGGGTTCCACGCGCAGGCCAAGCGACAGGCCGAATTCGTCGGCAACCTCGCGCGTGATGTCCACCACCCGGTCGTACAGGGCAGGCAGCTCCACGGGGGCGAAGTTGAGGTCCACCAATCCGGCTTCCAGGTTGGCGAAGCCCCGGATGTCGTTGGTGATGGCGTTGAGCAGCCCCAGGCCGGCCTCCAGCCGTTCCAAGTCCAGGCGCCCGCTGCCCAGGGCCACGTTCATGGCTTCCACCGGATAGGCCAGCTCGTTGGCCAGGACGTTCAGCACCTCGGAATGGGCGCTGCGGGCCTCGTCGGCCAGGCGGCGGGTCCGCTCGCCCTCGTGGGCCTGGCCTTCCAGGCCCGACTGGTCGCGCAGGAAAAGGACGAACAGGACACCGGCGTTTTCGCGGCTGACCTCCTGCACGACGATTTCGGCCGGAAAAATGCTGCCGTCGGCGCGCTGGGCCAGCACCCGGCGCACCGGGTTATGGCGTTCGCGTTCGTCCTCGGGGCGGAACCAGGGCAAGCCGCCCTCGGTGCCGGCCTCGCGTCCGCCGGGCATCAGGATGGTCAGGGGGCGTCCGATCGCCCGGGGCGCGGGGTGGCCGAACAGATCCTCGGCCCCCGGATTGAAGCCCACGATGACGCCGCGCTGGTCGATGGTGATCAGGGCATCGGGGGCGCCATCCAGCACGGCGGCCAGGTAGATCTTGGCCGCGTCGGCCTGCTGACGCAGGAACTCGGCTTGTTCCTCCATGGTCAGCCGGTAATCCTGCACGGCGCGGGCCACGGCGCCAAAGCGGTCGCGGCGTCCCAACCCCGGCAACAAGGCGGGGCTCGCGTCGATGGACAGACCCGAGGTGGCCTGAGCCAGGTCGTTGAGCGGCCGGGTAACGCTGCGGGCGAAGATCCAGCACACGGTGCCATACACAAGGGCCGCGCCGCCGGTCGCCGCGACCAGGGTGGGGCGGTCAAGCAGGTGGGTCAGGTGGGCCAGCCACGCGGCGCCCCCCAGGCTGGCGAACCCGGGCAGGCCCAGAAGAGCGAGGCGGCCGCCCACCGGCAGGCGGTGCAAGAATCCCGGTGGCTCGGGGGCGCGTCGGGCCAGGGCCTCGGCCAGGGGCGGACGGTCGAGCGGCAGATCGTCGTCGCGCAGGGCGGGGTGGGGGGAGCCCAGGGGATCCGGAGAGGCCATCAGGCCTTCCGGGGGGGCGTCTTCCTCGTCGAGCGCCTCGCGCAGGCGTTCCAGGGTCCGAGCACCTTCGTTGTCGTCGGGGTCGTCCGTGCGCGCGAGGTCCTCCGGAAAGCCGCCGGGGGGCGGCTCGGAATCGGGGGGACCGCCCAGGTGTCGGGCCGCTTCCGCCATCCAGGCCGCATGCAAGGCGGCGGTGTCGATTCCGGGAGTGTCAGGGGCGGATGCCGGTGGTTCGGAAGGGCTTCGGGCCGTGGGAGTGCCCGACGGCGCGAGGTCCGGTTCGGCGTGCGAAACCGGGGGATCCTCGGCGACCAGATCCATCAACACCAGGGGATCCTCGTCTTCGCCGGGTTCCCGGGCCGGCGTGGGCAGGGGCGGGAGGCTTTCAGGGGGGGCCTCGGCCGGGGGAACCGTTTGCGCCGTTTGCGTGGGCCTTGAAGGGGAGGGGTCCGCATGGGGGTGGCGCGCCGGTGGCGTGTCGAGGGAACTTGGCGTCCGGGCATCGCGCGGCGGGGCCGGGGGCTCGGGGGCGACGTCGGCCAGCCAGTGCAATCCGGCTGTCCGGGCGCGCGTGGCCACGGAAGTCTCGTCGTCCGCCGGGAAGGGCGTCGGGGTGGGGAAGGCCTCGTCGGGCGGGTCTTCGTCGTCGGGCGTGCCGCGTGGGTCTTCGTCGGCGGAATCGCCCAGCAGCTGAAACAAGGAGGCGAGCGGGTCGTCCGGCTCCGGGGCGGGCATGGCGTCCCCCGGCGTCGCGGGCGTGGGTCTCTGGCGAGGCGCTTCGGAAGAAGGCGGCTCGTTTCCGGAAGGGGGCGCGGGATCCTGGGGAGGAACCGGCGATGGGGATGCGCTTGTGGCAGATCCCATGGGCGTCCGAGGGGGCTGTCCGCTTCCTCGTCGGGTCCTGGAAATTGATACCATGCGCAGGCGCCTCCGACCGTCCCCGTCTTGCCCCGCCGACCCATCGAAAAAAGGTCTGGCCGGTCCAGGTATGACCGGGTTGTCGATGGGATTCAAGGTTTCCCCGGTGGCATCGCAGGGCAATCGGATGAAGCCCTGGATGCCCTCGGAAGAGGGCTCCCCAACGCCGCGACGGACGGCTTTTTCCTGAGGAGTCTTCAGCTTCAGATGGAAGCGGGCAGGCTCCCCGTCCCTTTATTTGAGTATGTCAGGAAAAAGCGGTGCCCACTTTTCCCCGACATATTCTAGGGCACGGGAGAAAAGGGCCGGTTCCCCGCCAACGGCGCGCGGGAACCGGCCGATCGGTTAGCCCACGCGGTGACCGGCGAGGCCGATTTCCTCCAGGGCCTCGCGGATTTCAGGCAGGATGCCCGGATCGTCGATGGTCGCCGGCATCTTGAAGTCCTGGTTGTCGGCGATCTTCTGCATGGTTCCGCGCAGGATCTTGCCCGAGCGGGTCTTGGGCAGGCGCGGCACCACCACGGTCTGCTTGTAGGCGGCCACGGGGCCGATCTGTTCGCGCACCAGGCGCGCGCAGTCGGCGGCGATCTTTTCAGGCGGCGTCGCCACCCCGGCCTTCAGGCACACGAAGCCCAGCGGCACCTGGCCCTTCAGGTCGTCGGCCACGCCGATCACCGCGCATTCGGCCACGTCGGGATGACCGGCCAGCACTTCTTCCATCGCGCCGGTGGACAGGCGATGGCCCGCCACGTTGATGATGTCGTCGGTCCGGGTCATCACGTAGACGTAGTGATCATCGTCGAGGAAGCCGGCGTCGCCGGTCTTGTAGTAGCCCGGGAACTCGGCCAGGTAAGCCTGCTTGTAGCGCTCGTCGGCCTTCCACAACGTGGTCAGGGTGCCCGGAGGCAGCGGCAGCTTGCAGACCAGGGCGCCGATCTTGCCCGGCTCCAGCTCGTGGCCGTTTTCGTCCAGCACCTGCACGTCCCAGCCGGGAACGGCGCGGGTGGGGCTGCCGTGCTTGACCGGGAACAGATGCAGGCCCTTGCAGTTGGCGGCGATCGACCAGCCGGTTTCCGTCTGCCACCAGTGGTCGATCACCGGCACGTTCAGGATCTTCTCGGCCCAGTCGATGGTCGCCGGATCGCAGCGCTCGCCAGCCAGGAACAAGGTGCGGAAGTGTTCCAGGTTGTACTTCTTCAGGAAGGTGGCGTCGGGGTCCTCGCGCTTGATGGCGCGGAACGCGGTCGGCGCGGTGAACAAGGTCACGACGTTGTGTTCGGCGATCACCCGCCAGAAGGTGCCGGCGTCCGGCGTGCCCACCGGCTTGCCCTCGAATACCACGGTGGTGGCGCCGTGCAGCAGGGGGGCGTAGCAGATGTACGAGTGACCGACCACCCAACCCACATCCGAGGCGGCCCAGAACACTTCGCCGGGTTCGATGTCGTAGATCGCCTTCATCGACCACTTGAGCGCCACGGCATGGCCGCCGTTGTCGCGCACCACGCCCTTGGGCTGGCCCGTGGTGCCCGAGGTGTACAGGATGTAAAGGGGATCGGTCGCGGCCACGGGCACGCACGGGTGCGGCTCGGCCTTGGCCATTTCGCTCGCCCAATCCAGATCGCCGGCCTTGTCCAGGCTGGCCTCGGCCTGCGGACGCTGGAAGATCAGCACGTTGTCGGGCTTGTGGGTGGACTGGGCAATGGCCTCGTCGAGCATCGGCTTGTAGGCGATGACGCGGTTGGGCTCGATGCCGCACGACGCCGCGATCACCATCTTGGGCGTGGAATCGTTGAGGCGCGTGGCCAGCTCGTGCGGGGCGAAGCCGCCGAACACCACCGAGTGGATCGCGCCCAGACGCGCGCACGCCAGCATCGCCATCAGGCTTTCCGGGATCATCGGCATGTAGATGATCACCCGGTCGCCCTTGGTCACGCCCTGCGCGGCCAGGACACCGGCCAGGCGCGACACCTGGTCTTGCAGCTCGGCGTAGGTGATGGTCCGCTTGGTGTTGGTGATCGGGCTGTCGTAGATGATCGCCGCCTGCGCGCCGCGCCCGTTCTCAACGTGACGGTCGACGGCATTGTAACAGGTGTTCAGTTCGCCCCCGGCAAACCATCGATAGAAGGGCGCTTGCGATTCGTCCAGGACCGTGTCCCACTTCCGCGTCCAGGTGATGCCCTCGGCGGCCTGCCCCCAGAAGGCGGCTTTGTCGTTGATCGAAAGCGCGTAGGCTTCTTCGAATGCGTTGCCCATGGTTTCCATCTGTCCCCTGGTCCGTTTGTGAGGCGTGCGCCCGTCGTGCCAACCGATCCGGGTGAGCGGGGCGGGCGAGTCTCCCTGACGATGCTCTCCTGTTGGTGGCGTTTCGTCGGGCGGGGCGCAGTGTGGGACAAGCAAAGGCCTTTGCCTAGCCTGCGAACGAGAGAAACCGCCGTCGAGGACCAGATTTCGAAATAATATTTCGTGTCCTTGCGGGAATAGGCATGATTCGGTGGTCTTTTCCGCCCTCCAACCCCGATTTTGCCTAAAAAAGCATCAAGCCCCGAACCAAAAAGTTTCGGGGCTTGACAGATGGCGTCAAAAGGGAGTATTCGCCCCTCAGCCAAGGGGATGACCCAATCCTCCTTACGTCCTTTGGCACGTTTCCGTGTGAACGGCCCCAGGGCCGCGAGGGCGGAACGTGATCCACGGGGATGTCGCGCCGACTGCCGGAAATGAGACCGGGAAGGAAAAGGAAATTTTTCTCTTTTTCCGTTTCTCGTCCAGGGGCAGGGCGGCGGAGAAAGACCCTAGTGGGTCTCCATGGTGGCCAGTTCGTCCTTCAGGCGGAGCTTCTGCCTCTTCAAGCGGGCAAGCAACAAGTCATCCGGCGCGGGGCGGGCTTCTTCCGTCTCGACAAGCTGATCAATTTCGGCGTGGCGGGACCGAAGGGCGTCCATGCGTGCATCCTGACCCATTGACAGGTCCTCCCTCAAGGGTATGACAACCTCATCACTCTAGCATCGTCTTCCAGGGACCGCCAGGAGGAACCGGCAGGGCAATCGGGTGAAACCCCGGACGCCCTTGGAAAAGGGTTCCCCGA
>NZ_BJZO01000115.1 GCF_007992075.1 Pararhodospirillum oryzae
GGGGGTGGACGGGGCGGATGGACGGGGGGCAACGGGGGGACCACGGCGCGCGAGGGCACCGCGAGAACACCGGGGATCCCCGGCCCGTGCCCCGTCTTCCCCCGTGGTCAAGCCGCGAAGGCGTCCCAGGCGGGGCTCCTACAGCGTGCCGGGCAGGGCCAGCGGCGGCAGGGCGACGGGCTTGGGCAGGGGGCGCGGGGTCCGGGGCGTTCCCGGGGGCGGGCTCAGGCGCATCCTGGCCGGCCGGGCCTCGCGCGGGGGCGGGGGCAGGGGGCTGGCAAAGGGCAGGCGCGGCAGGCGGCGCAGGGCACTGGCGGCGCTGTCGAGGCCCACCGCCTCGGCCAGGCGGGCCAGCGCGCGGGGCGCGTCGGCCTGGTTGTCGAGAACCCCGGTGATCGCGTCGCCGATCTCGGCCGACAGGGCGGCAAGCTCCGCTTCCAGGCGCTCGGTTTCGGCGACCAGGCGCTCGCGCTCGGCCTCGACCGCGAAGGCGGCGTCGACCAGGGTCATCATCTGGCGGTGGAGCACGGCCACCTGGGCCCGGGCCGAGGCCATCTGCGGCGGCATCAGGGCCGGAGACGGCGCCCCGGAGTCGCGCGCGGCGTCGTCGAGCCGGCGCACGTGCGAGGCCACTCGTGCCGCCAGCGCCTGCCAGAACAGCGGGCGGCTGCCGGCCGCCGGGATCAGCCCCGCCCCGGCCAGGGCTGCCTCGCCGCCTTCCTCGCGTGCGAGGCGGCCCAGGATCGGGGGCAATTCGCACAAAATCGTGGAATCGGGCACGTCGCCGCAGATGGCGACCCAGGTTGACAGCACGGCAGGATGATCGGTCTCTCCCAGGACAACGCGGTCATGCAGGGCCCGCACCAGGCGGGATTCAATAATCTCCAGGGGATCGGGCGCGCTCATCGGGGGGTCTTCTCCAAGAGAGACGGAAGGTCCGGCGTTCCCCCACAGCTATCGTGTCCACCTTGCCGATCCCTTAACGCGGGGACTAGAGTGAGACCCGAAAAGCGCGAACCGCTTTTCGGACAAGTCGAGCGTAAAAACAAAAAGTTAGAGCACCGGGCCGGATTCGGTTCAATGCACGGTGCCTTAAGGTTGCCCGCAGTCCCTTGACGCGCCTGTCGTTGCGCCGCTCCACCGATCCGTGCTCCCCCCTTGTGTTCCGACGGAGACACCGTTCATGCCCCGTGCTCCCCGCCCCGTCGCCCCGAGTCCCGCCCGTGTCGCCGGGACGGCGCGTCTCGTCCCCCTGCTGGAAACGGCCCGGCGCTTGCAAGCGGCCGGGCACTGGCGCGAGGCCGAAGCCGCCTGGCGCCAGGTCCTGGCCCAGGACGACCGCGTGCCCGAGGCCCTGGCCGCGCTGGCCGGCCTGGCCTTGCGGGCGGGGCAGCCCGGAGCGGCGCTTTCGCTGGCGGAGCGGGCGGCCACGCTGGCCCCCGAGGATACCCAGGCCCTGCTGGCGTTCGGCCACGCGCTCCTGGAAACCGGCCGCCCCGGCCCGGCGGCCCAGGTGCTCGACCGGGTTCTGGGCCGCAAGCCCCGTTTGCCCGAGGCCTTGTTGCTGCGCGGGCTGGCCGCCGGCCGGCAAGGCCAGCGCGATCCGGCCATCGACTGGTTTCGCAAGGCGCTTCGCGCGCGCAAGGACTATCCCGAGGCGCACCTGAACCTGGGAACCTGCCTCGCCCAGGCCGGCCAGACCGACGAGGCCCTGCGCCATTTCAACCGCGCCGTGGCCCTGGATCCCCGGGCTCCGCTTGCCCACCTGAACCTGGCCCAGGCCCTGCTGGACGCCGGGTTCCCGGCCCGGGCGCGCGAGCACGCGGCCAAGGCCCGGGCCCTGGGCGGGGATCCGCTGGCGGCCTTGCTGATGCAAGCAAGGGCCCTGGAGGCCGAGGACAACTTTCCGGCCACGCTCGCCACCTGGCGGGCCCTGCTGGCCCTGGCGCCGGCCCATCCGGGCCTGCTCAACGATGCCGCCACCTTCCTGCTGAACGACAACCGCCTGGACGAGGCCGTGGCGTGGCAGCGCCGGGCCGTGGCCCTGCGTCCCGCCGAGGCGGTGTTGCGGCGCAATCTGATCACCGGCCTGATGAGCGCGGGCGCCGTGGCCGAGGCCGAGGAACGCATGAAGGCCTGGGTGGCGGCCAGCCCGGGCGCGCCCCTGGCCTGGCGTCTGCTGGGCGACGTGCGGGTGCGCGCCGGCCGCTTCGAGGCGGCGAGAACGGCCCTGGGCCGGGCCTGGACCCTGGACCCGGCCGACGATTCCCACGCCGTGGCCCTGACCACCACCGGGCGCCTGGGCCCTGAAAACCCCTGGGGCGATCGCATCGCGGCCCGCGCCGGGGCCGCGCAAGCGGCCGGGACCCTGGGCGTCGATCTGGCCTACGCCGCCGGCAAGGTCTGGGACGACCGCAAGGAGTACGATCGGGCCTTTGCCGCCTACCGGGTGGCCAACACCGTGCGCGGCGCCGAAGCCCCCTTCGATGCCGAGGCCCACGACGCCGAGATCTCGGCCCTGATCGACACCTTCACCCCCGCCCTGTTCCAGGATCTGGCCGGGCTGGGGTCATCGTCCGAGGTGCCGGTGCTGGTGGTGGGCCTGCCGCGCTCGGGCACCACCCTGGCCGAGCAGATCATCGCCAGCCACCCCCAGGCCGCCGGCGCGGGCGAACTGACCCATTTCAGTCGCCTGGAAGCGGTGTTGCCGTGGCTGGTCGGCAACGGGCCCGGCGCCGATCCCTATCCCGGGTGCGCGCGGGCCCTGACACCGGCCGCCCTGGATCCCTTCATCGCGCAATACCTGGCGGCGCTGGAACGGGTGGGAGGGGCCCGGGCCCGCCGGGTGGTGGACAAGCTGCCCAACAATTTCCTGCGCCTGGGCCTGTTCGCCCTGGCCTTCCCCAGGGGGCGGGTGGTGCACTGCCGGCGCGATCTCGCCGACACCTGCCTGTCGCTGTATTTTCAGAACTTCATGGGCGGTCATGCCTTCCGCCACGACCTGGCCACCCTGGGCCGCTACGCCCGCGCCCATGAACGGGTGATGGCGCACTGGCGGCAGGTGTTGCCGGTGCCGATGCTGGACCTCGATTATGCCCGCCTCGTCGCCGATCCCGAAACCGAGGCCCGCGCCCTGCTCGCCTTCCTGGATCTTTCCTGGGACCCGGCCGTCCTGGCCTTCCACCAGCGGCGCCAGCAGCCCGTCGCCACCGCCAGCCGCTGGCAGGTGCGCCAGCCGATCACCACCCGCTCGGTGGCGCGCTGGCGGGCCTACGCGGCCCACCTGGGGCCCCTGCTGCGCGAACTGGGCGAGCCCTGGAGCACCGAAGTCGCGCAGTAGCCAGGGGCCAGCCACGAAAAAGCCGCCCCCGGACGGATTTTCCAGGGGGCGGCGGCAGCCAGGAAAGGGGAAGCAGGCAGGAAAGGGGAAAGGGAAAGAGGAAAGTGGGAAGGGAAAGGGGCCTCAGGCGGCGTTGAAGCTGAGGAAGGCGTCCACGTCCATGACCACCATCAGCTCGCCATCCAGGCGAACCACGCCGTTTGACACCGAGCGCCAGCGGGGGTCCATGGTGGTGGGATTGGGTTCGATGCGCGACAGGGGCAGGTTCAACACGTTGCCCACCGAGTCCACCATCATGCTGTAAAGCTCGTTTCCCTGCTCGATGGTCACGCACATGATGTTGGTTTTGTCTTTCTTGGCGCGCAGGCCCAGGCGCTTCCTGACCTCGATCACCGTGACAATGCGTCCGCGCAGGTTGATGGCGCCGGCCACTTCGGGCGGGGCCAGGGGGATGCGGGCGATTTTCTCGGGGATGAGGATGTCTTGCACCCGCTCGACCTGAATCCCGAACAGCTGCTTTTCAACGTAGATGGTCACGAACACCTGCTCGTCCACCGTGGAAAGCGCGGAGGTACCCGACACAGGAGTCAGGGCGCGACTGTCTCGGGCCTGGGTGAGCTGGTTCATGGGAAGGCCTTTCTCAGGTTGCCCCCGCCGGCCTGGCGCCCGCGGATCCGATCATGCAACACGAGTTCTTTTATAGGCATCCCGTTGCAAGCCTTCAAGGCCCTCCTGTGCCTTCGACCGTGGGAGAGGGGCGGTCTTCCCCTGGCTTTTCGTTTGGAATCGTGGAATCAAGGGCCGCCTTTTTGTTTTTGCGTTCCGATCCTCCGAGGGCTTGTCATGAAACTATCGGACCTGGATATTCGCGACGCCCTGGCCGCCGGGCGCATTCTCATTGATCCGCCGCCCGATCCCGAGCGGTTGGGGGCGATGTCCGTCGACTTGCAGCTGGGCGCGACGTTCCGGGTGTTCCAGGCCGGCAAGGCCAGCCATATCGATCTCGCTCCGCCCCCGGGCGTCCACGCGCCCGACCTGGAAGACATCATGGGCACGGTCGAGATCGCCGCCGGCGAGGCGTTCTTCCTGCATCCCGGCGAGTTCGCCCTGGGCATCACCATCCAGCGCGTGCGCCTGCCCGCCGACCTGGCCGGACGCCTGGACGGGCGCAGCAGCCTGGCCCGCCTGGGCCTGATGGTGCACGCCACGGCCCACACCATTGATCCCGGCTGGGATGGCCGCATCACCCTGGAGTTCTTCAACTGCGGGCCGCTGCCTCTTGCCCTGCGTCCGGGCATGCGCATCTGCGCCTTGAGCTTCGAAACCCTGCTTTCGCCCACCTCGCGCCCCTACGCCAGCAGCCCGACCGCCAAGTACAAGGATCAGGCGGCGCCCCTGCCCAGCCGTCTCGACCGCGAACCCGGCGCCTTGTAGGCGCGATCCGGGGGCCGGGCGCGCGCGCCGGGGGCGTCACGCGATCGGGTCCATCTCGTCGCCCCCCAGCCCGAAGCCGCCGCCGCCCGGGGTTTCCACCACCAGGGTATCGCCGGCGGCCAGGGTGACCCGGGTGGTGCCGGGCAGGAATTCCAGCTGACCGCCCACCCGTTCCACCCGGTTGACGCCAGCCGCGCCCGGCTGGCCGCCGGCCAGGCCGTGCGGCGGGTGGTTGCGGCGATTCGACACGATGGCGGCGGTCATCGGCTTGCGGAAACACAACCGGCGGATGACCCCGTCGCCGCCCCGGAAACGGCCCTCGCCCCCCGACCCCCGGCGCAAGGTGAAGGCATCGACCAGCACGGGGAAGCGCCGTTCCAGGATCTCGGGATCGGTCAGGCGGCTGTTGGTCATGTGGGTGTGCACGCCCGAGGCCCCGTCGTGGTCCGGTCCCGCGCCGCCGCCGCCGCACACGGTTTCGTAATACTGCACCGTGTCGTCGCCGAAGGTGATGTTGTTCATGGTGCCCTGGCTGCCGGCCATCAGGCCAAGGGCGCCATAGAGGGCATCGACCACCATCTGGCTGGTTTCCACGTTGCCCGCGACCACGGCGGCCGGGGCCACCGGGTTCAGCAGACAGCCCCGGGGCACGATCAGGGTGATCGGCTTCAAGCACCCTTCGTTGAGCGGAATCGGCACGTCGACCAGCGTGCGCAGCACGTACAGCACCGCCGCCCGGGTGACGGCCAGCGGCGCGTTGGTGTTGCCGCTGGTCTGGGGCGAGGTGCCGGTGAAATCGATCACCGCGCGCCGCGCCGTGGGATCGACGCGCACGGCGACGCGGATCAGCGACCCGTCATCCATCGGGGTTTCAAAGGTGCCATCGCGCAGGCCCACCAGGGCGCGGCGGATCATTTCCTCGGCGTTGTCCTGGACATGGCCCATGTAGGCCCGCACCGTCTTGGGGCCGAACTCGGCCATCAGGCGGTTGAGTTCGGCGATGCCGGCTTCGTTGGCGGCGATCTGGGCGCGCAGGTCGGCGAGGTTCTGGTCGGGGTTGCGCGCCGGCCACGGCCCGGCCTCCAGGCGCGCGCGCGTTTCGTTTTCCAGGAAGCGCCCCCCCCTGACCAGGGGCACGGCGTCGAGCAAGATCCCTTCTTCGGCCACGGTCTTGCTGTCGGGAGGCATCGAGCCCGGCGTCAGGCCGCCAATGTCGGCGTGGTGGCCGCGACTGGCCACCCAGAACAGAATGTCGCCCCGGTGGAAGTAGGGGGTGACCACGGTCAGATCGGGCAGGTGGGTGCCGCCGTTGTACGGCGCGTTGGTCACGAACACATCGCCCGCGCCCATGGCCCCCAGATGAGCGGCGCGGATCGCGCGCACGCTTTCGCCCATCGAGCCCAGGTGCACGGGCACATGGGGGGCGTTGGCGACCAGGGCGCCCCAGGGGTCGAAGACGGCGCACGAAAAATCCAGGCGCTCCTTGATGTTGACCGAATGGGCGGTGTTGCGCAGCACCGCGCCCATCTGCTCGGCGATCGCCATGAAGCGGGCGTTGAACAAGGCAAGGCGCAGGGGATCGGCCCCGGTGCCCACGGTGGGCCGGACCGGGCGGGCGCCCCGGCGGACCAGTTCCAGGATTCCGCCGGGCATCACCCCGGCCTGCCAGGCGGGATCAACCACCGTGGTCGCCCCGGTTTCCAGGATCAGGGCCGGCCCCGGGATGACCATGCCCGGTTCCAGGGCGTCGCGGGCGTAAACCCGGGCCGGGTGGCGCACGCCGGCCGCGTGCAGCCCCACCACCGCCAGCGCCGGCGGCGGGGGCACCGGCCGCGCGGCCCGGGCGGCCGGTGCCGGGGAGGGGAGGGGGGCGGCCCCAAGGGGCGCGGCCCCGTCCTCGGCCGGGGCGATGGCCTCGGCGATCACGGTGGCGATGACCAGCGGGCGATCAAGCACAAAGCCGAACTGCCGGCGGTGCTGCTCCAGGAAGGCGTGGGTCATGGTTTCGATCGAGCCGGCCGCGACCTCCAGGGCGGTATCCGACCCGCCATAGCGGATCTGCGCGCGTCGTTCGATGCGAACGGCGTCCAGGGGGGCGCCTTGCAGGGCCAGCGTCTGGCGGCCCTTGGTTTCCAGCCGCGACCACACCGAGAGCAGGGCCTGATGGGCTTCGGCGTCCAGGGGGATTTCCAGGCTCTGCTCGTTCATGGCGCGCAGATCGGCCAGCCCCATGCCCCACGCCGACAGCAACCCGGCCAGGGGATGCAGCACGATGCGCCCGATCCCCAGGGCATCGGCGACCAGGGTGGCGTGCTGGCCGCCCGCGCCGCCAAAGCAGCACAGGGCGTAGCCGGTCACGTCGTGGCCCCGGGCCACGGTCAAGGTGCGGATGGCGCCCGCCATGTTCTGGACCGCGAGATCAAGCACCGCCTCGGCGATGACCTCGATCGGGCGGCTGTCGCCCATCTGGCGGGCAAGGGTGGTGAAGGCCTGGACCGCCGCCTCGCCGTCCAGGGGCTGGTCGCCGTCGGGGCCGAACACGGCCGGGAAATACTCGGGCTGCACCCGCCCCAGCACCACGTTGGCGTCGGTGACCGTGGGCGGCCCGCCGTGGCGGTAGCAGGCGGGGCCGGGCATGGCCCCCGCCGACTGGGGGCCCACGGTCAGACGGGTGCCATCGAAGGCGACCACCGAGCCGCCCCCGGCGGCCACGGTGTTGATGTGCATCATGGGCACGCGCAGGCGCACGCCGCCCACCCGGGATTCAAACACGCGCTCCAGGGCGCCGGCGTAGTGGCTGACATCGGTGGAGGTGCCCCCCATGTCGAAGCCGATCACCCGGTCGGCCCCGGCCTCGGCGGCGACCCGGGCGGTGGCGATGACGCCGCCGGCCGGCCCCGAGAGCAGGGCGTCCTTGCCCTGGAACTGGCCTGAATCGACCAGGCCGCCGTTGGATTGCATGAACAGCAGGCGGGTGCCGTTCAGCGCCATGCTCAAGCGGTCGATATGCTGGCGCAAGGGGGGCGACAAGGTGGCATCGACAATGGTCGTGTCGGTGCGGCCCACGAAGCGGATGAGCGGACTGACCCGGTGGCTGACCGAAATCTGGGTGAAGCCGATCTTCTGGGCGATGGCCGCCGCCTTTTGTTCGTGCACGGGGTGCAGGTAGCCGTGCAGGAAGGAAATGGCGCAGGTGCGCAAGCCGTCGTCGAAGGCGGCTTGCAGGGCATCGCGCAAGGCCAACTCGTCGAGGGCCTCCAGGACATGCCCCTCGACCGTCAGGCGCTCGCGAGCCTCGATCACCCGTTCGTGCAGCAGTTCGGGGAGCTTGATGGCACGGGCGAACAGGTCGGGGCGGTCCTGGTCGCCGATGCTGGGCAGGTCGGCGAACCCCCGCGTGATCACCAGAACGGTCCGCGCCCCCTTGCGCTCCAGCAAGGCGTTGGTCACCACCGTGGTGCCCATCTTGATGACCTCGATCGCGTTTTCGGGCAGCTCGGCCCCGGGCGAGAGATCCATCAGGCGGCGGATGCCAGCCAGGGCGGCATCGGCGTACAGGCCGGGATTGTCCGACAGCAGCTTGCAGGTATGCAGGTTCCCCCAGGGATCGCGCGCCACGATATCGGTGAAGGTGCCCCCGCGATCGATCCAGAATGCCCAGCGTCCAGGGGCGGGGCCGCGTGTCGGAACTGGGGTCATGGGCCGTTCTCCCTGTGGGGGGGCGCACGCACCGGCTTGCTGGTGGCGCGAACGCGGGGATCGTGCCCTTCAAGGTAGGGCAGTTTGGAGCGTCTGCGAAGAGCCACCAGCGAGAAGATAAAGCGGTTTTCCTGACCGGTGGGAGGGAGTACAGTCCGCTTTCCTTTTCCCCCCCCCTCATGGCCGAGCGACGCGACAATGGCGGAACCTCCTTCCGAACGGATTCTGATTATCGATTTTGGCTCCCAGGTGACGCAGCTGATTGCGCGCCGGGTGCGGGAAAGCGGCGTGTATTGCGAAATTCATCCGTTCAACGCGGTGAGCGAGGCCAGCGTGCGCGCCTTCGCCCCCCGGGGCGTGATTTTGTCGGGGGGGCCTGCGTCGGTGATCGGCACCGGCTCGCCCCGCGCGCCCGAGGGCCTGTTCACCATGGGCCTGCCGGTGCTGGGCATCTGCTACGGCCAGCAAACCATGGTCGCGCAGTTGGGCGGCACGGTGGAAGCCCCCGACCACCGCGAGTTCGGCCGCGCCTTCATTGACGTCACCGCGTCGTGCCCCCTGTTCGAAGGGGTGTGGGCGGCGGGCCAGCGCGAACAGGTGTGGATGAGCCACGGCGACCGGGTGATCGCCCTGCCGCCCGGCTTCCAGGTGGTCGCGACCAGCGAGGGCGCGCCCTTCGCCGCCATCGCCGACGAGGCCCGGCGCTTCTATGGCGTGCAGTTCCACCCCGAGGTCGTGCACACCCCCCACGGCGCCCAGTTGCTGAAAACCTTCACGCACCAGATCTGCGGCTGCGCGGGGTCGTGGACCATGGCCACCTTCCGGGCCGACGCCATCAAGCGCATTCAGGCTCAGGTCGGGCGCGGCCGGGTGATCTGCGGCCTGTCGGGGGGCGTGGACAGCTCGGTGGCCGCCGCCCTGATCCACGAGGCGATCGGCGAGCAGCTGACGTGCGTTTTGGTCGATCACGGCTTCATGCGCCAGGGCGAGGCCGACGAGGTGGTGGCCGTGTTCCGCGACCGCTTCAATATCCACTTGGTCCACCGCGAGGCGTCGGACCTGTTCTTGTCGCGCCTGGAAGGGGTGACCGACCCCGAGGCCAAGCGCAAGATCATCGGCGCCACCTTCATCGACGTGTTCGAGGAAGAGGCCAGGCGCGTGGGCGGCGCCGACTTCCTGGCCCAGGGCACGCTGTACCCGGACGTGATCGAAAGCGTGTCGTTCGCGGGCGGCCCCAGCGTGACCATCAAGAGCCACCACAACGTGGGCGGCCTGCCCGAGCGCATGAACATGGCCCTGGTCGAGCCCCTGCGCGACCTGTTCAAGGACGAGGTTCGCGCCCTGGGCCGCGAACTGGGCCTGCCCGAAACCATGGTGGGGCGCCATCCCTTCCCGGGGCCGGGCCTCGCCATCCGCATTCCGGGCCAGCCGCTGACCCGTCCGCTTCTGGACCTGCTGCGCAAGGTCGATGCCATCTACCTCGACGAAATCCGCACGGCGGGCCTCTACGATGCCATCTGGCAGGCGTTCGCGGTGCTGCTGCCGGTGCGCACGGTGGGGGTGATGGGCGATTCGCGCAGCTACGACTACGCCGTGGCCCTGCGCGCCGTGACCTCGACCGACGGCATGACCGCCGACTACTACCCCTTCGACCACGCCTTCCTGTCGCGCGTCGCCAACCGCCTGATCAACGAGGTCAAGGGCATCAACCGCGTGACCTACGACATCACCTCGAAGCCCCCCGGCACCATCGAGTGGGAATAAGGGGGCGGCAAGGCTGTTTTTGGCGGCGGGCACCTGGAGGCTTTCCCTGGGGCTCCGCCCCAGGCCCCGCTGGGGCCGGGAGGCCCCAGACCCCTGTCCTTGATGGGGGGCGGCACGGCAAGCCCTGCTTTTTTGAAGCCCGCGTTGGTCGCGGGCTTTTTTTGTGGGGATTTCGCGTTCGCACGGCGGGCGAAGAGGGGCGGGAAGAAGGCGGATAATACCAACGGTTGGAACTGATGA
>NZ_BJZO01000116.1 GCF_007992075.1 Pararhodospirillum oryzae
TCCAGTTTCAGTCTAGAGTTTGTCCGGGGAAAGCACGGGGGGCGCCCTGCCCCGCCCCCTCGCTTATCCCCGCTCCTTGCGGGTAAGGGCCAGGTGGACGATGCGGGTCATCGCGGTGGGCAGGGCGTGGTGGCCCAGGTCGTCGGGAGCGACCCAGACCCCCCGGGCGTGGGCATTCAGGCCCACCCGGGCCGCGACCACGTCCAGTTCCAGATGAAAGTGCGTGAAGGTATGGCGCACCCGCCCCGGCACCGGCTTCCACTCGGCGCTCAAGGGAGCGTCCGCCAGCGCCTCGGCCAGGGTCCAGGGCTCTTCGCGCCAGGGAGTGGAGGGGATTTCCATCATGCCCCCCAGCAGGCCCCGTTCGGGGCGCCGGCGCAACAGCACCGCCCCGTCGGCGCGCTCGGCCCAAAAGGCAATCCCGCGCCGGGTGGGCTTTTCCGGACGCGGCGCCTTGGCCGGCAGGGACTCGGCCAGCCCCAGGCGCCGGCCCTGGCAGGCATCGCGCCACGGGCACAGCCCGCAGGCCGGATTACGGGGCGTGCACAAGGTCGCCCCCAGATCCATCACCGCCTGGGCGTAGTCGCCGGCCTGCGCCGCCTCGGGGGTCAGGCTGTCGGCACGGGCTTTCAAGGCCTTGCGCGCGCCGGGCAGAGGATCGCCCAGCGCGAACAAGCGCGCCATCACCCGTTCCACGTTGCCATCCACCACCACCGCCCGGCGCCCGAACGCAATGGCCGCGATGGCGGCGGCGGTGTAGGCCCCCACCCCGGGCAGGGTGTGCAAGGCGGCCTCGGTATCGGGAAAACGGCCCTGATGGTGCTCGACCACGGCCCTCGCGCACGCGTGCAGATTGCGCGCGCGGGCGTAGTAGCCGAGCCCGGCCCAGGCGGTCAGCACGTCGTCGAGGGATGCCCCGGCCAGGGCCCCGACCGTGGGCCAGCGGGCCAGGAAGGCCGCGTAATAGGGGCCCACCGTGGCCACGGTGGTTTGCTGCAACATGACTTCGGACAGCCACACCCGATAGGGATCGGGCCGCGCCCCCCCCTTGACCCGCCAGGGCAGATCCCGGCCCTCGCGCGCGTACCAGGCCAGCAAACGCCCGGTCAGATCGGCCAGGACGGAAGGGGCGAAGGCGGGAACATCGGGCATCGCAGGGTTCCGCGAAAGCGCGCCAGCCGGCGCGACAGGAAAGCGCGCCCCCAGGCGCGACAAGGAGGGCCGGAGGGAAAACCGGACGGGCCACCATCCCGGGCGGCCCTTCCATCCATATCCCGCGCGCCGGGCGCCCGGTCAAGGCCCCGCCCCCGCGCCCGTGGTTGCATCCGCCCCCCGGTCGGGTTCATACGAAAGAGATCGAAAACAGGGGGCCGGGCCTCCCCAAGGCCGTGATTTTGCCCTTATCATCGCGTTTTCTCGTCGCGTTTTCTTCCCTTCTTGATCCCGTGCCAAGGAGCCGTCATGTCCCAAGGATCCAAAAGCGAGGCCGCCCTGGCCTCGGTTCGTGCCGCCGGCTTGCTGAAGGACAAGGCGTTCGTGGCTGGCCAGTGGATCGCGGCCGACAGCGGCGCCACCTTCCCGGTGCACGACCCGGCCAGCGGCGCCGAGCTGGCCCGCGTGGCCGACCTGGGCGCCGCCGAGACCGACCGTGCCATTGCCGCCGCCGCAGCCGCCTGGCCGGCGTGGCGGGCCCTGACCGCCAAGGAACGCGCCACCCGCCTCAAGGCCTGGCATGCCCTGATCCTGGCCCACCAGGAACCCCTGGCCGTGCTGATGAGCGCCGAGAACGGCAAGCCCATCGCCGAGGCGCGCGGCGAAATCGCCTATGGCGCCAGCTTCGTGGAATGGTTCGCCGAGGAAGCCAAGCGCCAGTACGGCGAGGTCATCCCGGCGCACGGCACCGACAAGCGCCTGCTGGTGCTGCGCCAGCCCATTGGCGTGGTCGCGGCGATCACGCCCTGGAACTTCCCCAGCGCCATGATCACCCGCAAGGTCGCGCCCGCGCTCGCCGCCGGCTGCCCGGTGGTGATCAAGCCGGCCGAGGACACCCCCCTGTCGGCCCTGGCCCTGGCCGAGCTGGCCTTGCAGGCGGGCTTGCCGGCGGGCGTGTTCAACGTGGTGACCAGCAGCGATCCGCGCGCCGTCGGCGGCCGGCTCACCGAAAGCCCGGTGGTGCGCAAGCTGTCGTTCACCGGATCGACCGAGGTGGGCAAGATCCTGATGGCCCAGTGCGCCGGCACCGTGAAAAAGGTGTCGCTGGAGCTGGGCGGCAACGCGCCGTTCATTGTGTTCGACGACGCCGACCTGGACGCGGCCGTGGCCGGGGCCATTGCCTCGAAGTACCGCAACGCCGGGCAAACCTGCGTGTGCGCGAACCGCTTGCTGATTCAAGACGGCGTGTACGACGCCTTCGCCGAAAAGCTGGCCGCCCACGTGCGCACCATCCAGGTGGGGCCGGCCCTGGAAGGCGGCTTCCAGCAAGGTCCGCTGATCAATGCCGAGGGGCTGGCCAAGGTCGAGGCCCTGGTGGGCGACGCCCTGGCGCACGGGGCCTGCGCCTTGGTGGGTGGCAAGCGTCACGCGCTGGGCGGCACCTTCTTCGAGCCCACCATCCTCACCAACGTGACCGACTCCATGCGCATCGCGCGCGAGGAAATCTTCGGCCCCGTCGCGCCCTTGTACCGCTTCTCGACCGAGGAAGAGGCCGTGCGCCTGGCCAACGACACCCCGTTCGGACTCGCGGCCTATTTCTATTCGCGCGACATCGGCCGGGTGTGGCGGGTGGCCGAGGGGCTGGAATACGGCATTGTCGGCATCAACGAAGGGATCATCTCCACCGAGGTGGCGCCGTTTGGCGGAGTCAAGGAATCGGGGATCGGACGCGAGGGCTCGCGCCATGGCCTCGATGACTTCACCGAACTGAAGTACCTGTGCATGGGCGGCATCTAACCCTTCCTCCCAGGAACCGCTCCGGCGCGGAGCAGGCCCGCCCCCCGAAAAATCCGGTTTTCGGGGGGGGCGGGCGCTTGTCATGCGCGCCCCGGGGACCGACATGGAACCCCATGCCCCGCGCCCCCGGGGGCACCGCCCGCCGTCCTTTGCAACCCAAAGGCCCGCGCCTTGGAGGTTTTTAAGGTGAAGATGTCGCCGTCCCGTCGCGCCTTTCTGGTTCAAGGCGCTCTTGCCCTGGCCTCGCTGGCCTCGGGAGTGGGGGGGCTCGCCCGGGCCTCCCACCGCGCCGAGGCCGCCACCCCGGCCCGCGCCGATGATCTGCATTTCACCCGTATTGGCACGGGCCGCACCGGCGGGGCCTATTTTCCCGTGGGTGGCCTCATCGCCAGCGCCATTTCCAACCCGCCCGGCTCGCGACCGTGTGAAAAAGGCGGCGCGTGTGGCGTGCCCGGCCTGATCGCGGTGGCCCAGTCCACCGGTGGATCGGTCGATAACCTGGGGGGGCTCGGCACCCGGGTTCTGGATTTCGCCATCTGCCAGGCCGACGTGGCGTATGCCGCCTTTCGCGGCTCGCGGGTGAGCGACGGCGTTCCCCCCCTTCCGGGACTGCGCGCCATCGGCACCTTGTACACCGAAAGCCTGCATCTGGTGACCCGGGCCGACGCTGGCATTACCGACCTCGCCGCCTTGAAGGGGCGCAAGGTGTCGCTGGGGGATCCGGGATCGGGCACCCTGGCCAGCGTGCGCTTGATGCTGAAGGCCGTGGGCCTGCCGGAAAGCGCGCTTGTGGCCTCGTTCGACGCGCCGGCCCAGTCGGCCGACCGCCTGGCCGAGGGCAGCCTGGATGCCTTTTTCTTTTTCGGGGGCGAGCCGGTGGCCCTGGTTTCGGCCCTGCGCGAGCGTTTTCCGATCACCCTCACGCCCTTGAGCGCCCCGGGCCTGGATCGCCTGGTCGCGCAGGCCCCCTATCTGACGGAAGGCGACGTCGCGGCGGGCACCTATGGCAATCCCGATCCCGTGCCCACGTTGCAGGTGGGCGCGGTGCTGGTCACCCTGGCCGACCTGGATCCCCTGTTCATCGAATCGATCACCGCCGCCTTGTGGCACCCGCGCATTCGCGGCCTTTACCAGAAAGGCCCGCCCCAGATGCGCGCGGCCTCGCCCGAGCGGGCCGTGCAGGGCACCGCCGTGCCCTTGCATCCGGGTGCCCTGCGCTACTATCGCCGCGCCGGGATCCTGGAACGGGCCGGCCCCATGCAGTTCTAGAGTCCGTCCGTTTCACATTGAAGCGAACACACTCTGGATCCCTTTGCCTGAGTTTATCTTTCCAAGAAAGGCGGCTCTCCCTTTTCGCGCCCCCTTGCCTTGTTTTTCCAAAGGAAACCCGTCCCGTGCTGGCCAGCCTGATCGATCCTGTCCTTGAGCCCGACGCCGCCCGCCGGGCCCTTCCCCTTCATGCCGTGCGGGCGTCGCGCTTCGCGGAATGGGCCCTGGGGCTGCCGGCCCCGGCCCAGGCCTGGATCAAGGCCCAGGGGCTGGAGGCCCCGCCCGACTCTCCGTTGCTGCTCCCCGACTCCGAGGGCGCGGTGCTGGGCGCCGTCGTGGCCCTGCCCGAGGCGGATCCCGCACCGGGCATGGACCCCGAGGGCCCCTTGGTGTTCGCGCGCGCCTCGGCCCAGTTGCCCCCGGGGGTGTACCGCCTGGACGCGCCCGACCTGCCGGCGGGCTGGGCCACCGATGTCGCCTTGTCCTGGGCGCTGGCGCACTACCGCTTCGACCGCTACCGCCCCCTGACCCGCAGCGCCGAACGCCGCCCCAAGACCCGCCTGGCGTGGCCCGAGGGTGCCGACCGGGCCCTGGTCGCCTCGCTGCTCGACGCCACCGCCCTGGTGCGCGATCTGGTCAACACCCCGGCCGAGGATCTCGGGCCCGCCGATCTGGCCCGCGCCGCCGAACACACCGCGCAGCGCTTTGGCGCCCGGGTCGATGTCCTGGTGGGGGACGCGGTGCGCGAGGCCGGCTATCCCCTGATTCACGCGGTGGGCCGCGCGAGCCCGCGCCCGCCACACCTCATTGATCTGACCTGGGGCAACCCGGCCCATCCGGCCGTGACCCTGGTGGGCAAGGGCGTGTGCTTCGACACGGGCGGGCTCGACCTCAAAACCGCGAGCGGCATGCGCCTGATGAAAAAGGACATGGGGGGCGCCGCCCACGTTCTGGCGCTCGCGCGCATGGTCATGGCCGCCGACCTGCCGGTGCGGCTGCGGGTCCTGATTCCGGCCGTGGACAACGTGGTGGCCGGCAATGCCCTGCGCCCGGGCGATGTCGTCGTGTCGCGCAAGGGCCTGAGCGTTGAAATCGGCAACACCGATGCCGAGGGCCGCCTGATCCTGGCCGATGCCCTGGCCGAGGCCAGCGCCAGCGCTCCCGCCTTGCTCCTGGACTGCGCCACCCTGACTGGCGCCGCGCGCGTCGCGCTGGGGCCGGACCTGCCGGCCTTGTTCACCGACGACGAGGCGCTGGCTTCTCACCTTCTGGCCGCCGCCCACGCCCAGCGCGATCCCCTTTGGCGGCTGCCCTTGTGGCGCCCCTATCGTCCCTTGCTCGACAGCGCCCTTGCCGATCTCAACAACGCGCCCGAAAGCCCCTTCGCGGGCGCCATTACCGCCGCCTTGTTCCTGAAGGCCTTTGTCAATCCCGGCGTGCGCTGGGCTCACCTTGACTTGTACGCCTGGCGTCCCTCCTCCCGGCCCGGACATCCAGAGGGTGGCGCGGCCCAGGGACTACGCGCGTTGTTCTCTGTCCTGAAAAATCATATCGCCTCCGACACGTTGCCTTGAGGGGAAATCTTCCCAGGAAGCGGTAGCCAGAATCGAAAGGCCCCGTTATACACGGGGCCTTCCTTGTAATCGGCAGCGTGGCGCCACGCCGATTGTTTCGCTATCATTAGGACAGCTCTTTCTCAGTCTGGAAAAACCCGGATGCCGGTTGATATTTCCCCCGCCGAAGCCCTGGATTTATGGCGCGGTTCGATCGTCGAAAGCGTGCGACGCGACGCCCCCGACCTGTCCGCCCGGCAGATGGCCTTGCTGCTGACGGTCTACATGACGCCGCCGCCGCACACGGTGCGGGGATTGGCCAACCTGCTCAACATCTCGAAACCGGCGGTGACGCGGGCCGTCGATCGCCTGTCGGATTATGGCCTGGTCAAGCGCAAGACCGACGAAACCGACCGGCGCAGCGTGTTGATTCAGCGCACGGTGCGCGGCAGCGTGTTCTTGCGCGAATTCGGCGACATCATCGTGTCGGCCGGCCGCGCCATTCGCGGGGAATAACCCGAAAGCCCCGGCTGGAACCTTGGCCCGGAACCCCCGGCCCGAAACCTCAGCCCGAAACCTCAAATCGTCGCGCGCACGGCCGCCAGCAAGCCGTCGCAGGCATCCTCGACCAGATCAAGCACCTGTTCGAAATCGGCGGGTCCGCCGTAGTAGGGGTCGGGCACATCGCCGCCCACGGGATACTTTTGCGAAAAATCCCGCAGCAGATAAAGCTGCCCCTGGGTCCCCGGGGGCGCGACCCGGCGCAGGCCGTGCAGGTGCGAGCGGTCCAGGGCCACGATCCATTCAAACGTCTTGAAATCGGCGGGCTTCACCTGGCGGGCGCGCAGGTCGGCCATGGCATGGCCCCGCCGGGCGGCGGCTTCCTGGGTACGCGGATCGGGGGGCTCGCCCAGGTGGTAGGCCGCCAGGCCCGCGCTGTCGGTCTCGATCGTGGCGGCCAGCCCCGCGTCCGCGACCCGCGCGCGGAACACGACCTCGGCGGTCGGGGAACGGCAGATATTCCCGGTGCACACGAACAGAACCTTGACCACGGCCTTCTCCTTCGGCGTACTGACGGCCCGGCGTGGCCCGACAGGCCCTTGATACCACGCAAGGCCCGCGATCCAAACGGCGAACACCCCGGCCGTCCCGCCCGGGGCCCGGGCCCTTCCCCGTCGCGCGGGGATGTCCTGTCCCGTCGCCTTTCCGAACCGGCCCCGGCCGTCGCGTCGCGCTGGGGGCCTTGAACAGGATTCCATCCGATGACCCAGTCCGCCCCTTCCATCGTTGTCCTGACCGGTGCCGGCATATCGCGCGAAAGCGGCCTGCACACGTTTCGCGACGCGGATGGCGTCTGGTCGCGGGTCCGGCTGGAAGACGTGGCAACCCCCGAGGGCTTTGAACGCGACCCCGAGCGCGTGCACGCCTTCTACAATGCCCGCCGCCAGGGCCTGAGGGACGAAGGCGTGGTCCCCAACCCGGCCCATCTGGCGCTGGCCCGCCTGGAGCGCGAATGGCCGGGCGAGGTGTTGCTCGTGACCCAGAACATCGACGATCTGCACGAACGGGCGGGGTCCACCAGGCTCATCCACATGCACGGGGAGCTGTTGAAGATCCGCTGCACCTTGTGCCAGCGGATTCACGCCTGGGAAGGGGATCTGGATCTCGACGAACCCTGTCCCGCCTGTCAGGCGCGGGGCACCTTGCGCCCGCATGTGGTCTGGTTTGGCGAAATCCCGCTGGAAATGGAGCGGATCGAAACTGCCTTGAACGCCTGCGGCCTGTTCGTGTCCATCGGCACCTCGGGCACCGTCTACCCCGCCGCCGGCTTCGTGCGCCAGGCCCGCGACGCCGGCGCGCGCACCGTGGAGCTGAACCTGGAGCCCAGCCACGGCGCCAGCCTGTTCGACGAGTGCCACCACGGCCCGGCCTCGCGCCTGGTTCCCGCTTTCGTCGAGCGCCTGCTGGCCACCCAGGCCGGTTCCACCACACCCTGAAGGAAGGACGGGACGGGACGCGCCCCCTTACCGGTCGTCGGCCTCGTCCTCGCCCAGCTGCTGGCGATCGATGACCTCGCCCCGGCGCACGATCTTGGTCGCCGAAATCCGCAGGTCGCGCACGTCGGTGGCCGCCTGCTCGAAATGACGGCCCAGGCGTTCGGCCCGTTCGGCCAGGCGGGCCACGTCGTCCACCAGTCCCTGGATCTCGCCGCGCAGCCGGGTGGCGGTTTCGGCAAGACGCGCGTCCTTCAAGATCGCGCGCACCGTGGTCAGGGTGGCCATCAAGGTGGTGGGCGACACGATCCACACCCGCCGGCGAAAGGCTTCCTCGACCACGCCCGGATGATGGGCGTGGATCTCGGCGTAGACAGACTCGGCCGGCACGAACATCAAGGCCTGATCGGCGGTCTCGCCCGGCACGATGTAGCGCTCGGCGATGTCGCGCACGTGGCGCAGCACGTCGCCGGCGAAGGCGCGCCGGGCCGCCTCGCGCGCGCTGTCGGTGCGGGCCTCCAGGCAGGCGCGGTAGGCTTCCAGGGGATACTTGGCATCCAGGCACAGCACCCCGGGCGGGTTGGGCAGCACCAGCAGGCAATCCGCGATGCGCCCGTTGCCCAAACGCGCCTGGAAACGGTAGGCCCCGGGCGGCAGCAGGTCCTTGACCAGGTCCTCCATCTGAACCTGCCCCAGGGCGCCGCGCGCCTGCTTGTTGCCCAGCAGGGCATGCAAGCCGGCCACGCGCCCCGACAGGTCGGCCAAGGTGCGCTGGGTGGCATCGATCGACGCCAGGCGGGCAGCCAGGGTTTCCTGGGCCCGGACCTGGCCGTCGGCGACCTGCCCCAGGCGGCCGTTCATCTCGGCTTGGGCCTGGGCCAGGCGTTCGGTCGCGGCCACCAGGATTTCCAGGGGTCGCCCCAGGCCCGCCGCCGGACGGCGGGGCAGCAGCCGGCCCACCAGAACCCCGATCAGCAGCACCGCCAGCGCCAGCACCCCCAGCGCCACGATGCCCCCCGCCCCCGGAGGGAGCACCCCGGCCACGCTCGCGGACACGGCTTCCCTCATCCCACCACGAGGCCCACGACGGCGCCGGTCATGCAGGTGGCCAGCGTGCCCGACAGGATCGACTTCAGGCCGAGGCCGGCGATTTCGGCCCGGCGTTCCGGGGCCAGAGCGGTCAGGCCGCCGACCATGATCCCCAGCGAGCCAAAGTTGGCGAAGCCGCACAGGGCATAGGTCATGATCAGGCGCGAGCGCTCCGAAAGCGCGTCGGCCGGCAGGTGCGACAGGCCCAGGTAGGCGATCAGCTCGTTCAAAATCACCTTGATGCCCAACAGGGGCGCGGCCACCGTGGCCTCGGCCCAGGGCAGGCCCATCAGCCAGCACACGGGCGCCATCAGCCAGCCCAGCAGGCGCTCCAGGGTCAGGGGCGCCCCATCAAGGTCGGGCAGCAGGCCCAGGGCGCCGTTCACCAGCGCCACCAGGGCCACCATGACCAGCAGCAAGGCGACAATGTTCCACAACAAGGCCACGCCTTCCTGGGCGCCAATGGCGATGGCCTCGATCGCCGTGGTCGCTTCCGAGGGCGTGGGCTGGTACTCGCCCCGGGTCCCGGCCTCTCCCGGCACCAGCAACACCGCGACCACGATGGCCGCCGGCGCGCTGATCAGCGAGGCCACCAGAAGCTGGCCCAGGGGATTATCGATCACGCCTTGCAGGAACGAGGCGTACAAGGCCATGACCGTGCCGGCGATGGTGGCCATGCCGCAGGTCATGACCATGAACAGCTCGGCCCGGGTCAGCTGGCGGACATAGGGGCGGATGAACAGCGGCGCCTCGACCATGCCCACGAAAATGTTGGCGGCCGCCGCGACCCCCACCGCGCCGCCCACCCCCAAGGTGCGTTCCAGCGCCCGGGCGAAGCCGCGCACGATGACCGGCAGAATGCGCCAGTGGAACAACAGCGACGACAACGCGCTCATGACCAGGATCAAGGGGAGCGCCTGGAACGCCAGCACGAACGACGATCCGGCTCCGCCCGGGGCATAGGGCAGTTCTCCGCCCCCCAGGTATCCGAACACGAACGACGATCCGGCCCGCGTTGCCGTCTGCAAGGCACCGACCAGATCGTTGAGGGCGATGAACACGGGTTGCAGGAACGGAATCTTGAGGAGCGCCAGCGCGATGACAATCTGCAAGGCCACCCCGATGCCCACGGTGCGCCACGCCACGGCGCGCCGTTTCTCGCTTAACGCCCACCCGAGGGCCACGAACACCCCCAGCCCCAGCAGGCTTTGCAAAGCCACCATGCGACAAGTCCCCCTTCGGTGCGTTGGTGGGGGCGGACCATAGACCATTTCCGCCCCCCCGCGCGAGAGGAGCCAGGGGGGAGCGACAGGGGGATCGGGTGCAGCCCTGGGCGCCCTTGGAAGAGGGCTCCTCAA
>NZ_BJZO01000117.1 GCF_007992075.1 Pararhodospirillum oryzae
GACCCTCACCGTCGGCCTGATCGACACCCTGACCGGTACCTCGGGCAACGACAGCGTGACCCTGGCCGCTGGTGGCAACACCATCGTCGTGTCGGCGATCGAAACCCTGTACGGTGGCTCGGGCACCGACGCGGTGGCCCTGGGTGCCACCGGTGGCTCGACCATCATTCTGGTGGGCGTTGAAAGCCTGGTCGGTGGTTCGGGCAACGACGCGGTGACCTTGGGTGCCCGCGGCAATACCATGACCCTGGCGGGCGTCGAAACCCTGACCGGTGGCGCCGGTATCGACGTCATCACCGTGGGAACCCCCTACGCTTCGAATGGCACGACCCTCACGGTGTCGGGCATCGAAACCCTGAGCGGGTCGACCTACACCACGGAAGTGGTGCGGATCAGTGGCAGCACCACCATGACGGTTTCGGGCTTCGAAACCATCATGGGCGGTTCGGGTGTCGAGCTGATTACCCTGGGTGACACGAGCGCCGGCAACACCGTCGTGGGTGGGATCAGCTCCCTGATCGGTAGCACGGGCTCTGACTCCATCGAGCTGGCGACGGGTGGCCAGACCATCACCGTGGCCCGGGTCGAAGCTCTGACCGGTGGGTCGGGCAACGATCTGGTGACGTTGGGTGACGCCGGCAACACGATCTCCATCGCGGCTGTCGAAACCCTGTATGGTGGCGCGGGCAACGACGCGGTGTCGTTCAGCTCCTCCAGCAGCACCACCATCACCCTGGTGGGCGTCGAAACCCTGACCGGTCATACCACGGGAGTTGAAGCGGTCACCCTGGGGGCCCGCGGCAACACGATCCTGGTCTCCGCCATCAACACCCTGACCGGCGGCTCGGGCAACGATGTCATCACCCTGGGTTCCAGCGGCGAAGCCATCACGGTTGGTGGTATCGAAACCCTGTATGGTGGCGCGGGCACCGACACCGTGACGCTGGTTAACACCGGCAACACCATGATCCTGACGGCGGTCGAGAACCTGACCGGCGGCACGGGCAACGACTGGATCAACCTGGGTGCGCGTGGCAACACCATGACGCTCTCCGGTATCGAAACCCTGGTGGGTGGCGCCGGCAACGATGTCATTACCCTGGGCAACTCGGGCAGCACGGTGATCCTGGCGGGCATCGAAACCCTGACCGGCGGGTCGGGCACCGATGTCGTTACCCTGGGCGCCCGCGGCGCCACCATGATGGTGAGCACCATCGACACCCTGACCGGCGGGTCGGGCAACGATGTCATCACCCTCGCTTCCGGCGGCCAGATCCTGACGGTCGGCGGGATCGAAACCCTGACCGGTGGCGCTGGTGCCGATCAGGTTACCCTGGCGGCGGGTGGTCAGACCCTCACGATCCAGGGCGTGGAAAGCATCGTTGGTGCCGCGGCCACGATTAACCCGCTGACCGGCGCCGTGACTCCTGGTGGCGCTGACTGGGTGAACCTGGGTCCGGCCGGCAGCACCGTGACGCTGATGACGGGCATCGAAACCCTGATCGGTGGCACGGGCAACGACGTGGTCACCTTGGGGTCCACGGGCAACCAGATGATCCTGGCGGGCATCGAAACCCTCACCGGTGGTGACGGCAACGACGTGATCACCCTGGGCGCGCGTGGCAACACGATGACCCTGAGTGCGATCGAAACCCTGACCGGTGGTACGGGCAACGATCTCATCACCCTGGCCACGGGCTCGACCATCACGGTGCTCGGGGGGATCGAAACCCTTACCGGTTCTTCCGGGAACGACTTGGTCACGTTGAGCGGCGCCAACACCATCACGCTGGGCAGCGTTGAAACCGTCACCGGTTCCAGCGGCGCGCAGTGGGTTACTCTGGCGTCCGGCGGTCAGACCCTCGTGGCCTCGACCATCGAGACCCTGGTCGGTGGGTCGGGCAACGACTCGGTGACCCTGGGTGCCGCGGGCAACACGGTGATCCTGGCGGCGGTCGAAACCCTCACCGGTGGCGTGGGTAACGATCTCGTTGTCCTGGGCGCGCGTGGCAACACGATGACCTTCTCGGGCATCGAAACCCTGACCGGTGGCGCGGGCAGCGATGTCCTGACCCTGGGCGCGGCTTCGACCGTGATCATCACGGGCGGGGTTGACACCCTGACCGGTTCCTCCGGGAACGATCTGATCACCCTGAGTGGCTCGACGACCATCACTCTGGCGGCGGTCGAGACCGTGACCGGTGCCACGGGCGAGCAGTGGATCACTCTGGCGGCGGGGAACCAGACGGCCTCCCTGTCCCAGATCGAAACCCTGATCGGTGGCTCGGGCAACGACTCGGTGACCCTGGGTAACTCCGGCAACACCGTCATCCTGGCGGCGGTCGAAACCCTGGCTGGTGGTACGGGCAACGACTGGATCAACCTGGGCGCGCGTGGCAACACCATGACGCTCTCGGGCATCGAAACCCTGATCGGTGGCGCGGGCAATGACTCGGTGACGCTGGGGGCTTCGGGCAACACTGTCATCCTGGCGGCGATCGAAACCCTGACCGGTGGCGCGGGTAACGATGTCATCACCCTGGGCAACCGCGGTGTCAGCATCACGATCGGCGGCATCGAAACCCTGACCGGTGGCACGGGCAACGACTGGATCTCGCTCCAGGATGGCGGCCAGACCGTCAACCGCCTGAGCGCGATCGAAACCCTGGTCGGCGGTTCGGGCACGGATACGGTGTCGCTGGGTAACTCCGGCAACACGGTGGTCCTGGCCTCGATCGAAAACCTGGCCGGTGGCACGGGCAACGACTGGATCAACCTGGGCGCGCGTGGCAACACCATGACGCTCTCGGGCGTGGAAACCCTGGTCGGTGGCTCGGGCACCGATGTCATCACCCTGGGGGCTTCGGGCAACACCGTCATCCTGGCGGCGATCGAAACCTTGGCTGGTGGCGCGGGTAACGACGTCATCACCCTGGGCGCGCGTGGTGGCACCATCTCGGTGTCCTCCATCGAGACCCTGACCGGTGGGTCGGGTAACGACGTCGTGACGGTCACCGCCGGGGCGATCACCTTCCAGAGCGGCGCCGGTAACGACAGCATCACCCTGGTGAGCAGCGGGACCACCGACACCATCGTGTTCAACTCGGAGGACAACGGGACCGATACGGTCACCAACTTCCAGTCGGGCACGGACAAGGTGTCGATCCAGGGTGCCCTGCGCACGGCGGTCGATAACAACGCCAACGGCCTGCTGGCTTCGGCCACCCGCGCGAGCGGCGAGGTCAATCTCAGCACGGACGAGCTGGTTGTCCTGTCCACGAGCGTCAGCGATCTGGAAGACACCGGGTACGCCTCGTTCCGCACCGCCCTGGGCACGCTGAACAACAGCTCGGCCGATGCCAGTGTGCTGGTCCTGGCCCACAGCGGTTCGACCTCGGGTCTGTACATGGTCACCGACGCCAACGGCGACGGCTCGATCAGCGCCGATGAAACCAAGCTGCTTGGCAAGTTCAACGGCTCGACCCTGACCGCCAGCGATATCCTCGCCGGCTAATCGGTCAAAACACGACGCAAGGGAGGGGCGGCCTTCGGGCCGCCCCTCTTTTTTTTTCCGCGCGGCTGTTCCTCTTGTATGCTGACTGCCCCGGAAAGAAGAAAGCGGCCCCCATGACCTACCCCTGGCCAGAGCAATCCCCCGAGGCCCGCCTTGATCGGGTCCGATCCTTGTTTGCCCGTTCCATTGCCGTGAAAACGACCGTCATGGCCGAGCATGCGGCGGTGATCGTCGAAATGGCGGAAATCTGCCATCGGGCTCTGGCGGCGGGGGGCAAGATCTTGCTGTGTGGCAACGGCGGGTCGGCGGCCGACGCCCAGCATCTGGCGGCGGAGCTCCTGGTCCGTTTGCGCGCCGAGGTGAACCGGCCGGGGTTGCCCGCCCTGGCGCTGGCCCTGGATTCATCGTCAATGACGGCGTGCGGCAATGACTATGGCTATGAAGGCTTTTATGCGCGCATGACCGAAACCCTGGGTCGTCCCGGGGATGTCTTGCTAGGCCTGACCACGTCGGGGCGCTCTCCCAATGTGGTCGCCGCCCTGGCCCGCGCGCGCCAGAGCGGCCTTCGCACCATCGGCTTCCTGGGGGGAAGCGGCAAACCGGCCCTGGACCATTGCGACTGCGCGCTGCTGGTGCCATCCCATGAAACGGGCCGGATTCAAGAAGTCCACATCACGGCCGGCCACGCCTTGATCGAACTGGTCGAAGACGCGCTTCTGGCCTGCGGTCACATCACCCTCGATCCGCAGGAACGGTAGCGTTTACCCGGAAAAAGTGGGCACCGCTTTTCCCAAGGAAATCAAATAAAGGAATTTAGCGTTCTCCAGAGTCAATTTAAACTGGAAGACTCCCTCAGCACCGTGCGTTAAACCGGATCCGGGCGCGGTGCTTTGATGTTTTATTTTTGCGTTCAACTGACCCGAAAAGCGGCTCGAACTTTTCGGGTTTCACTTTAAAGCATCGAGATCGCCGCGCTTGTCGCAACACTCACGTCGTTGAGCATGCCCAACAGACGGACCTCGCCGCCAGCCAGCGCTCCCGAGATCGTTTCCTGGCGAAGGACCAGGTAAACCCCGGTATCCCGTCCGTTCGACGCCAGGACCAGCCCGGTCGCGGGTCCGTTTAATGCCCCGATGGCTCCACGAAAGGCGGCAAAGCCATCGTCGGTCAGGTTGGAAAGCGTTGTTTCAAGGCGGATTACCTCGGCGCTCTCAAAGGAAACCGCCCCGGTGCGCTGGACAACGGCGGTCACGGCGCCGTCTCCATTGCGGTCGATCAGGCTCCCCAGGGATCCCGTCACCGCAAGGGTGTCGCCTCGTGCCACGGAAAAACCGTGGATCACATCCTCGCCCACGGTCGCGCCCGGGGCGGCACCGTCGTCGATGGTCGAAAACACGACCGCCGTCCCGGTTGTCTGCCCGCTGTCCAGGGACAGGATGTCGATCCCCGTTCCAACGGTCAGTTGCTCGATCCCGGAAAGAAAGATGCTGTTCCCCCGCGCCCCCAGCCGGACGTGATCGGTCCCGGCTCCCCCCACCAGGGTTTCCACCCCGGCCAGAATGACCGTGTTGCCCTGGCTGCCCAGGTTGACCCAGTCGTGCATCTGGCCGCCAATCAGGGTTTCAATGCCATCCAGCGTGATCGAGTTGCTGGCGGTGCCCAGGGTGATGAAGTCGGCCCCTGCCCCCCCGTGCAAGGTTTCAACGCCCCACACGGCGGTGAGATTCCCCCGGGCGCCCAGGGTCACGGTGTCCGTGCCCGCGCCGCCGATCAGCGTTTCCACCGCCGTGAGGATGACGGCATTGCTTTGGCCGGCCAGGGTGATGACATCGGTGCCCGCGCCGCCAATCAGGGTTTCCACCGCGCTCATGGTCATGGTGCTGCCCCGGGCCCCCAGGGTGATGAAGTCCCCGGCACTTCCGCCGGTCAGGGTTTCCAGGCCGACCAGGATCACGGTGTTGTCCTGGGCGCCCAGGGAAACAACGTCGGTTCCGGCGCCTCCGATCAGAGTCTCCACCCCGATCATCCCCATGGTATTGCCCCGAGCCCCCAAGGTGACGTAATCGGCGCCACTGCCCCCGATCAGCGCTTCAATCCCCAGGATGGTCAAGGTGTTGCCCCGCGCCCCCAGGCTCACGACATCGCTGCCGCCTCCCCCGACCAGGGTTTCAATCGCGGTGAGAATGATCGAATTGCCGCCATCGCCCAGGGTGATGCCATCGCCGCCCCGCCCGCCGATCAGGGTTTCGACCCCCACGACCAGGGTCGAGTTGCCGCGATCGCCCAGGAAAATGAAATTACCCCCGCCCGAGGTTCCGTAAAGCGCCTCAATGCCGGCCAGGATCATGGTGGTTCCCAGCCCGGTCAGATGGACGATGTCGCTGCCGCTCCCCCCGATCAGGGTTTCAATCCCCCCCAGGGTGATATCGTTCGGCCCCGCCAGTTCCACCCAGTCCCCGCCCCGTCCCCCTTGCAGGGAATCGATCTGGGCCAGGGTGATGGTGTTGCCGCGATCGCCCAGGGTCACGGCGTCGCGCCGCGCGCAGCCGGTCAAGGTTTCGATCGCGGCCAGGGTGATGGTGTTGCCCATGCTCCCCAGGCTTCCGAGAGGCCCCAGGGTGACGACGTCGCTCCCCGCGCCCCCCACCAGGGTTTCGACTTCGCTCAGGTGAATGGTATTGCCGCGATCGCCCAGGGTCAGCCAATCGTTGCCGGCCCCGCCGCTCAGGGTTTCGACGGCGGCCGTGATCAGGGTGTCGTTCAGGGGGGTGAGCGTGATCACATCGTTGCCGGCCCCGCCCACCAGGGTTTCCACCCCGCTCAGCATGATCGTGTTGCCCCGGGCCCCCAGGTCGATCCAGTCGGCGCCGGCCCCGCCATTCAAGACTTCGACCGCCGCCATGATCAGGCGATCATCGTGGGCGCTCAACCTCACGGTATCGGTGCCACTGCCTCCGATCAGGGTACTGACGCCTTCAAGGGTGATGGAGGCCCCGCCCGAGCCCAGGTCGATCCATTCATGCCCCGAGCCCGACACGCTTTCGATGTTGGAAAGCATGACACGCCCCCCGCCGGTCAGGACGATGGAATCCGCTGCCGTGGATCCCGTCACGCTTTCCACCTCGGCCAGGGTCACCGAGTTGCCCGTGCCCGACAGAATGACAAGATCCAGTCCCGCGCCCGCGTTGATCACATCTCCCGGGCCGGCATGGATGATGTCATTCCCCTGGCCCCCGACCAGGTAATTGGGCAGGTCGTTTCCGGTCAGCGTGTCGTCGCCCAGCCCTCCGATGGCCTGTTCGATGGTGACGCCATAGGCGATGGCCACGTTGTTCACCGCCCCGATCGAGCTGAACGCTCCCGCCCGCAGGTCGATGACAACCCCACCCGACTGCCCCGAGGCGTCGATGATATCGATCCCGTCCACGTCCCAGATCGCGAAGCGGGTGGTGCCATTGGGGGTGTAGGTGTTGGCCGAGGCGTTCGTGGTCGTGTTGACCCCGTACAGGTATTGAATGGCCGCGATGTCATAAAGCATGGGCCCGGAGGGTGCCACTCCACTGGCGGCGGCGGTGGCCGACATCACCGTGTAGGCCGTCGTGTCCTGATTCGTCGGCAGGTAGGGGCTCACGGGGGCAATGCCGCCTAGCGTGTAGTTCCCCGGCTGCTTGAGGCCCAGGGCGCGGCCGATCAGCTGCAGCAGGATCTGAAACCCTTCCTGGCCTGCGTTGAGCGCGCTTGCGTTGGCGGCATAGTTGGCATTCACATAGATGTCGCCCGCCGTGTTGCCCGCCGTCGGGTAATAGGCGTATCCCGTTGCCGTCGCGGCCTGGCTGTTGGTCCCGAACTGGAGATCCCCGCCCGAGGCGGTTTCCTGGAACGTCAGCCCGGCCACGGCGCTCCAGGCGCCGAGCGCGGCCCGGGTCGCGGCTTTCTGGGCGTCGGTCATGGCGACGAAACCCGTGGCATCCACCGTGCCCGCCGCGTAATCCGGAACCGCCGTCAGGAACGAGTAGGTCAGGGTGTCAGCCGTTCCCACGGCGGCATCGGCATTCCAGCGGGTGGCGGCATCCGCCAGCAGGGCGTCGATATAGGTCTGGCCGGTAATCGTGGGCATGGCGTCTCGTCCAAAAAGGGAGGGGAAGTCAGCTCCACCTCTGTCTTCGTTATCCGGAGTCCGTCGTTTGGGGAGAAGTGGTTTTCGTTTTTCCCGGATAAACTCTAAGGGACTTTTCCCGATGCATGGAAGCCAAAGTCACAAGGCAATTCCCCCTCGGGGCTGACCCGTGTCCTTGAAACTCTCCTTGCCAGAAGGCAGGCGAGGGGGTTTGCTTCCCTCTCTTTCTTGCCGGATCCGATCCGGCCTTCGTGGAAGGCTTCCATGATCATCAGCCTGGTAACCCCCTCCCTCAACCGTGCCAGCTGGATTGGCGCGGCGTTGCAAAGCGTCGTCGAGCAGAAAGACGATGCCATCGAAATCCTAATCATTGATGGCGGATCCACGGACGGAACCCATGACCTGGTCCGCCAGCGGTTTCCCCAGGCGACCTTGATCATTCAGCCCGACCGCAATCTGTACGAGGCGCTCAACCGGGGCATCGAACGGGCCCGGGGCGACGTGGTCGGTTTCTTGAACACCGATGACCGTCTGTTGCCCGGCGCCCTGGCCGCCGTGCGGGCCGGATTCGCCCGTCGGACGGACAGCGCCAGTGTGTGCGGGGGCTGTCTGTTGCAAACATGGGACGGCCCCACCACCGTGCAAGAACAAGTCTTGAATCACCCGGCGCCCAAGGCCCTGCGCGCCGGCGACATCATTTCCGGCCATATCCTGCTCAACGGGCGTTTCTTTCACCGCCCGGTGCTTGAGGCACTGTCGGGCTTCGACGACACCTATCCCACGTATGCCGACCGCGATCTTCTGGGCCGGTATCATCTGGCGGGCTACCAGACCACGGTCCTTGACGAAGTCATCTACGCCTATGGCTGTCACGCGGCTTCGCTGACGTTCAGCGGACGGGCTTCCCCGACCTTGCTGGCGGAAGCGACCTTGATGGCCCGCACCCGCTTGCACGACAGCCCATCGGGGGCCGCGCGACGCTTCTACCGACGCTGGCATGGATGGGCCGCCGGATATGAAAGCGCTCGCCTGGCGGTGACCGGCGAAATCAGCAAGGCCTGGAAAACCGGCCGCGCCGCGCTGGCCACGGACCCGCTTTGGCCGGTCTTTTTCGCCCAGCATCTGGGGTGGCATGTGGGAACCCGTCATGAACGACACACCTGAGACGACCGATCTCCCGACCGACCGCGGCGCGGGGATGTCCCCTCCCCCTCGGATCAGCGTCGTCATCCCGGCTTACAACCGCGCCGCCCTGATCGGGCGGGCCGTGCGCAGCGTCCTGGCCCAGGACGTTCCGGTTCATGAAATCCTGGTGGTCGACGATGGGTCTTCCGATGACCTGGCCGGCGCCCTCGCCCCATTCGGCGCCGGGGTCCGTGTGCTGCGTCATGCCATCAATCAAGGCGCGGCGGCCGCGCGCAACACCGGCCTTGCCGCCGCGCGCGGATCGATGATCGCCTTCCTGGATAGTGACGACGCCTGGAAACCGGGCAAGCTCGCGGCCCAGCTCGCGTTCATGCAGGGGCATGGGCTGACGATTTCCTGCACCGGGTTCGAACTCGTGGCGCCGACCCCTGGCGCCGAACCACGCGCGGCCCGCCGCCCCTATGCGTCGCGCCTGACGGCCGAGGATGTGGCCTGGGGGTGCTACACCAGCCCCGGGTCCACCCTGATTGCCGCACGCGAGGCCCTGCTGGCCTGCGGGGGCTACGACACCGCGTTTCCCCGTTACGAGGATTGGGATCTGCTGGTCCGCCTTGAGGCCCGCTTTCCCGGAGCCCTGGGTTTTTGTCCGGCCGTGCTCGCCACCATTCACCTGGGCGGCCGTCCCGCGCCAGCCCTGGCCCTCGCGGGCCTGGAGCGGATGGAAGCCCGGCACGGCTCCGAATTCCGGGCCCGAAGCCGCCGGCTGACGCGATCGTTCCAGGCCGGCCTTGCCTTCAATCGGGCCGCGACCTGGGCCAGCGCCGGCCAGCCCGCCCGGGCGGTGGGCGGGCTGTTGCGCTGCTTTAGCCTGGCCCCTTGGGGGAACGGCGCGGTGTGGGCCATCCTGGCCGACCGGGTCCGGCGCCGGAAAGAAGCCGCCCGCCCGTCTTCCCCCTAGAGTAATCCGAGACCAGGTTGGGCCATTTCTTGGCCCAACCTGGTCTCGAAGTTACTCT
>NZ_BJZO01000118.1 GCF_007992075.1 Pararhodospirillum oryzae
CGGACGCGGCGGCGCCGGACGCGGACCCGGACGCGGCGCGGCCGGAGCCGGCGCGGCCACGGGTTCGGGCGCGGCCGGAGCCGTCTGGGCCGCGACCCGGGCGGCCGCCTCGGCGGCGGCCGCTTCTTCCGCGGCCTTGCGCTGGCGTTCGGCTTCCTCGGCGCGCTCGCGCGCCTCTTCCTCGGCCTTGCGCAGGCGCGCTTCCTCTTCCTCGCGCAGGCGGCGCGCGGCCTCTTCCTGGCGGCGGCGCTCTTCCTCGACCCGTGCGCGCGCGGCCTCGTCCAGGGCCCGCCGGCGCCCCTCCAGCTCGGTCGCGGTCAGCCCGGTGTCGGTGGTTGCCGCCCCCCGGCTCGCGTTCTGGATGGCAGCCGGATCGCCCGCCACCAGGGTCCGCTTCTTGCTCTTGCGTACCTCGACCTGCACTACCTTGGAGCGACCATGCGGAAAGCTCTGCCGGACCTGCCCGGTCTCAACGCTTTTTCTCAACTCAAGCTTCCCTTTGGAGGACAGCGACAGGGGGGCTTTGCGGTCCTTGTCGTTCGTCATGCGGCTTTGCCCTGCTTCCAAACATCCGGACCCCACGGCCCGCCCGGGAGACACTGCCCCGGATTCCACCTTGCCCCCGCACCCATGGGTACCGGGACACACACGCTCATTTGGTCCGACGCGTCGCGCCCGACCGGTGGCCCACCTGGGCCGGATCCAATGGGCCGGTGCGGGCTTCGCGCCCTCCCGTCCCCCGGGAGCGTTGCGCGCCCCCCTTTGACGTCCTTGCCGCCGGATCGTTCTCCTCGCCCGTGCCCTGGCGTCCGCGCAGGCGCCCCAGGCGGATCAGGTCCGCTTCCAGGCGACGGGCCAGGCCACCCGGCCCCAACGCCACGTGAACGGCGTCGCTCCGGGCAAAGGCGCGTCCCAGCGTCGCCCGATCCAGCGCCCGGAAAACCGGAACGCCTCTCGTGACGGCGATCGATTCGAGTTTCTGGCGCCCGTCGTCGGCGCCATCCCAGGCGTCCAGCACCACCGCCGCCCGCTGGGACGCCACCAGCGCCTTGACCTTCTCGAAACCACAAACGGCTTGTCCCGCCTTGCGGGCAAGACCGATCAGTCCAACACAGCGTTCTTCCAGCAGATGATCCACCCGAGCCGCCAGATCCGGGGGCACGGAGACCGCCCGACGGGCGGCGCGGGCAAAGCTGCCCTTGGCCGTCGCCGTTTCTACCACATCGCGCCCAGGGCTCAACCAGAATCCCCGCCCGGGCAGGGTCGCGTCCAGATCCGGGATCACCACCCCGTCCGGTGCCACGACAAAGCGCACCATTACTTCGCGCGGACGGACCGCCCGCGTTAAAATACAGCGCCGGGTTGGGCCGTCGGGCTCCCGGTCGTCCGTGACGGACACCGGCGCCCCCTGGTCCTCGGCCCCCTGGTCTTCGGGAAGCGGCGCGGACTCCGCCTCAAGCGACGGCCCGTCGTCCCCATTCGTGGTATCGACGCAAGGCGCGCTCATGCGGATCAGGCCTCCTCGTTCGCGTCGCCCTCGGGAGCGTCCGCCTCGGCCTCTCCGGCCCCGGCCGCGCCGGTTTCCTCGTCATCGAACCAGTGCGCGCGGGCGGCCATGATCACGGCGTTGGCCGTTTCCTCGTCCATCGCGTCGGCGCCCACGATCTCGCGCAGTTCGTCGGCGGCCAGGTCGCCCAGGTCGTCGAGGGAGTGCACCCCCTTTTCGCCCAGGGCCACCAGCATGGCCCCCGACAAGCCGCCCAGGGTCGCCAGATCGTCGCTGACTCCCAGTTCGCGGCGCCGGTCCTGATTGCGGGCCTCGCGTTCCTCGACGAACAGACGGGCCCGATCCTGCAACTCGCGCGCCACGTCCTCGTCGAAGCCCTCGATCCCCGCCAGTTCCAGGGGATCGACGAACGCCACGTCCTCGACCCCGGTGAAGCCCTCGGTGACCAGCAGGTGCGCGATCACGTCGTCGACGTCCAGCGCCTCGATGAAGGCCTTCGAGCGCGAATGGAACTCTTCCTGGCGGCGCTCGCTTTCCTCGGCCTCGGTCAGGATGTCGATATCCCAGCCGGTCAGCTTCGAGGCCAGACGCACGTTCTGCCCGCGCCGGCCGATGGCCAGCGACAGCTGTTCGTCGGGCACCACCACCTCGATGCGGTTGGCTTCCTCGTCCAGCACCACCTTGGCCACCTCGGCCGGAGCCAGGGCGTTGACCACGAACGTGGCCGGGTCCGAGGACCACTGAATGATGTCGATCTTCTCGCCTTGCAGCTCGGCCACCACCGCCTGCACGCGCGAGCCACGCATGCCGACACAGGCCCCCACCGGATCAATGGCGTGATCGTTGGACAGCACCGCGATCTTGGCCCGCGACCCCGGGTCGCGCGCCACGGCCTTGATCTCGATGATCCCGTCGTAGATTTCCGGCACTTCCTGCGCGAAGAGCTTCGCCATGAACTGCTCGTGGGTGCGCGACAGGAAAATTTGCGGCCCGCGCGGTTCCTGGCGCACGTCGGCGATGTAGGCGCGGATCCGGTCGGCCACCTTGAACGGCTCGCGCGGGATCACCTCGTCGCGGCGCAGCAGCGCTTCCGCCCGGCCCAGATCGACGATGATGTTCCCGAACTCAACGCGCTTGACCAGACCGTTCACGATCTCGCCCAGGCGGTCGCGGTATTCGTTGTACTGACGCTCGCGCTCGGCATCGCGCACTTTCTGCACGATGACCTGCTTGGCGGTCTGCGCCGCGATCCGCCCGAAATCGATCGGCGGCAACGGATCGATCAGGAAATCCCCCACCTCGGCATCGGCCTTCTTGCGCCGTGCCTGGGCCAGGGGAACCTGGGTGAATTCGTTTTCCACGGTCTCGGGCGACTCGACCACCTCAAGGTAACGGGCCAGCCGGATTTCACCCGTCTTGCGGTCGATGCGCGCGCGGATGTCGTGCTCGTGACCGTACTTGGAGCGGCCGGCCTTCTGGATGGCCTGCTCCATGGCGTCGAACACCTCCTCGCGATCGATGCTCTTGTCCCGGGCCACCGTGTCGGCGACCTGGATCAGCTCGGGGCGGCTCATGCCAACGGTACGTTCCATTGCTCTCGTCTTCCTGTCTGTCGTCCCGGCCGCCTGGTCACGCCGTGGTCGTCGTCCCGGGGGTCCCGAGGGCCCCGGGGGCCTCGAAGGCCTCCGCGTTCGCGTCCATTCCGGCGTCGTCCCCGGCGTCGTCCGCCGCTTCCTCGTTTTCCCGCTGCGCCGCCTGCTTCAGGGATTCGGCGATCAGGGCATCCGTCAGAACCAGCCGCGCCTTCACGATCGCCCCGAACGGGATGTGCACCTCGGTTGCCGGCACGCCGTCGTGCCCGCCCAGACGCAAGACAACGGTACGCTCGTCGGCAAGCCCCAGCAACTCACCCTTCATCCGCCGGTGGCCATCAACCAGCCGGTCGGTTTCAATGCGCGCCTCGCGCCCCGCGAAGCGGGCAAAGTCCTTGGGGCGGGTCAAGGGGCGATCCAGCCCCGGCGAGCTGACTTCCAGCATGTAGGCGCCGGCGATCGGGTCCTCGACATCCAGCACCGCCGACAACGCCCGGCTCAGGAGCTCGCAGTCGGCCACGGTCATGGGGACGTCGTCCAGACGCTCGGCCATCACCTGCAAGGTGGGCCGGCCGCTGCCCAGCAACGCCACCCGCACCAGGTCATAACCCATGGCCTCGGCGGTCGGCGCCAGCAGCTTGTTCAGATGGCCCATCACGGTCGTCGTCTCTCCTAAGCATTGATCCGGGGGGCGTGACGCGGTGTCCGGGGCGACACCGCCCAGGGACCCGGCAAGGCGACAGGGGCGGCGTGCGGCCTGACTAAAAAACAAAAAAGGTGGGCCGTCGGCCCACCCCCTGCCAGCCATCCGGCCGTGTCAAGAAGATGTCACGCTTTTTATAGAGACCTTTGCGCCAGATCACAAGACTTTCCTTGCGCGGTCGTCCCCCGGCACCGCGCGCGCTCCCGGGGAGGGCCCTCGCACCCGTCGCGCGGGTGGCCGGACGCAATGGGCCGAGAGGGCGGCTTGACTTCCGGTCAGGCGCGTGCAACCCCACGCAAACACGCGCGCTTCCCCGCCCCTCAAGGCCTGCCCCCCATGAGTCGTCCGCCCTGGCCCGCCCTGGTGCTTGTTGCCCTGCTGGGCACGAACGCCCCGTTGCAAGAAGCACGGGCCACCCCGCCCGATGCCCTCGCGCCCCCGCCCGCCGCTTCCGGCGCGGAGGACGACGAGGAAACGCTCATCCCCCTGGACCCGTCCGCCCTGCGCGGCCTGACCCCGGAAATGGACCTGCCGGACACCGGAAGCGCCCCCCCGCCCGCGCCCCCGCCCGAGGTCGTGGTCACCGGTGGCCGGGGAGCGATGGCGGCCGAGGAAGGCTACCGGGCCCTGGGGGCGGGGCAGGTCGCCCGCGCCCTGGAGGCCTACACCCGCGCCACGCGCCAGGATCCCGCCCTGGCCGACGCCCACCTGGGCCGGGGCGCGGCCCTCGACCTGCTGGGGCGCCCGCGCGAGGCGGCCCTGGCCTACGACCGGGCCCTGGCCCTGCGCCCGACCGATCCGTTGACGCGCGCGCGCCTGACCGGGGCGCTGAGCCGCCTGCCCCCTTCGGAAAGCCTCGACCGCCTGGAGGCCCTGGCGGCGCAGTGGCCCGCCGATCCCGCCTTGTGGGACGCCGTCGGCTTGCAGCGCCTGCGGGCCGGCCGTCCCCAGCCCGCCCTGGAAGCCCTGGAACAGGCCACCCTTCTGGCGCCCGGGGTCGCGGAGCGCCAGTTGAACCTCGCCATCGCGGCCGATCGCGCCGACCGGGCCGCCCGCGCCGTGATCGCCTATCGCCGCGCCTTGCTGCTGTGGCGCACGACCGGGGCCCCGCCCGGCGTCGATCTCGCCGCCATCGCCCGGCGCGCGCGCTGGCTGGAAACCCATCCTCCCCCCGCGTTTCCCTTCGCCCCCGCCGCGACGCCCCCGTCTCCCTCTCCGTCCTCGTCCCCGCCATGATCGCGCACCTTGCCGGCCTTACCCTTTTCGGGCTTGTCGTCGGTTCGAGCGCCCACACCCTGGCCGACCGGCTGCCCCCAGGGCGTCCCCTTGCCTGGGCCCGCTCGCGTTGCGATTCCTGCGCGCGCCGGCTGCGCTTTTGGGAGATGATCCCCGTGGTGTCGTGGCTGGCGCTGCGCGGACGCTGCGCCACCTGCCGGGCCGCCCTGCCCCGCTCCTTGCTGGCCGCCGAGGTTCTCGGGGGGCTTCTGGGGGCCGGAATCGCCGGCGCCGTGTCCGACCCCCTCCTGGCCGGGTTCGGGGTGCTCCTGGCCCTGCCCATGGGGGCGATCGCCCTGATCGACGCCCGCCTGGGCGTGGTGCCCGACCGCCTGACCCTGGCCCTGGCCGTCCTCGCCCTGGCCTGGCGGGCCCGGGCCACTTTTCCATCCTTCCCCGCCTTCCCCCTGGCCGCTCCCGAAGGTGCCTGGCTTGCCGGCGAGGGCCTGGCCATGGCGGAACAGGTGCTGCTTCCGGCCCTGGGCCTGGGCGCGCTGCTGGGCCTGGGCGCCTGGACCTTGCGCGCCGTCCATGCCCGCCTGCGCGGCCGCGAGGGCCTGGGCAGCGGCGATGTCGGCCTGTTCGCCGCCGCTGGCGTGGCCCTGCCCGTGGAGACCCTGCCCGTGTTCCTGATCGCCGCCGGGCTTGGTGGCCTGCTCACCGCCCTCGTTCTGCCCGGGCGGGACAACGGCGTTCCCTTCGCGCCCGCGCTGATGGCCGCCCTGGCCCTGGGGATGGGACACGCCACGCTTACCGGGGGTTACGAGCCTTCGTTTTCCGTGTTATCTCCCTAGGAAACCGGCGGGGGGACGCCGGACACAGCGCGAACGGGTTTCTTGCATCCAGCGAGGGATCCGTGGGGCCACGACAAGAGAGACACACGCATCATGGGGGGATGGCCAACGGGGAACGCCCCGGGCACGCGCGTCTGGACTCCACGCGCAAGGGAAAGCGTCGGACTCGTGCTTGTGCTCGCGCTCGCCGCCTGCGCCGGCTTCGACCCCGCCGCCGGCCTTGGCAAAACCGACTACCAGGCGCTGGAGGGCAACCGGGCCGCCGCTTCCCCCGAGCCCCAGCCCCCGATTCCCGCTCCCATGGATCCGGCCCGGCGCCCCTTGCCGCCTCCGGAAAGCGGACGGCGCGTCACCCTTGTCGCCGAGCATCCCACCCCCGTCACCGAGGTCCTGGTCACGCTCGCGCGGGTCGCGGGCCTGGATCTCGACCTGGAACCGGGCCTGGAAGCCCGCGTGGTGATCACCGCGCGCGATCGTCCCCTGCCCGAGATCCTGGAACGCCTGGCCGGCCTGGCCAACGCCCGCCTTGCCCTGGAAAACGGGGTGCTGGTGGCCGGACCCGATCGCCCGCGCCCCGTCACCTATCGCCTGGACGCGCTCAACCTCAGCCGCGCCGCCGAGGGCAGCGTCTCCACCTCGACCGACGTGTTCGCCCGCGTGGGCGACGCCCAGGCCGGCGCCGGAAGCCATGGCAACGCCTCGGCCAGCCGCGTGGCCTCGCGCTCGGAGGCCGATGTCTGGACCGAGGTCTCGGCCGGGCTTGCCCACCTGCTGGGCGTGCGCGAAAGCCGCCCCGACGCGGCCCCGGCGCCTTCCTCCGCCGCCTCGTCCCCCCGCCGCGACGCGGCCTCCCGTCCGGCCCCGTCCCGTGACACCGACGCGGCGAGCGATGCCCCTCCCGCGCCCCAGGGCAGGGAAAAACCCCGCACCGGCTTTCACATCAACCGCCAGGCCGGGGTCATCACCGTGGTGGCCCCGCAGGCCCGCCAGCGCGAGGTCGCGGCCTACCTGGACCGGGTGCGGGAATCCATGGCGGTTCAGGTGCTGATCGAGGCCAAGATCCTGGAAGTTTCCTTGCAGGATCAATACCGCAGCGGCATCGACTGGACCGCCCTCGGGGAAGACGGCGACTTCCGCTTGAACATCCCCGGCACCCAGAGCGTGGTGTCCGCGCCGCTCACCGACGCGGCCGCGACCGTGACCTTGGGGGGCACGGCCACCCTGGGGGCGGTGGATCTTTCAACCCTGGTGCAGTTCATCAACCGCTTTGGCGCCGTGCGCACCTTGTCGAGCCCGCGCCTCACCGTGATGAACAACCAGACCGCCGTTCTCAAGGTGGCCGAGAACGAGGTCTATTTCGTGCTCGACGCCGACACCATCACCAACGACGGCGTGACCCGCACCACCTACTCCAGCCAGATCAACACCGTGCCCATTGGCCTGGTCATGACCGTTCAGCCCAGCGTCGAGCCCGGCCAGGGCCGGATCACCCTGGGGGTGCGCCCCACCGTGTCGCGCATCGCGTCCCGGGTCGCCGACCCGGCGGTTTCCCTGCAAAACGATGCCATCGATTCCTTGATTCCCGTGGTCGAGGTCCGCGAACTCGACTCGGTCGTGACCATCGACGACGGCGCCGTGGTCGTCATGGGCGGCCTGATGCAAGAGCGCATGGACCGGGTCGAACGCGGGGTTCCCTGGTTGCAGGACGTGCCCCTGGTCGGCCGCCTGTTTCGCGCCGACACCCAGCAAACCGACGTGGTCGAACTGATCGTCCTGCTGCGCGCGACCGTGGTGGGGGGCAGCCATGCCCACCCGGCCGACCGCGATCTTTACAACACCTTTGGCCCGGATCCCCGCCCGTTGTCCTTCTGACCCCCGGCTTCGCCCGTCCGACACAGAGATGCCCATGCGCCGTTCGCGCCTTCGCCCCCATCCCGGCTTTTCGCGGCCACCCCGGCCGCGCCTTCGCCCCGGCTTCACCTTGCCCGGTTTCACCCTGGTTGAAATGTCGGTGGTGCTGGTGTTGATCGGCCTGTTGCTGGGCGGCGTGCTCAAGGGCCAGCAGCTGATCGAGGCCACGCGCCTGCGCATGACCATCAGCCAGTGGGAGGGCGTGCGGGCCGCCTTCAGCGCCTTTCAGGAACGCTACGGCGCCTTGCCCGGCGATTTCGCCGCCGCCACCACCTACATCAACGGCCCAATGGTCGCCAACGGCGACGGGGATGGCGTGATCGGCGCCGCCAACCGGGGGATGGGCGATCCCGCCGGCGCCGAATCCGCCCGCGCCTGGGAACACCTGGCCGCCGCCGGCTTCCTCAGTGGCGTGCGCCTGGACGAGGGCCCCGCCCAGGATTCTTCCACCCTGCCCGCCCGCCTGAGCGGCCTGTCCCTTGTCATCGTCCACGGGCGCTTCGGTCTCACCGCCGGCACCGGCCACTGGCTGCGCTTGCAAGACACCCCCGCCGGCGCTCCCACCCGCAACAGCCTGTCGGGGGTCCAGGCGCTGGAAATCGATACCCGCTTCGACGACGGCAACGCCGACACCGGATTCATCGTCATGAGCGATTTCGCGGGCACGGCGCCGGGGCAGGCCGATGGCTGCAAGAACGCCGACGGCACCTACGCCAGCGGCGCCGTGCAAACCTGCACCCCCGTTTTTTTCCTGGAATGAAATCTGGAATGCACTCCCCCCGCCCTGCCCGCCACGCGGGGCCGCTCGCGGGGGGATGACAGCCGGGCGCCTTGATGGAATCATGGACCAGCGGACGGGTCGCGCGCGAGGAACGCACCAGGAGAACCGCGCGCGGCCCCTGCCGCGAGAGCCAAGCGCACGGAGTGCGCGTCCGGCGCTTGAGGGCACGACAAAGAGTCCAGGGCAGTCGAGTGAAGCCCTGGATGCCCTTGGAAGAGGGTTCCTCAA
>NZ_BJZO01000119.1 GCF_007992075.1 Pararhodospirillum oryzae
GGTTCATCCGATTGCCCTGGCGAAAGGTCTCCATTTCACGACGTGAAAATGCGATAAGGGAAAAGGTTAGAACGCTTGCACGGTTCGCCCTGACAGCAAGAATGCCTTGAACCCGACCCTTAGGAAAGGACGAGCCCATGGCGGATGGCGCCCCTCCCCGACGCCCTGCCCCGCGCGACGATCTGCCGGGGGGCGACCCGCGCCGCCGGACCCTGGCCTCGGCCCTTTCTCCCGAGCGCCCGCAGCCCCCCCGGGCCACGGCGCCGGGCGGCCTGCTGCCCTCCCTTGATCCCGACACCCCCGGCGAGGGGTACGTTGATCCCTTCGCCGACCTGCCCCCCGACGACGAGCTGCCGGCCGCCCTCACCCGCCCGTTGATCCGCCCCCAGGGGAGCCCGGGCGGCTCCGCTTCGGGCAACGGCCCCGCCCCCGCGCCTCGGTCCTCCCCCGCCGCCGGGCGTCGCCCGGTTGCCCCCACCCTGGGCCAGGCCCTGGCCGACCACAACCGGGCCACGGCCCCCCTCGTGGGCGAGCCGCCCGAGCCTCCCCCCGAGGAGGATGCCGGGGCCGGTCTTTCCCAGTCCGAGCGCGCCGCCGTCGAACGCCCCTTGCAGGCCCTGCGCTTCATGCTGGCGGCCGCCCAGGACATGCGCGCGGCCTCCGAGGAAACCCGGCCCGACCCGCGCCCCACCCCATCCGAGCCCCGGCCGGCCGCTCCCGCGGCCCGTCCGGGTCCCGCCACCGCGCCGTCCCTGGCCGCCGCGCTCAGTGCCCAGATGACGGCCAGCGCCCTGGGCGCCTCGCCCGCCCCCGCCGAGCCGCCCG